>NZ_JAHXPU010000042.1:0-169072 GCF_047308185.1 Pantoea sp. B65
CTCTGTTACGGCAATATGCCCAATGACCGGGAAAATATGATTGCTCATGCTGGCAAGCAGGCGGGCTGAATGGTTTTCAGACCAGGTCCTGTTGCTTCTGTGCCAGTTAAGCGCCACTGACTGAAAAGCATTTTCCCGGGCGCGGGCGGCTTTTGCTGTGCTCCGCTGTTGCACCGGGTCAATATCCTGCAGCAGCAATTTACGGATACCGTCGCGCTGCTGACGCGCTTCCGCCAGCGAAACAACCGGCCACGGACCGAAAGCCAGACGCGATTCTTTTCCACAGAAACGATATTTGAGATACCACAGACGTGAACCTGTCGGATTGACCAGCAGATACAGACCGTGTGAGTCGAAAACTTTAAAGGGTTTTGATGATGGTTTGAGAGTGCGGATTTTCGCATCGCTAAGAGACATTTTGGGGTCGCTCCGTTATCGAAGTGAAAGACCCCAGATCAGACCACCAGTTGTTCCCGATGCAGAGGGAAAACTGAAAACGCATCGGGAAGAGTTTTTACGCTATCCCGTTGAATCGCTAAAACATAAGGATTCGCAGGGACGCATAAGAACTAAAATTTGGCTCCTCTGACTGGACTCGAACCAGTGACATACGGATTAACAGTCCGCCGTTCTACCGACTGAACTACAGAGGAATCGTTGGAACGGGGCGAATATTAACGATGCCCCTGGCAAATGTCAAAGGTGGAATTCGCCTTTTCAGTGCGTTTGCTGGCAAAAACAGCGAATTGCTGCTTTTCCGGCTGCTATGGCTGAAATCTAATCTGCTGACTGGATCCCAATTTAAAGCGATTTCGGGGCAGATGTTAGATGTGTGTCAAATTTTTGTTATTTGCTGATTTTAAAACGCGCGTTTCAGTGCTTTTATTATGAAAGTTTCAAACGTACTTATTATGAAACAAATAAACTAAATTGCTAACCTGTGTTACTTTTCCCGGTAAAATGAAACAAAGTTTTGAAATTTAAATTTTAATTAACAACAAGTTGAACAAAAGTAGTATGCAGCAATTTTAACAGCAGAATCAGAGACTCTGTACTCTACCTACTCATAAAGCCGTACGGTGAGGTTGAGTGAATGTAAAAGATATTTTTCATTCGTCGTCCAGCCAGCCTGCGCATGTTAACGATAATAAGGGTTATCCATGAACTTCAAAAAAGCGATCGTAGCGTCGATGTTAGCTTGTATGTTGCCAACCGCCGTCTTTGCAAAAGACCTTCAGGTCGGCGTCTCCATGGCCTTGTTTGATGACAACTTCCTTACCATCGTGCGCACCGCAATTCAGAAAGAGATGCAGAAAGACGGTGTGCAAGGGCAAGTTGAAGATGCGAAAGGCGATGTTGCTCAGCAGCTGCAGCAGGTACAGAACTTTATTGGTCAGGGCGTTGACGCAATCATCGTCAACCCGGTGGATACCAATGCGGTGAAACCAATTATGGATCAGGCGGCAAAAGCCGGGGTGCCACTGGTGTTTGTTAACCGCCGTCCACAGGCGCCGCTGACCGATAAAATGGCTTACGTTGGCTCCGATTCCGAACTGGCAGGCCGTTTACAGATGGAAGCGCTGGCTAAAGCGATGAACGGTAAAGGTAACGTGGCGATACTGCTGGGTGACCTGGCGAATGAAGCGACCCGCGACCGTACTAAAGGTGTGGAAGCCGTCGCAGCGAAGTATCCGGGGATCAAAATTGTGCAGAAACAGACCGCGAAATTTACCCGTAACGACGCGGTGGATGTGGTCAGTAACTGGATGACGGCGGGTGATGATATCAACGCCATCGCTTCGAACAACGATGAAATGGCGATTGGCGCCCTGCAGGCGCTGGGTAAAAACAGCAACAATGTGCTGATTGCCGGTGTGGATGGTACGCCTGACGCCCTGCAGATGATCAAGAACGGCAAAATGGTCGCCACGGTGTTCCAGGATGCCAAAGGGCAGGGTGAAGGTTCAGTACAAACCGCTATCAAACTGGTGAAAGGCGAGAAAGTGCAGAAGAACGTGATGATCCCTTATCAGTTGATTACGAAAGAAAACTACGTCGAGTTTACCAATCGCAACCTTAAATAATCGTTTCTGACCCGGCAGTACGGAGGTGATGTATGACCGCTTATGCGCTTGAAGCCGAAGGCATCAGCAAGTTTTTCCCTGGTGTAAAAGCACTGAATAAGGTGTCGTTACGCGTTAAGCCAGGAACGGTTCATGCTCTGATGGGGGAGAATGGCGCGGGTAAATCGACTTTAATGAAATGCCTCATCGGGATTTACCGTCCCGATGACGGCATCATTCGCATTAAAGGTGAGCCGGTGCAGTTTGAGGATACCCTGGACGCTCTGCGTTCAGGCATCTCAATGATCCACCAGGAGCTCAACCTGGTACCGCACATGACGGTGGCCGAGAACATCTGGTTAGGTCGTGAGCCAATGAGGTTCGGTTTTGTCGATCACGCCAAACTTAACAAAATGACCCAGGCGCTGCTCAGCAAACTGAATATTCGCCTGAAAGCCGAGCAGATGGTGGGTGAACTGAGTATCGCGGCACAGCAGATGGTGGAAATTGCCAAAGCAGTCTCGTGGAATGCCGACATTGTGATTATGGATGAACCGACTTCAGCCCTTACCGAAGGCGAAGTGGCGCATCTGTTCACCATTATTCGTGACCTGCGGACGCAGGGTAAAGCCATCATCTATATCAGCCATAAAATGGATGAGATCTTTGCCATTACCGATGAAGTCAGTGTTTTCCGCGATGGCGCCTGGGTGGCCAGCGACCATACCGCCAGTTATACGCGCCAGTCGCTGATTACTCAGATGGTGGGGCGCGAATTAACCCAGCTGTTTCCGAAGTTCGAAAGCGATATCGGTGAAGATGTGCTGACGGTGCGTAACCTGACGCAGAAAGGCAAGTTTCACGATGTCAGTTTCAGCGTGCGCCGCGGCGAAATCCTCGGCGTCGCCGGACTGGTCGGTGCCGGACGCAGTGAAGTGATGGAAAGTCTGTTCGGCATGACATCGTATGACAGTGGGGAGGTGCTGATTGACGGCGTCCCGACCAAAATCGAATCACCGTCGGTGGCGATTGAGAAAGGGCTGGCGTTTCTGACAGAAGACCGCAAAAAGTCCGGACTGTTCCTGGTGTTGTCGGTGATGGAGAATATGAGCATCGTCAATATGCCGGAATATATCAGCCGTGCGGGTTTTGTCAGCCATATCCAGATGGCGAAAGACTGTATGGAGCAAATTCGTCGGCTGAATATTAAAACTCCTACCATGGATCAAATTATCAATAACCTCAGCGGCGGTAATCAGCAGAAAGTGTTAATTGCACGCTGGCTGTTGGCACAACCCAAAATCCTGATTCTTGACGAGCCTACGCGCGGCATTGACGTTGGCGCGAAAGCAGAAATTTATCGTCTGATCAGTGAACTGGCGAACCGCGGTGTCGCCATCATTATGGTGTCGTCTGAACTGCCGGAAATTCTTGGCATGAGCGACCGGGTAATGGTGATGCATGAAGGTCGTATTACCGGCATTCTCAATAAAGAAGATGCCGATCAAGAAACCATTATGTCGTTGGCATCTGAGTAAGGCGTGAGGGAAAATTATGAGTAACGTAAAAGTCAGTTCGCAGCAGCCTGTGGAGCGCAGTTCACTGTTCGCGAATATAAAAAGTAAACTGCCGAAAGATACTGGTATCTTTCTGGTCATGGTCGGCATTGCGCTGATTTTTGAAATCTCCGGCTGGTATGTGCGCGATCAGTCTTTTTTGCTGAACCCAAATCGCCTGGTACTGATTGTTCTTCAGGTTGCCATTATCGGGATTATTGCGGTGGGGGTGACTCAGGTCATTATTACCACCGGTATTGACCTCTCATCCGGCTCGTTGATCGCGCTTAGCGCGGTGGTCGCCGCCAGCCTGGCACAAACTTCTGACAGCCTGTCACCCATGTTTCCGTCGCTGGTCAATATGCCGGCAGTGGTACCGATTGTCGCCGGGATTGGGGTCGGACTGTTATGCGGGATCGTTAACGGCTTTCTGATTACCCGCACGGGAATACCGCCATTTATTGCCACACTGGGGATGATGGTCTCGGCTCGCGGTCTGGCGCAGTACTATACGCAGGGGAATCCAATCAGTTTCCTGTCTGATGGTTTTACTGCGATAGGCCAGGGCGCGATGCCGGTGATCATTTTTCTGGTGGTAGCGGTGATTTTCCATATTGCCCTGAAGCATACCCGCTACGGGAAATATGTTTACGCCATCGGCGGTAACATGACTTCCGCCAAAGTATCCGGTATCAACGTTAATAAGTACCTGGTGATTGTTTATACCATTGCCGGGGGCCTGTCCGGCCTGGCCGGTGTGGTACTGGCGGCACGCGTCAGCAGCGGTCAGTCAAGTATGGGGATGTCCTACGAACTGGATGCCATTGCGGCAGCGGTTATCGGCGGCAGCAGCCTGATGGGGGGCGTCGGGCGGATTACCGGTACTCTGATCGGCGCGGTGATCCTCGGCCTGATTAAGAGTGGCTTTACCTTTGTTGGTGTCGATGCCTACGTGCAGGACATTATTAAAGGCATAATTATTGTCGCTGCTGTATCCATTGATATGCATCGTAACCGCAAGAAACGCTAACCAGCGGATTTTTCCGGGCGGCATCTTTACGATGCCGCCTTTTTTTGCCCATTTTTCGCTCGCTGGTAACGTTTACACTGCACATCACTAACGCATTCTTTGCACTCCGATGGTGCGTCATACCACACTCATCTGACCTGATGGCTATTATCGCTACTGATTATCTGCGTCCGGGTAATCAGAATCTCTTATTTTACCGCCTGTTAGCTCGGCCCTGTTTCTACTTTATCCGCT
Organism: Pantoea sp. B65; assembly: GCF_047308185.1. Lineage (NCBI taxonomy): Bacteria > Pseudomonadati > Pseudomonadota > Gammaproteobacteria > Enterobacterales > Erwiniaceae > Pantoea > Pantoea sp. B65. The sequence goes on from NZ_JAHXPU010000042.1 coordinate 4,884, forward strand.
ACAGAAATAATTGGCCTGCATATTGCAATCTTATGGCTGCACCAGTGTTAAAGCTAATTCTAACAGCCGCAATCAGGCATTCGGGGATCCGTTACGGAGGCAAAATGAACTTAAGACGACTCAAATATTTCGTGAAAATCGTCGATATCGGCAGCCTGACTCAGGCAGCAGAAGTGTTGCATATTGCACAGCCTGCACTCAGTCAGCAGGTTGCGACTCTGGAAAATGAACTGGACCAGCAACTACTGATTCGCACCAAGCGTGGCGTGACGCCAACGGAAGCGGGCAAGATCCTCTATGCCCATGCGCGGACCATTTTACGTCAGTGTGAGCAGGCGCAAACGGCAGTGATTAATGCCGGACAATCGCTGAATGGCCAGGTATCTATCGGTCTGGCGCCTGGCACTGCAGCCTCATCGCTGACCATGCCACTGCTACAAACGGTGCGTGAACAATTTCCGGACGTACTGGTTTATCTGCATGAAAATAGCGGCGCGTCATTAAACGAAAAAGTGATGAATGGTCAGCTTGACATGGCGGTACTTTATGACCGTGCGCCAACGGCCGGTATCACCAGCATGCCGCTGATGAAAGAAGAATTGTATCTGGTGGGCGCCACGACCTGCCCGGGTCCAACCATCGATCTGGCCGATGTGGCATTGATGAATCTGTTCCTGCCACGCGATTACAGCGCGGTACGTAAACGCGTTGATGAAGCGTTTTCACTGCGTCGTCTGAGCGCGCGGATTATTGGTGAAATTGAATCTATTGCTACCCTGACTGCCGCCGTCTCCAGCGGAATGGGCGTTACCGTGCTACCTGAATCCGCTGCACGTGCGCTGGTTAGCGCCACCAATGCGTGGATGGCCCGGATTAACAGTCCGTCGCTCAATCTGCCGTTGTCACTGAATGTCTCTGCGCGTCTGCCACTTTCGCCTTCTGCCCAGGCAGTGAAAAATATTCTGCTGTCGCTGCTGAATAAACCGCTGGTTGAAGATCGTGAACTGATGTTAGTGAGCTAATTAATTACCCTCCAGTTGTTGGGCGCGCACGGAAGCGGCTCACTCCTTATCTCTAAATCGCATAACAAACCCTTTTTTATTATTTGTTGCTATCAATTTGCTTCCTTAACATAAAGGCAACTTAGCAGATAATAGAGGGGAAAAGCGCGTGAATTTCCAGCAACTTAAAATTATCAAAGAAGCCGCCCGTTGCGAGTTTAACCTCACTGAAGTCGCTAATGCACTTTTCACCTCGCAGTCCGGTGTCAGTCGTCACATTCGCGATCTGGAAGATGAACTGGGTGTGGAAATCTTTATTCGTCGCGGTAAGCGTCTGTTGGGCATGACTGAGCCGGGGAAAGCTTTGCTGACCATTGCCGAACGGATCCTTGATGAAGCAGGCAAAGTGCGTCGGCTGGCGGATGTGTTTACCAATGAATCAAACGGGGTGCTGACTATCGCCACCACCCATACTCAGGCGCGCTACAGCCTGCCGCGGGTGATCAAAGCTTTTCGCGCGCTCTATCCCAATGTACGGCTTGAGCTAAACCAGGGGTCACCGCAGGAGATTGTGACGATGCTGGTGGCCGGGGAGGCGGATATCGGTATCGCCAGTGAGCAGGTGGTGAATAACCCGGCACTGGCGGCATTTCCGTGGTTCAGCTGGCATCATGCCCTGCTGGTGCCGAAAGGCCACGAACTGGAGCAACAGCAGCCGGTGACGCTGAATGCCCTCAGCCGTTATCCGCTGATCACTTACCGTCAGGGGATCACCGGGCGTTCACGGGTTGACCGGGCGTTTCATGCCGCCGGCTTAAAACCTGATATCGTCCTCAGCGCGCAGGATTCTGACGTGGTGAAAACCTACGTTGAGCTGGGGTTGGGGGTTGGGGTGTTAGCCGACCAGGCGTGTGAACTGGATCAGCACTCCACGCTGACGCGGCTGGAGGCCAAACATCTGTTTGAATCCAATACGGTATGGCTGGGTTTAAAGCGCGGTCAGCTGCAGCGTAATTATGTCTGGCAATTCCTTGAATTATGTAACGCCAATCTGTCACTGGAAGAGATTAAGCGCCAGGCGTTGTCGCTGGGCGAAGACGAAACCCCGGTTATCGATTTCCAAATCTGACATCATCTCATGTAGGGGCGCGATTTATTCCGCCCGTATCAATGGTTTGCATTGCTGCCGCCATCGGGGCGGGAGCCATTAATGGCTCCCCGACAGCAGGGGTTGAGATATTCCTTCCGTATCAATGGTTTGCATTGCTGCCGCCATCGGGGCGGGAGCCATTAATGGCTCCCCTACAGCAGGGGTTGAGATATTCCTTCCGTATCAATGGTTTGTACTGCTGCCGCCATCGGGCGGGAGCCATTAATGGCTCCCCGACAGCAGGGTTCAGATATTCTGCCGCCCGTGCTGAGCATTTGTACTGCTGCCATGCAGCATAAAATTTCGTTTGCCAGGCAAATTCCTCATGGCGATGGCGCGTAACGCGCAGATAGCGCAGCATTGATTTCCCCCGTTCGTTACAGTGAAGTTAACAGACAAAAGGGGACGCTATGCTAGAACAACGTTTACAAGATGCTGGCCTGTTGCGTCAGCAAGCCTTTTTCGCCGGTGAGTGGCAAGGCGCACACAGTGGCGAAACACTGGCGGTCATCAATCCTTCCACGCTGCAAACCATTGCCACCATTCCTGCCCTGGGAAAAGAAGAGACGGAACGCGCCATTGAGCATGCCGAAGCGGTTCGCATCAGCTGGGGAAAAACGCCAAACGCGCAGCGCGCAGCATTATTGGAAAAATGGCATCAGCTGATTATCCGCCATGCTGATGACCTGGCGATCATCATGACCGCAGAGCAGGGTAAACCGCTGGCGGAAGCCAAGGGCGAAGTGCTGTACGGCGCCAGCTTTGTGAAATGGTTTGCCGAAGAGGCGCGTCGTATCTACGGTGAAACCATTCCGGCCCCGACTGACGATCGCCGTATCCTGGTGCTGAAGCAACCGGTTGGCGTCGCGGCGGCGATTACGCCATGGAATTTCCCGATAGCGATGATCACCCGCAAAGTAGCCCCGGCGCTGGCTGCGGGCTGCCCGATTATTGTTAAACCTTCAGAACTGACTCCGCTTTCGGCGCTGGCATTGATGGAGCTGGCGCAACGTGCCGGTATCCCGGATGGTGTGCTGCAGGTGGTGACCGGTCTGCCACAGGAAATTGGCAGCGCGCTGACCGCTAGCCGTCTGGTGCGGAAAATTTCCTTTACCGGTTCCACCCGCGTCGGACAGTTGCTGATGCAACAGAGCGCCGACAGTATTAAGCGTCTTAGCCTTGAACTCGGTGGTAATGCGCCATTGATTATCTTTGATGATGCCGATCTGGATATCGCCATTGCCGGGGTGATGATAAGTAAGTTCCGTAATGCCGGACAAACCTGTGTTTGCGCTAACCGTATTCTGGTGCAGCGTAATATCTATCCGCGCTTTGCCGAACGTCTGCTGGCTGAAGTGGCGAAACTGAAGGTCGGCGACGGCTTTGCCGACGGCAGCACCCTCGGCCCGCTGATTAACCGCCACGCGGTGGATAAAGTGAATGCACATATTGAGGATGCGCTCAGCAAAGGGGCGACCCTGCTGACCGGCGGGATCAGCCACGGCGCCGGCACCTTTGTGCAGCCGACGGTGTTGGGTGACGTCACACGCCATATGCGCATTGCCGATGAAGAGACTTTCGGTCCGGTGGCGCCGCTGTTTATTTTTGACCATGAAGAGGAAGCGATTGCCATGGCGAACGATACGCCATTTGGTCTTGGCGCCTACTTCTTTACGGAAAATATTCGCCGCGCCTGGCGGGTGGGCGAAGCGCTGGAATTTGGCATGGTTGGATTTAATACTGGATCGATTTCGCTCGAAGTGGCGCCTTTTGGCGGCATTAAATTATCCGGCATCGGTCGCGAAGGTTCCCATCATGGTATTGAGGAATATCTTGAATCTAAGGCATTTCATTTCGGTAGCTTGTAACAAAAATAATCGCTAACACCTTGAAAAGCGCCGACGATAAATAAATTGTCGGCGTTTTTTTTGTTTTATTTACGCCGCTTTTTCAGCCAATTGTTAAAATCCCCCTCTCTGTTTTGGTGCAGTAATAGCAGCCTTTGCTCTATGCTGGTGCGCTTATAATGTGATGTAAATCATCTATTTACACTGTCGGCTTATCTGGAAAAATTTGCCTTTATTTACGGCAGAAAATTTTTTTAGCGCCTTCTTTACGCATTTTTATTTTTTAACGTGCTGGCATACTTTCTGCATTAACTGAATAACAAAGATGAAAAGAGTTTTTGGTGGCTGTCTGGACAGCATTAATCACGCTGCCGGGGCGGGGAAGCTGAAATAGCGTCGGAGAGGCATTAATGGCCGCCGATAAATATAAGGGTTTATCCATGTTAAGTTTCGATCCCGATAAAATTGCCCTGCCGGCAGGCCATTATATCAATGGCAGGCATCTGCGCGGTCAGGGCAATACTTTGCTGGTAAACCGGCCTTCTGACGGCAAGCCCGTCGCCGGGTTGTATGAAGCTGATGCGACGCTGGTGGACGAAGCGGTAACCCTCGCTGACCGGGCCGTTAAACAGAGCGGCTGGGCCAGCTGTCCGCCGCGCCAGCGCGGCGCGGTACTGCGCCGCTGGGCGGATCTGATTGCTGCGGATACTGACTACCTGGCGCCGCTGGAAGCCTTAAGTTCGACGCGTCCGATTCATGATGTGATTCATCATGAACTTCCTTTTACCGCGGAGGCTATCCGTTTCTACGCTGAATGCGCTGACAAATATAGTGGCGACCTGTTGCCGACCCGTGCCGCCAGTCTCGGCATGCTGGTGGCGGAGCCTTACGGCGTTATCGGCGCGATTACCCCGTGGAATTTTCCGCTGTCGATGGCGTCGTGGAAATGTGGTCCGGCGCTGGCGGCAGGCAATGCTGTGGTGCTGAAACCTTCTGAACTGACGCCGTTCTCCACCATTCGTATGGCGGAGCTGGCGATTCAGGCGGGCTTGCCCGCTGGCGTGCTGAATATTCTCCAGGGCAGCGGGGCGGTAACCGGCAGTGCGCTGGTGGCGCATCCGCTGGTGCGTAAAGTCTCTTTTACCGGTTCTACCCAGACGGGCGCCCGCATTATGAGTGATGCGGCTTTTAACGGCATGAAACCAGTCACGCTGGAGCTGGGCGGCAAAAGCCCGCAGTTAGTGTTTGATGATGCGGGCGATATTGATGAGGTGGCCGGACGTATTGTGCGTGGCTTTACCGCCAATGGCGGCCAGGCCTGTGTGGCCGGTACCCGTTTGCTGGTGCAACGCGCTATTGCGCCGGCGTTGATTGCCCGGCTGACCGCACTGTGTCAGGGCTTTCGTCCGGGAGTGACCTGGGATGAAAGCAGTCGCTATGCGCCGATGATCGATGCCCGGCAGGCGGCAAAAGTGCAGCAGGTGATCGCCGCCGCGCGGCAGCAGGGGGCTGAAATTCTGGTCGGCGGCGAGCGTTTTGCTGATACTGGCGGCGGTTACTTCTGGCAGCCGACGCTGATCACCGGCGTTAGCCAGGATAATCCCGCGGTACAGGAGGAGATTTTTGGCCCGGTACTGACGGTACAGATTTTTGATGATGAAGCCGAAGGTCTGGCGCTGGCATCGCATCCTACTTACGGCCTGTGCGCCGGGGTACATACCAAAAGTCTCGACCGTGCTCTGCGCGCGATGCGCGGCATTGCCGCCGGTACGGTCTGGATCAACCGCTATGGCCGTTCTGGCGATTTTATTATTCCGACCGGCGGTTTTCAGGGTTCCGGTATTGGTAAAGATTTAGGCCGTCAGGCGTTTGAAGCCTGTCAGCGCTACAAAAGCGTACTGATCGATTTTTAACCCAACTTAATTCGACAATCTGAAGAGGTCGCGCAATGGCTGTGTTTAAACCGAAATTTATCACCTTCGACTGCTACGGCACCTTGATCAACTTTGATATGGCCGGTGCGGCGGCGGCAATTTTCGCCGATCGCGTCAGCCCTGAGCAGATGAGCGCTTTTACCACCGATTTCGCCCGCTACCGTATGGATGAAGTGCTGGGGGCGTTCAAACTCTATCCGCTGGTGGTCGCTGACGCGCTGTACCGGACCTGTAATAAGTGGCGCGTGGAGTGTACTGAACAGGATTGCGCCGCGGTAATGACCGCCTGCGCGACCTGGGGGCCGCACCCGGATGTGCCTGCCGGGCTGGCAAAAGTGGCTGAGGCGTTTCCGCTGGTGCTGCTGACCAACTCTACGGATGAGCTGATTAAAAACCATGTGCCCCGTCTGGGTGCGCCGATCCATATGACCATTACCGCGGAAGAGGTGGGGGCATATAAACCGCAGATGAAGGGCTTCGAATACATGCTGAATAAGCTGGACTGTGGTCCGGAAGAGATTCTGCATGTCTCCTCCAGCCTGCGCTATGACCTGATGACCGCCCATGATCTCGGCATCAAAAATAAAGTCTTTGTTGCACGCGGTCATGATGCCGGTAATCCGTACTTTGGTTATAGCGAAATTAACGATATTGGCGGTCTTCCGGCGGTTGTCGGACTGTAACCGGACACAGGAGCAGGGCGATGAAACTGGAATCCTTCTGGCAGGCAACGGCACCCACCTTTGACGGCGCGACCGCAGGCAGTCTGCCGGCCACTGCCGATGTGGTGGTGATTGGCGGCGGTTTTACCGGTATCTCGGCGGCGCTGAATCTGGCGCGTAGCGGTATCAATGTCGTGGTGCTGGAAGCCGCGCAGGTGATGAGCCAGGCGTCGGGGCGTAACGGCGGCCACTGTAATACCGGCGTAGCGCAAAACTTTTCTGCCCTGGTGGCAAGCCACGGGGTTGAGCAGGCCAGCCGCTATTATCGCGCTTTTGCCAGTGCGGTGGATTATGTGCAGCAACTGGTGGCAAGCGAGCAGATTGACTGCGATTTCCGGCGCTGCGGCAAGCTGAAACTGGCCAGCAAAGCTTCGCATCTGCCTGCGCTAAAAGCGGCCTGCGAAATGATGCGCCGGCATGTCGATCCCGATGTTGAGCTGTTAGGCGCCGATGACGTGCGGCGCGAGATTGATTCCACTGAGTTTCATGGCGGTCTGCTGCAACAACATGGCGGGCAGATGCATATGGGTAAGTTTGGCGTCGGTCTGGCCAATGCCGCCGTCCGCAGCGGCGCAAAAATTTATCCGCATACGCCGGTTACCGGTTTAACCCGTCTTAATGGTTATCGTCATCGCGTTAGCACCGCCAGCGGCGAGATTATCGCCGAGAAAGTGCTGATGGCCACCGGCTGCTCGAATATCGGGCCGTTCGACTGGTTCCAGCGGCGCATTATTCCGGTAGGCAGTTTTGTGGTGGTTACCGCCCCGCTGGAAGCGGAATTGTTGCAGCAGTTGCTGCCGAATAACCGTACCTATGTCACCTCGCTGAATCTGGGCAATTACATTCGCACCACCCGGGATAATCGTCTGGTGTTTGGTGGCCGGGCACGTTTCGCCATCAGCAACCCGACCTCGGATGCGCGCAGTGGCGAGGTGTTGCAGGCCGGAATGAAAAAAATGTTCCCGGCGCTGACTGCGCCAGTCATCGACTACTGCTGGGGCGGGCTGGTGGATATGACCGCCGATCGTCTGCCGCATGCCGGTGAGCATGAAGGGGTGTTCTATTCGCTTGGCTACAGCGGCCATGGCACACAGATGTCGGTGTGGATGGGACGAGTGATGGCGGACCTGATCGCAGAAAAAGCCAATGAGAATCCGTGGCAGCGGGCCAGCTGGCCAGCTGTACCGGGCTATTTTGGTAAACCCTGGTTTTTGCCCGTAGCGGGCTTGTACTACAAGGCTATGGATCGGCTCTCCTGAATCACTGAACGTTTTACTTTTGAGGGTGTGCAGATGAGTAAATTTCGTAAAGAATTTAGCCCGGTTAATCCTGCAATAACACAGGCAATTAACGATGTGTCGATCTCCCGACGCGGCATGATGAAACTGTTGTCGGCTGGCGCCGTAATGAGTACTGGCCTGATTGGTTTCCCTGAGTTTAGCTTTGCCGCAGAAACGCCGGTAGCCGGCGGTAAACTGCGCGCGGCGGTAGCCAACTCCTCTGCGACTGATACCCTGGATCCGGCGAAAGGCAGCAACAGCGGCGATTACAGCCGTCAGTTTATGTTCTATAGCGGTCTGACCGAGCTCGACAAAAACCTGACCGCCCAACCGGCGCTGGCAGAATCCATTACCAGCAGCGACGGCATCCACTGGCATATCAAACTACGCCCGGGCGTCACCTTCCATGACGGTAAGGCGCTGACCAGCGAAGACGTGATCTACTCCCTTAGCCGCCATAAAGATCCGGCGGTGGCCTCGACGGTAATTACCCTTGCTTCGCAGATGAAAGAGTTTAACGCCGTTAGCCCGACGGAGCTGGATATCACCCTTGAGCAGGCTAACTTCGACCTGCCATCGATCCTGGCGACCAGTTCGTTCCTGATTGTGCAGAACAATACCAAAGATTTCAGTAAAGGCATTGGTACCGGCCCGTTTGTGCTGAAGTCCTTCCAGCCGGGGGTGCGCACCGTCGGCAGCAAAAACAAAAACTACTGGAAACCGGGGCTGCCTCATCTTGATGAAGTCGAACTGATGGGCGTCACCGACCCGGCGGCGCGCGTTAACGCACTGATGTCCGGCGACCTGCATATTGTCTCCACCCTGTCGGCTAATGATGTTAAACGTCTGAAGCAGAGTGGTCAGTTCGGCATTATGGAGACCAAATCAGGGATGTACAGCGACCTGATTCTGCGTACCGATCAAAAACCCGGTAACAACCCGGATTTTGTGCTGGCGATGAAATATTTGCAGCCTCGCGAAATGATGCAGAAAACCGTGATGCAGGGTTACGGCGATATTGGTAACGATACCCCGGTACCGCCATGGCATCCGATGTTTAACAAAGATATTCCGCAGCGTCCGCTGGATCTCGATAAAGCCAAATTCCACCTGAAAAAGGCCAATATGGTGGGGGCCAAAATTGAGATTATCACCACGCCAAATATCGAAGGCGCAGTGGAAGGGGGGCAGTTGATCCAGCAAATCGCCCGCTCCGCCGGGTTGAATGTCAATGTGCGCCGTGTGCCGTATGACGGTTACTGGTCAACTCACTGGATGAAGGATCCGATTGGCTATGGCTCCGTTAACCCGCGTCCGACGCTGGATATGCTGTTCTCGCAGTTCTATCACTCTGCTGCGCCATGGAATGAATCCGGCTGGAAGAACCAGCAGTTTGATCAGCTGGTAACCGCTGCACGCGGCGAGCAGGATCAAAGCAAACGCAAACAGATGTATGGCGATATGCAGCAACTGGTGCATGACCACTGCGGCACCATCATTCCGGTGTTTATCAGCACCATGGATGGACACAGCAATAAAGTGAAAGGCGTTGAAGCCTGGCCATCAGGCATGATGATGGGCTATCGCTTCCACGAGTTTGCCTGGCTCGCTTCCTGATAAGGAGAACGGCGATGAATCGGTACATTTTCAAACTGATTGCGCGGCGCCTCGGCTCCGGCTTATTAACGCTGCTGATCGTCTCGGCGCTGGTGTTTCTGATCACCAGCATGCTGCCGGGCGATGCGGCGCAGATGATCCTCGGACAAGGGGCGACGCCGGAAACCATTGCCGCGCTGCGTCAGCAGCTCGGACTTGATCAGCCGCTGGTGTGGCGTTATTTCAGCTGGCTTGCCGGTATGCTTCAGGGCGATTTTGGCACCTCATTCGCCAGTAATTTACCCGTTACGCAACTGGTGGCGCAGCGTATTCCCGCCACCTTTCAGCTGGCGGCCACCACCACGCTGGTCTCTGTTCCGGTGGCGCTGGTGATCGGCATTACCGCCGCCATGAAACGCGGTTCGCTGCTGGACCGTGCGCTGGTGCTGAGCACCATGGCGGTGGTGGCGGTGCCGGAGTTCCTGGTGGCGACCATCGCGGTCATTGTCTTTGCCGTCAAGCTGCACTGGGTGCCGGCAATGTCGATTGGCTCACCGGATCAGGATCTGCCCGGCTTCTTGCGCACCTACGCGCTGCCGGTGCTGACCCTGTGCTGCGTGGTGGTGGCGCAAATGGCGCGGATGACGCGGGCGGCGATTATCAATCAGATGGACAGTGCCTATCTGGAGATGACATTGCTGAAAGGCGTATCGCCGCTGCGCGCCATGTTGCGCCACGCGCTGCCGAATGCCGTCGGGCCGATTGCCAATGCGGTCTCGCTTAGCCTGTCTTATCTGTTTGGCGGTGTGATTATCATTGAAAGTATCTTCAGTTATCCCGGTCTGGCCAGCCAGATGGTGGATGCGGTCAGTAATCGCGATCTGCCGGTGGTGCAGCTGTGTGTGATGTTCTTCGCCGTCTGCTATCTGGTGCTGTTACTGGCTGCGGACATCCTGACTATCGCATTCAATCCAAAGTGGAGGGGCTGATGAATAGGCTACTGTTGCCCTTACGATTCTTCCAGTCGCTGAATAACGCCGGCCGTACCGGTCTGCTGATTACCCTGTTCTGGGTTTTTATGGCGATATTTGGCACCGCGCTGGCGCCACACAATCTCGAGGATATTGGCGGCGGCGCGATGTTCGGCGGCTTTAGCGCCGAATTCTGGTTTGGCACCGACTATCTCGGTCGCGACATTCTCAGCCGGATTATGTTTGGCGCTCGCTACTCAATCGGTCTGGCGCTAAGCGCCGCGCTAATGGCCAGCCTGGTCGGCACTTTACTGGCGCTGCTGGCGGCGGTTACCGGCCGCTGGCTGGAAGAGATCCTTGGCCGTATCAATGATGCAATGCTGATCCTGCCGGGCAAAATTCTGGCGCTGATGATTGTCGCGGTGTTCGGCTCTTCGTTGCCGATGCTGATTATTACCGCGGTATTTACCTACTGGCCGGGCGCCTATCGTATTGCCTATGCCATGGCTTCCAGCCTGCGCTCAATGGATTATGTCCAGGCTTCGCGGCTGCGTGGTGAGAGCCGCTGGTATATCGCGATCCACGATATTCTGCCGAATATGGTACATCCGATGCTGACTGATTTCGGTCTGCGCTTTGTCTATATCGTGCTGATGTTAAGCGGGCTGAGTTTTCTTGGTCTCGGCGTCCAGCCGCCGTATGCGGACTGGGGCACCCTGGTACGGGAAAATCTACAGGGGCTGTTTGATGGCTCTCCGGCGGTACTGATGCCGGCAGTGGCGATTGCCAGTCTGACCATTGGCGCCAACCTGTTTATTGACAGTTTGCAGGCGATGCGTCCGCTGAACTGGGTGAAGGGGGTTGCATGAATATTATGCCACATAGCGCACGTCCAATGGTGTCGGTGGAAAATCTGCGGGTGACGGCGAAGACCGACGACGGCCATGAAGTTTCACTGGTTTCTGATATTCGCTTCACCGTGCAGAAGGGGGAAGTGCTGGCGCTGATCGGTGAATCCGGCTCCGGTAAAACCACTATTGCGCTGGCGCTGATGGGGTATGCGCGCCATGGCTGCCATATCGCCGCAGGCACCATCCATGTCGCCGGTACTGATGTCACTGCGCTGACGCCGGGACAACTTTGTCAATTCCGCGGCAACAAGGTGGCCTATATCGCCCAGAGTGCGGCGGCCTCGTTTAACCCGGCGATGAAAATTCTCGATCAGGTTATTGAACCGGTGGTGATCCATGGCCTGATGAACCGGGCCGCGGCGAAGAAGAAAGCGCTGGAGCTGTTTCGCGAGCTGGCGTTGCCTGACCCGGACACCATTGGTGACCGCTATCCCCATCAGGTTTCCGGCGGTCAGCTGCAACGCCTGATGACGGCGATGGCGCTGATTGGCGATCCGGAAGTGGTGATCCTCGATGAGCCGACTACCGCGCTCGACGTCACCACCCAGGTAGAAGTGCTGAAAGCATTTCGTCGCGTGGTGCGTCAGCGCGGCACCACGGCGATCTATGTCAGTCATGACCTGGCGGTGGTGGCGCAGATGGCGGATCGTATTCTGGTATTGCTGAAAGGATCGATTGCCGAATATGGCAGCACCGATAAGCTGCTGCAGGCGCCGCAGGCGGAATACACCCGTTTATTACTGGATGCGGCACAGCAAAAGAGCCGCGACAGCGCCTGGCGCGCGGCGGATGCCGGAATTCAGCCGATGCTGGAAGTTCGCGATTTGTCCGCTGGCTACGGCCCGCTGGACAGCAACGGTCAGCCCAAAATTAAGATCCTGCAGGATATTAACTTCAAATTGTTCCGTGGCCAGGCGATTGGCATTATTGGCGAATCCGGCTCGGGTAAAACCACGCTGGCTCATGCGATTGCCGGGATCAATACGCCGTCCGGCGGCCATATTTTGTTTAATGGTCACTATATTGCCGGTGCATTGCAACAGCGGCCGGAAAATGAACTACGCCGCATTCAGTATGTATTCCAGATGGCTGATACCGCGCTTAATCCAGCCCACAGCGTAGAAAAAATCCTCGCCCGCCCGTTAAAACTGTTTCATGGTTTACGTGGTGCGGCGCTGGAGAAACGGCTGTTTGAGCTGCTGGATCTGGTGCGCCTGCCGCGCACTGTATTGTGGCGCCGTCCGTGGGCGCTTTCCGGCGGCCAGAAACAACGGGTTAATCTGGCACGGGCGCTGGCCGCCGAGCCGGATCTGATTCTGTGCGATGAGGTGACCTCCGCACTGGATACCGTGGTGGCGGCTGCGGTACTGGATTTGATTACCGAACTGCGGCGCGAGCTGGGGCTGTCAGTACTGTTTATCAGCCACGATCTGCATGCGGTACGTTCAGTCTGTGATGAAATTATTGTGGTGAAAAGTGGCCGTATGGTGGCTCAGGTGGCGCGCGCCGACTATGACAAAACCTCCAGCGATCTTTACTATGAGCGCCTGAAACGCGCGGTGCCGGAACTGCGGCAGGGCTGGCTGGATGAACATGAAGAGAGCGATATCGCCAACGGGATGCATTAATGTTTTCTGCTCAGGCACTGGGGCGGCAGTTATACCGCGCCTGTCAAAAATTTGCTTAACGAGGTAACACACGCAATGCCAGCACCGATTCGATATGTACAGGATAACGCGTATTTCCCTGAATCCGCTGACGTGGTGGTGATTGGCGGTGGTATCGCCGGCGCTGCGGCGACTTACGAACTGGCAAAACAGGGCATAAAGGTGGTTTTGCTGGAAAAAGGGCTGGTAGGTGGCGAGCAATCCAGCCGTAACTGGGGCTGGTGCCGTCAGCAGAACCGCGATGAGCGTGAATTGCCGTTAATTATCTATGCGCTGCGCCGCTGGGAAGAGTTGGGCCAGGAGACCGGTGAAGAGCTCGGTTTCCGGCGTACCGGCCTGGTTTACGCCACGCGCGATCAGAGTGAAATCGACGCCTGGGATAACTGGGGCAAAATGGCGAAAAGCTATGACGTGCGCAGCGATATTCTGAACGCGGCACAGGCAAAAGCGATGACGCCGGGCAGTACCAGCGCATGGCTGGGGGGCGTCTCGTCCCCGACCGACGGACACGCAGAGCCGTCGCTGGCGGCGCCGGGTTTAGCCATCGCCGCCCAGCGCCTTGGCGCCTGTGTGGTACAGCAGTGCGCGGTGCGCGGGCTGGATATCGCGGCCGGTCGGGTCAGCGGCGTCTGGACAGAACGCGGGTTGATCAAAACCGCCAGTGTGATTTGTGCCGGTGGCGCCTGGACTTCAATGTTCTGTCGTCGTCATGGTATCGACCTGCCGCTGGGCAATGTGATTGGTACGGCTTTTCGTACCGCCCCGATCGCGCAGGCGATTAGCATGCCGCTGTATACGCCGGGCTTTGCCTGTCGTCCACAGCTGGATGGCAGCTATACGGTGTCGGTATCTGGCCGTGGCCGTTTAGAACCCGGCGCGCAGGGATTGCGCTATGCGCGTCAGTTCTATCCAACATTTAAAGCGCGGCGCAAAAACCTGAAGATTCGTCTTGGTCTGGCGCCTTTTTATCGCGGGCCGGAAGCGCTGGGCCGCTGGCAGTTTGATGCGCAATCGCCGTTCGAAAAAGTGCGTATTCTCGACCCGCACGCCGATCTGGCGCTGGTGCAGGAGGGCATTGCCGCAATGCGCAAAGAGTATCCGGCGCTGGCGGATCTGCGCATGGTGCAGGCGTGGGGCGGAATGATCGACAGCGCACCGGATGCGATTCCGGTGATCTCCGGCGTACCGCAATTGCCTGGCCTGGTGATTTCTGCGGGTTATAGCGGGCACGGTTTTGGTATCGGACCCGGAGCCGGTCGTCTGGCTGCCGATCTGATTATGAATCAACAACCGATAGTCGACCCGACGCCATATCGCTATGCGCGGCTGGTGGATGGATCTGGCCTTGATACCCCCGGCATGATGTAAGGAGTAGCGATGAGTATGCAACTACGTGCGATGAATGAAGGTGACCTGGACAGCGCCTTTGCGCTGACTCAGCAGATGAAATGGCCGCATCGTCGCGCCGACTGGCAGCAGGCGCTGCAACTGGGTGAAGGTGTGGTTGCCGTGGAGAACGGTCGGGTGACTGGCACCGCACTCTGCTGGCGCTGGGGAAATGACTACGCCACCCTCGGGCTGGTGATGGTTGATGGCGCGGCACAGGGGCGCGGTATTGGCCGGCAGCTAATGCTGGCGGTGCTGGACAAACTGTCCGGCAGTCATATTCGCCTGCATGCCACCGAGGCAGGGAAAGGGTTATATGAAAAACTGGGTTTTGTCGCCAGCGGTAATGTGGAGCAACATCAGTGCCGGCAACTGGCGGCAATCGCCGGCTGGCCGCTGGCTGCCGATCAGCGGCTGCGGCGCGGCCAGCCTGAAGATGCGCCGCTGCTGACGGCGCTCGATCATCAGGCCCACGGTCAGTATCGCCCGCAGTTGATCGCCGGATTACTGGCCAGCGATCAGCCGGTGCTGGTGCTGGAGCAGGGGGAGCATCCGGCGGGGTTTGCCTGTTTGCGGCGCTTTGGACATGGCTACGCTATCGGGCCAATTATTGCGCAGGATTTGTCGCAGGCAAAACTGTTGGTCAGCCAGCTACTCAGCGGATTAAGCGGTCAGTTTGTCCGTATTGATACCGATGCCGCCAGTGGGCTGGGTGAGTGGCTGACCACGCTGGGGTTAGCGGAAGTGGATGCGCCGACCATCATGTATAAAGGAACACCCTGGCAGCCCGCAGCGGGCGGCATGCGGGTGTTTGGGCTGATGACCCAGGCGATGGCCTGATGAATATCGTTTATAAATCTGAACCCGAGCGCGGACGCAAATGGGCGGCGCTGGTGACGGAACGCGCGCCCGGCTCCAGTTTCCGTCAGTGGCCGGATATTGGTGACCCGACTACCGTCGACTATCTGGTCGCCTGGCAACCCCCATCCGATATTATGCAGCAGTTTCCCAATCTGAAAGTGCTGTTCTCCGTCGGGGCCGGAGCCGATCAGTTTGACTACGCGCGGCTGCCTGCCGATTTGCCGGTGGTGCGCATGGTGGAACCGGGCCTGACTAACGGTATGGTGGAATACGTCACCTTTGCGGTGCTTGGCCTGCATCGCGATATGCCGCGCTATTTGCAGCAGCAGCGCGAACAACAGTGGCAGCCGCATCCGATGCGTGCGGCGGCAAAGCGTCGTATCGGCGTTATGGGATTGGGTAGTCTTGGTGAAGCCGTACTGAAACCACTGCTGGCTCTGGGTTTTGACTGTGGAGGCTGGAGTCGTACCCGGCGTGAGATTGACGGCGTCCAGTGCTGGGCGGGAAAGGATCAACTGGGCGATTTTCTGGCGCGCACCGATATCTTAATCTGCCTGTTACCACTGACTGACAGCACTAAAGGGCTGCTGAATAGCGACTGCTTTAATCAGCTGCCGCACGGCGCGGCGCTGGTACAGGCGGGGCGCGGCGCACAGCTGAATCATAACGATTTGCTCAGCGCCCTGGACAGCCAGCAACTGAGCGCGGCGGTGATCGATGTAACCGATCCGGAACCGCTGCCCGCCGGACATCCGTTCTGGAGGCATCCTGCTATTTGGTTAACCCCGCATATTGCCAGCCAGACGATGCCGGAAACGGCGGTCGATGCGTTGCTGGCCAATATTCGTCGCTTCGAGTCCGGTGAACCGATGATCGGGCTGATCGACAGACAAAGAGGATACTAATATGCAGTGGTCACATTTAGTCGCGCTGCGCCGGGATTTGCACGCCCATCCGGAGCTGGGTTTCAGCGAGCAGCGTACCGCAGCCATCGTGGCGGCGTTCCTGACGGCGCAGGGTATTGAGGTGCATTGCGGCGTGGGTAAAACGGGCGTTGTCGGCGTACTGCGCCGCGGCGCCAGCCAGCGCAGTATTGGTTTGCGCGCCGATATGGATGCCTTGCCGATGAATGATGCCGGCAGTCAGCCATGGAAAAGTGGCCAGCCGGGCGCCTGTCACGCCTGCGGTCATGATGGCCATACCGCGATGCTACTGGGGGCGGCGGAAGCGCTGGCCAAATCCGCTGATTTTAACGGCACGGTGTACTTTATTTTTCAGCCTGCCGAAGAGGGACTGGCGGGCGCTAAAGCGATGATCGATGACGGTCTGTTTACGCGCTTCCCCTGTGATGCGGTATATGCGGTGCATAACTGGCCGGAGCTGCCGGCTGGCAGCGCGCAAACCCGTGCCGGGCCGATTATGGCGGCTGCCGACCGTTTCGACATCCGCGTAACCGGCGGCGGCGGTCATGCTGCTCAGCCGCATCTCAGTGCGGATACGCTATTAGCCACCAGTGAACTGGTGGTGCAACTGAATACCATTGTGGCGCGTGCGGTTGACCCCTGTGAACCCGGTTTGCTGACGGTGACGCGTATCCAGGGGGGCTTTTCCCAC
The DNA here is from genome assembly GCF_047308185.1 of Pantoea sp. B65. Taxonomy (NCBI): domain Bacteria; kingdom Pseudomonadati; phylum Pseudomonadota; class Gammaproteobacteria; order Enterobacterales; family Erwiniaceae; genus Pantoea; species Pantoea sp. B65. The sequence continues at coordinate 21,824 of NZ_JAHXPU010000042.1, forward strand.
AATATGATCCCGGCGGAAGCGACGATTACCGGTACGGTGCGTACTTTTAACCCGCAGGTGCAGGATGTGATTGAGCAGCGCCTGCGGCAGATGGCGGAACATGTCACTGCGGCCCACGGATTGCAGGCGGAAGTACAGTACCACCGCTACTATCCGGCAACGATTAACAGTGCGCCCGAAGCGGCGATTGCGCTACAGGCGGCGCGTAATGCCGGGCTGGATGCCAGCGAAGCGCATAAACCGGCGCTGACCTCCGAAGATTTCTCTTTTATGTTGCAGGCGCGGCCTGGCGCTTATTTGTGGCTGGGCTCTGCCGACAGCCGCCCACTCCATCATTCCGCCTATGATTTTAATGATGAAGTGATCCCTTTTGGCGTGCGCTGGTTCTGTGAAGTGGTGCGCGAAACGCTGGGGTGAAAATTTAATTCACCAATCGGCGCTGAATTCGAAAGTAAATGCTGCTGCCGCAGGAATTACGGCAGCTTACCGAAAGTGCTTATTGCGATACTTGACTCATATTATCGTTATGTCGATGAGGTAGAGAGATGCAAAATTTAATGGCTGAGCAGCAAACATTTTCTGATAACGCACTATTTCTGAATGCACGCGAAGAGAATGTACCGCGCGGTGTGGTAACCGCTCACCCGGTGGTGATTGCGAAAGGGAAGGGCTCTGAAGTCTGGGATGTGGAGGGAAATCGCTATTTAGATTTTGTCGGTGGCATCGGTGTACTGAATGTCGGCCACAATCATCCGGCGGTAATCAATGCGGTTACACAGCAACTGCATCAGGTATCGCACGCCTGTTTCCAGGTGGCGGCATACCCGGGTTATATTGAACTGGCAAAGCGGCTGAATACATTAATCGGCGCCGGTGAGGCGTTTAAAAGCGTATTTTTTACCAGCGGTGCGGAAGCAGTAGAAAATGCGGTGAAGATCGCCCGCGCTTATACCAACCGTCCGGGTATTATTGCCTTTGATGGCGCTTTCCATGGCCGTACTTTATTAGGTGTTACTTTAACCGGTATGAGTCAGCCATATAAACAAAATTTTGGCCCGTTCCCCGGTGATATTTATCGCGTGCCTTATCCGAATGCTTTCCACCATATTTCGCCAGAGGATTGTCTGGCGGCACTGGATAATCTGTTTGCGGTGCAGATCCTGCCCGAGCGTGTAGCGGCGATTATTATTGAGCCGGTACAGGGCGACGGTGGTTTCCTGCCGGCGCCGGCCAGTTTTATGCAGGCGCTGCGGGAAATAACTGCGCGGCATGGCATCTTGCTGATTTGCGATGAAGTCCAGACCGGCTTTGGTCGCACCGGCAAAATGTTTGGTTTTGAGCACTCGGCGATTACGCCGGATCTGGTCACGGTGGCGAAGAGCCTCGGCGGCGGTCTGCCCATCTCCGGAGTGGTAGGACGCGCGAAGATTATGGATGCGCCAACGCCGGGTGGATTAGGGGGGACCTATGGCGGTAATGCGCTGGCCTGTGCGGCCTCACTGGCGGTGCTCGATTTGCTGGAGCATAGCAATTTGCTGGAGCGTTCAAATCTGCTGGGGACGCAACTGAATGCGCGCTTACGGCAGCTGGCCGATAAGTACGCCTGCATTGGTGAAGTACGCGGCGTCGGTTTTATGCAGGCGGTGGAAATCATCGATTTTGAGAGTAAGAAGCCGGATGCGGCATTAACGCAGAAGATCCTCGACTGCGCCTGCCAGGAAGGGTTATTGCTGATTAAATGCGGTCTGCACCGCAATACCGTGCGTTTCCTGGCGCCGCTGGTCACCAGTGATTCGCAACTGGAAGAAGCGCTGCATATCTTTGATATTGCTCTGGCTCGTGCCACAGGTCGTTTAGGTTAGTCATTGTTTCCTCATTGAATTTTCGGAAATATCCTCGATGTGATAACCGCCAGTAACGCTGGCGCAGTTACCAGAAAGCGTGTTATACCATCGAGGTATGCACACAAAAATGTGTCACAATGAGGGGCTTTATGAACGGCTTAATGAAACTTGATCGCATCGATATCAATATTTTGGTGCAATTGCAAAAAGATGGCCGCATCAGCAATGTTAATCTTGCCGACGCCGTTGGGCTTTCGCCCAGTCCCTGCTTACAACGCGTAAAACGTCTTGAGTCTGCGGGCTTTATTACCGGTTATGAAGCTCATATTAATCTGACCAAAATTACCGATTCGGTGACGGTATTTACTGAAGTGACGCTGGCAGGCCATCGGCGCGAAGATTTTCTGAAATTTGAAAACGCCATTCGCGAAGTGGATGAGCTGATGGAGTGTCACCTGATCACCGGCGGTTATGACTATTTGTTGCGCTTTATTACCCGCAGTATTGAGCATTATCAGGAAGTGATTGAACGTTTGCTGGATGCTAAAGTGGGGATTGATAAGTACTTCAGTTATATTGTGATTAAGTCACCGATTATGAAAAGTAGCGTGCCGCTGCGCTCGCTGATATCACGGCATACCCAGGTCGAGTATTAGTTTTCCCCGGAGGCGGCAGTTATGCCGCCCTCGCTGCGGCAGAAAATTTTTTCTCGCCTCTAAATTCCCCATAAATCCGCTGTTGATGACCTTGCTTCGAAAAAAACACCCGCCGCTAACTTCGTAAACTCTGAGTGTCTGTATTTCAGTCACCAGGAGTCACCATGCTTTTACCTTTTTCACCGCAGCTGGCGGAATGGCAGCGCGATGATTATTTACTGAGTAGTGATGCGGAAAAACTCAATCTCGACTGGATTCACCAACAGCTTTCCGGCAACAGCTACTGGGCCAAAGATCAGCCGCGCGCCATGACGCTGCGATCGATTGCCGGCTCGCTGCCGTTCGGCATTTACTGGCAACAGCAACAGATCGGTTTTGGCCGGATTATTACCGATTACACCCGCTTTGCTTATCTGAGTGACGTCATTATCGCTGCTGAACATCGTGGCCGTGGCCTGGGACGCTGGCTGGCGGAAACGGTGGTGACTCACCCGGAATTAGACAGCGTCCGGCGCTGGATGCTGGCTACCGATGATGCCCATGAGGTCTATCGCCGTGCCGGCTGGCGCACGGTGGCGCAACCGGAACGACTGATGGAATATCCCAAAACAAACGGCCAGGAGCAGCAACCATGAGTTACCGTGTTGGCGTCGATATCGGCGGTTCCTTCACCGATTTTGCCCTGCTGGATGAACGCGACAACAGTATTCGCACGCTGAAAGTTTTGTCGCGCCCGGACAGCCCCGGCAGTGAAATTATCACCGGTCTGACCCGGTTGCAGCAGCGCGACGGTATCGCCCCGCAGGAGATCCGCTACTTTACCCACGGCACCACGGTTGGGGTCAATGCGGTGATCCAGCGTAAAGGCGTCAGGCTGGCGCTGTTTGCTACCGAGGGTTTCTGCGACGTGCTGGAGCTGGCACGGCTGAAAATCCCCCATATCCACGACCTGTTCTCGCGTCGTCCGGCCCCCTTAATTTCGCGCGACCGGGTGTTTGCGGTGAAAGAGCGCACCGGCAGTGATGGTCGGATACTGAAAGCCGTCGACCATCAAAGTGTGCTGGATGCGATTGCGGCGGCCCGGGCGGCAGGCTGTGCAGGTATCGTGGTATCCCTGTTGCACAGCTATCGCAACGGCGAAAATGAAGCCCGGGTGAAAGCGATTATTGCCGGGGAGGCGCCGGAGCTGCTGACCTCCTGTTCCGCTGATATCTGGCCCATTATTCGTGAATATGAGCGCACCATTACCGCGACCATTAATGCCTATGTACAGCCCAAAGTGATCGATTATCTGGCCGCTTTTGAGCAGGCGCTGACGGCGATGGGGGTACCGGTGCCGCCGCGTATCACCAAGTCCAATGGCGGCGTAATGAGCGTCAGCCAGGCGAAAGAGGAATGTGTGCAGATGGTGCTTTCCGGCACCGCCTCCGGGGTGATTGGCGCCAGCTATATTGCCGAAAGCTGTGGTTTCGATAAGTTGCTCAGCCTGGATATTGGCGGTACCAGCGCCGATGTGGCGGTGATCATCAACGGTAAGCCGGAATATGGCAGCGGCGAGATTATCGGCGATTTCCCGATTTTTATTCCCTCGGTGTCGGTCACTTCTGTTGGCCAGGGCGGCGGTTCCATCGCCTGGCTGGATTCGCTCGGCGTATTGCAGGTCGGGCCGGACAGCGCCGGTTCCCTGCCGGGGCCGGTCTGTTTCCAGCGTGGCGGTACCCAGCCCACTGCCACTGATGCCTTCGCGGTCTGTGGTCTGATTGGCCATGGCGATCTTGGCTATCAGGCGGTGCAGGTGGATGTTGCGGCGGCGCGGGCGGCAGTGGCTAAACTGGCGCAGCCGCTGGCGATCGGCATTGAAGAGACGTCGGAAACCATTATTGCGCTGGCGATCTCAAGTATGTATAGCGATACCAGCGGCCTGCTGTCGCGTTTTGGTATCGATCCGCGTGAGTTCTGGTTGCTGGCTTTCGGCGGCGCCGGTCCGATGATGGGCTGTTTCCTTGCACGTGAACTGAATATGAAGGGCGTGGTGGTGCCGCCGACGCCGGGCGTGCTGTCGGCGCTCGGTGGGCTGGTGGCCGATATTAAAAATGATTTTATCCGCACGCTGTATGCCGATATTGATGCGGCGCTGGCACTGTCGCTGATCGATCATGGCGCGGCGTTACGGGCGGAGGGGGAAGGCTGGCTGGATCGGGAACATGGTGCTCAGCTACCGCGCACGTTGCAATTCTCCGCCGATATGCGTTATCGCGGCCAGTCGTTTGAAATTGAAGTCCCCCTGCGCCAGCAGTGGCTGGAGCAGGGGGACGTGCAGGCGATGCGGGCGGCATTTGATGCCCGGCATACCCAGCTGTTTGGTCACTGTGACGCCAGTGCGCCAGTGCAGATTATTACGCTGCGGCTGGTGTTGTCGTCGCCAACGCCGAAGCCGCGCCTAAACCGTCTGCCGGACGCCGATCAACCCGTCGTGGTGGTAAAACAGGTGCAGTCATGGATCGATGGCCAGTGGTGGTCGGTGGATGTGGTCAAACGCGACAGCCTGCGCGCCGGTCATCATTTTGCCGGTCCGGTGATCGTGGCCCAGGATGACTGCACCACCTGTGTCCCGCCAGCGATGCAGGTCAGGGTCGATGGCTTTGGCAACTTACTTATTACTCCGCTTCCGGGAGCACATCATGGCGATTGATGGTCGTAATCTGCAAATTTTAGCCAACTACTGTGCGGCTGCCGCCGACGCGATGGCATTTACCCTGATGCGCACCGCGCACTCCACCTTTGTGAAAGAGACCGAGGACTTTTCCTGTCAGATTGTCAGTCGCAGCGGGCTGGCTTTTGCCTCGCCGCGCAGTTTTGGCGCTCCCTGGTACAGCGGTATTGATTATGGTCCGGTGCTGGCGCTGATCGACAGTTATCAGGAAGGGGATATCTGCATTACCAATGACTCCTACGCCGGGAATGTGGCGACGCACTCGCCGGATATCCATATCTGGAAACCGGTGTTTCATCAGGGGGAGATTGTCTGTTTTGTCGTCGGGCATATTCATAATACCGATGTCGGGGGCGCGGTGCCGGCTTCGCTGTCGCGTTCGCTGACCGATATTGTGCAGGAAGGTATTCGTATTCCGCCGCTGAAAATTATCGCCGGCGGTCAGCTGAATGAAGAAGTGGCGCGGATAATGCGCCTTAATGTGCGCGCGCCGGAACAGAACTGGGGCGATTTTAATGCACAGATCGCCTCGGTGAATATTGGCGAGCGCAAGGTGCAGGAAATTATTGCCCGTTTTGGCGTGGAGGATTTCCTCTCCGGCATTGAAGGCATTCTTGATTATGCCGAAAAACAGGCGCGCAAGATTATCGCCACCATTCCCGATGGCGACTATTTCTATGCCGACTATGCCGATGAAGATGGCGAAGGAGGTTATCCCTGTCGTATCGCGGTGACTCTGCGGGTCAGCGGCGAAACGCTGGAGCTGGACTACACTGGCAGCGACCCGCAACTGATGTCTTCGCTGAATATGCCAACCGGCGGGCGTGAACGCCATCCGCTGGCGCTGGTCGGGGTCACCTATGTTCTGTCGACGCTGGATCGCTCCCTGCTGCTGAATGCCGGTACGTTGCGGCCGACACGGGCGATTTTGCCGCCGGGCAGCATTATGAACTGCGAGGCCCCTGCCGCCGTGGGGATGCGTTCGCTGACCTGCGCCATGTCGCAGATCGCCACCGTCGGGGTGTTCTCCCTCGCCATGCCGCAGCGCTTACCGGCCAACTCACCGGGTGGCAACTCGATCATTAATATTCGCACCGTTGATCGTCACAGTCGTACGGTGGTGGCGTCACTGGGGCCGGTCGGCGGCGGGGCAGGCGGCACGCCGAAGCATGATGGCCCGGACGGCTCCGGTGGGCTATCCGCGTTCCTGAAAAATACCCCGATTGAAATTAATGAGGCGGAAGTGCCGGTACTGTTTCATCGCTATGGCCTGGTGGCCGACAGCGCCGGCGCCGGAGAGTATCGCGGTGGGCTGGCCACGGAAATGGCGTTTGAAGTGTTCTCCCCCAACACCACTATTACTGCGCGTAACCGGAACCGTTCGGTATTTGCCTCGGCGGGCGCGGCGGGGGGCTGTGCCGGATCCACTTCATGGTTTCGCACCTGCTCAGCAACCGCCACCATTGAGCATGGCAATACCGATGTGATCCATTGCGGTCCCGGTGATGTGATTGCCATTAAGGGGCCGGGAGCGGGTGGCTATGGCGCTGCGCGCAAGCGCCAGCCGCTGGCGGTATTGCGTGATGTTCGCTGTGGTTTTGTCTCATTGCAGGCGGCACAACGTGATTACGGGGTGGTGATTGTCAACGATGAAGTGGATTACGCCCGCACCGCGCAGCTGCGTGCGGCGATGGCGGAACGCGACCCCGCTGAACACTTTGATGTCGGCGAGGCGCGCCGGGCCTTTGAAGCGCTGTGGACGCCAGCGCGTTACCAGCTATTAACCACCTTTCTTGCCGCGGCGCCGGTGGTATGGCGTCATTTTCTAAAGCATCAGGTGTTTGCTGCCGTTAAGGCCGGGCAGCATGCGGAACTGCCACTGGAGACCCAGATGGCGACTCTGTTTGCGCAGCTGCATCAGCGTTTTCCGGCGCTGACCGGAAAGCGCGGCAGCGCTTAACCCGCTGTCGGGCGGCATTGATGCCGCCCGCTATCACACCGTCAGCCGCGGATCAAAGGTGAAACTGAGCATTTTTACCGACGCCAGGCAGGCGGCGAAATCGGGATGTTCGTTGTTAAGCAGCACATTGTACTCCATTGGCACAATGGCTGACGGCACCATCAGCGCCACACTGGAACCGCCGCTAAACCAGTCGCTGCCAATCTCTTTGGTGGCGCGTCCCGGCACCGCTGAATTCCAGCTGGCCGGCAGATCGTGCGGATCCAGTTTCACGATGCGCGCATCAGGGATTTCAATGCTCATCAGCTGATACCATTCGAGAATCGATTCATCCTGCACATGCACCAGAATTTCCAGCATCGCCAGTGACACCGACGAAGCAAGATAAACCATCGGTGTACCAGGCAGATTCCAGCGCGCCACACTGTTATTTACCGCACCCACGCCGCTCCATGCGGTCGGCACCCACTGTTTCTGGCAAAAACGATACAGAATCACATTACCACACCATGCTTGATGCCCTCGATCAGGCTCATCACGTCGCGCGCGCCGGTTTCGGTTTTCATCGCCTGGTTCGGCGTTTCGCCGCCCAGCACCCGGGCGGGAGTATCCATCCAGTTGATGGTTTTATGATAATCGTTATTGAACAGCGACAACGCTAAATCAAACGCGGTGACATAGCGGGTGATGGATTCACTCTCAATCGGCGAAAGCCGATCCTTGCGGCGAGCGATGCTGCGCGCGCTCAGGCCGAGGGTGGAGAGAAATTCCTCTTTCTTGAAACCGACGATATCCCGGATATTATCGATGACACTCACCTGCAGGCCGTGTGACATCAGGCCGCGCAGCTCAGGACCTGAGGCATTCGGCAGGTTCGCCGCCACCCATAAACTGGTGGGCTTTGCTGTTTTTACCGGGAGAGTATAGGTTTTCATTGTCGACCTCGTTGCTGCCATTTGACATAGTATATCATAGCCAGTTGGCAGAAGGAGTCAATCTTGTGTCATCCGCTTCTCTTCCGGCTCAGCTGTTTTTCGGCAAATTCATCTGCATGCAATCTCGCTTTAACCTCCCTGTCACACGATAACGGCAAGGTAACCGCACACCAGAACCGTTAAGCCACTCAGCCACGGTGCCTGAATGACATTTATCACCCTGCTTGTGTTACGGAGGTTAAACCTATGATGAACTTATCCAGACATCCGACCACTGTGTATCAGGCGGTCGCCGCGCAGCTTGAGGACGAACTGCGCCAGGGTTACCGTTGCGGTGATTATCTGCCTTCGGAACAACAGCTGGCGGCACGTTATGCGGTGAATCGCCATACGTTGCGCCGTGCAGTCGATGAGCTGGTCAATAAAGGGTTACTGCAGCGCCGCCATGGCGTCGGCATTCTGGTGCTGATGCGGCCTTATGATTACCCGTTACATGCCCGGGCGCGCTTTAGTCAAAACCTGCTGGAGCAGGGGAGCCATCCCACCAGCGAGCGTCTGCTGGCGGTGTTACGCCCGGCGAGTAGCGAAGTGGCGGCGGCGCTGGCCTGCGCGGAAGGGGATAACGTTATTTATCTGCGCACCCTGCGCCGGGTAAATGGTGTACCGGTCTGTGTGATTAACCATTTTATTCCCCACCTGACGTGGTGGCCGCAATTGCAGCAATTCCGCAGCGGCTCTCTGCACGATTTTATTGATCAACAACTTAATCATCAGCTGACGCGACGCCAGACGCGCATCAGTGCGCGTAAGGCGCAAGCCAAAGAGAGCAAGCTGCTGGAAATTGGCCTGCAGGCGCCGCTGCTATGCGTGCGCACACTGAACGTGATGACGGATGGCGCGATGGCGGAGTACTCCGTCAGCCTGACGCGCGCCGATATGATTGAACTGACGCTGGAGCACTAAATGGAAGCGTTAAAAGCACGCCAGCAGTGGTTATCGGTGCTGGCCCACAGCCAGCCAAAGCAGCTGGAACAGCACTGGCAGGCGCTGAAACTGCAACCGCACTATGAAGTATTACGTGCGGCGGAAACCGGTTTAACCCGTCTGCAGGGTCGCATCGGGGGGAGCGGCAAACGTTTTATTGTCGGTGATGTGACCGTAACCCGGGCCGTTATCCGGCTGGCGGATGGCACCTGCGGCTACAGCTACGTCACCGGCCGTGACAAAGCGCACGCCGAGCGCTGTGCGCTAATTGATGCGTTATTACAGCAGCAGGAGACCCATGGCTTGCTGCAACAACAACTGATCACGCCGCTGGCGGCGGCACGCGCTGAGCAGCAGCAACTGCGCTCCCGTGAAATCGCCAGCAGCCGCGTGGATTTCTTTACCCTGGTTCGGGGAGATAATTAATGACTTTACTGGCAAGTTTTAACCATCCGGTAGCTGATGCCCAGCACGCTTTTCGCCGTATTCTGAAGGCGATGAGTGAACCCGGCGTGATGGTCTCACTGCCGATGCAGCATGGCTGGGGCGCTATTTCGCCCGCCGCCACGGCGGTACTGCTGACGCTGGTCGATGGCGAAACCCCGCTGTGGCTGGATGATGCCCTGCATGATGAAGTCCTGCTGTCTAATCTGCGCTTTCATACCGGCGCGACGGTGACGGATCGTCACGATGCTCCGTTCGCTTTACTGCATGCACGATCGCAGATCGATCCGCACTGTTTTGCTGCCGGCGACAACCTGACGCCGGAAAAGAGCACCACGGTAATTATTGAAGTCCCGTCACTGAATGGCGGGCTGACGCTGCGTCTGCGTGGTCCGGGTTTAATGGAGACGCGGGCGATTGCGCCGCAGCTGTCAGAACGCGTACTCAATGCGTTGCGCGATCGCCAGCAGCGCTTCCCGCAGGGAATCGATCTGATCTTCACCTGTGGCGAAGCGATGATGGCATTGCCGCGCACCACGCAAGTGGAGGTGTGCTGATGTATGTCGCGGTAAAAGGGGGCGAAAAGGCGATTGCCTGTGCTCATCAGTTACAGGAGAGCCTGCGACGTGGCGACCGACAGCAGGCGGAACTGGATTGTCAGCAGATCGAACAACAGCTGGGGCAGGCGGTAGATCGGGTGATGACCGAAGGCGGCATCCATGACCGTCAGCTGGCGGCACTGGCGATTAAACAGGCCAGCGGCGATCTGGTCGAGGCGATTTTCCTGCTGCGCGCCTATCGCACCACGTTGCCACGGCTGGCCGATAGTCTGCCGCTGAATAGCGCGCAGATGCGTCTCGAACGCCGTATCTCTGCGGTGTGGAAAGATCTTCCCGGCGGCCAGCTGCTGGGGCCGACTTACGATTACACTCACCGCCTGCTCGATTTTACTCTGCTGGCAAATGGTGAAGCACCGGCCGCGCCGCGCGCCGATCGGCCGCTGGAAGCCGATTGTCCGCATATGTTTGATCTGTTGACGCGCGAAGAGCTGGCGGCGCCGGAATGTGATGATGGCAGCGAGCCGCTGGATATTACCCGTGAGCCGCCAGTGTATCCGTCGCCGCGCCCGGCGCGTCTGCAACAGCTGGTACGCGGCGATGAAGGTTTTCTGCTGGCGCTCGGGTACTCCACGCAGCGCGGCTACGGGCGCAACCATCCGTTTGCCGGTGAAATTCGCACCGGCTATGTCACGGTGGAGATCGTACCGGAAGAACTCGGCTTCCCGCTGGAGATTGGCGAGATCCTGCTGACTGAATGTGAAATGGTTAACGGTTTTACCGTACCCGAAGATCAACCGCCGCATTTTACCCGTGGCTACGGTCTGGTATTTGGTCGTGCTGAACGCAAAGCGATGGCGATGGCGCTGGTCGATCGCGCACTGCAAACCGCCGAGTATCAGGAACGCATCACCAGTCCGGCGCAGGATGAAGAGTTTGTCTTGTCGCATGCCGATAATGTCGAAGCCGCAGGTTTTGTCTCCCACCTTAAGTTACCGCATTACGTCGATTTCCAGGCCGAGCTGGAGCTGCTGAAGCGATTGCGTACCCCCCGTCAGGAGCGCGAAAAAAATGAGTGAGTTGATCGGCTACAATCCCGGTTATCTTGATGAGCAGAGCAAGCGGGTGATCCGCCGCGCGATCCTGAAAGCGGTGGCGATCCCCGGTTTTCAGGTGCCGTTTGCCGGGCGTGAAATGCCGATGCCCTATGGCTGGGGCACCGGTGGTATCCAGCTTACCGCCAGTCTTATCGGCGAGCATGACGTACTGAAAGTGATTGATCAGGGCGCGGACGATACCACCAACGCCGTGTCGATTCGCCGCTTCTTTCGCCGCGTTAGCGGTGCGGCCACCACCGAACGTACGGTTGACGCCACGCTGATTCAGACCCGCCACCGCATACCGGAAACGCCGCTGGTGGAAGATCAGATCCTGATTTATCAGGTGCCGATCCCGGAGCCGCTGCGCTTTATCGAACCGCGTGAAACCGAAACCCGCAAAATGCACGCGCTGGAAGAGTACGGCATCATGCAGGTCAAACTGTATGAAGATATTGCCCGCTACGGCCATATCGCCACCACCTATGCCTACCCGGTGAAAGTGAACGATCGCTATGTGATGGATCCTTCACCGATCCCCAAATTTGATAACCCGAAAATGCATATGATGCCCGCGCTGCAGTTGTTTGGCGCCGGACGTGAAAAACGCATTTATGCGTTGCCGCCGTACTGCAAAGTGGCAAGCCTCGATTTTGATGACCATCCGTTTAGCGTCCAGCAGTGGGATCAGCCTTGCGCCATTTGCGGTTCCCGCCACAGCTATCTTGATGAAGTCGTGATGGATGACCACGGCACGCGCATGTTCGTCTGCTCCGATACCGATTATTGCCGTCAGCAGCAGGAGAACCGCCATGAAGAGTGAACAACCGCTGCTTGCGGTGCATAACCTGACGCATCTGTATGCGCCCGGCAAAGGTTTCGAACGGGTGTCATTTGAACTGTTTCCCGGCGAAGTGCTGGGGATTGTCGGTGAGTCCGGTTCAGGCAAAACCACCCTGTTACAGGCGATCTCCGCGCGCCTGGCGCCACAGCAGGGCAGCATTCTGTATCGCGGCAATGAACTGTATGCGCTGAGTGAAAGTGAACGCCGCCGTTTGTTACGTAGCGAGTGGGGAGTGGTGCATCAGCATCCGCTGGACGGTTTACGGCCACAGGTTTCGGCGGGCGGCAATATTGGCGAGCGACTGATGGCGGTCGGCGAACGCCATTACGGTGAGATTCGGCAGCGTGCCGGCAAATGGTTGCAGGATGTGGAGATCCCGGTGGATCGCCTCGACGATCTGCCGACCACCTTTTCCGGCGGCATGCAGCAGCGTTTGCAGATCGCCCGCAATCTGGTGACGCATCCGCGGCTGGTTTTTATGGATGAGCCGACTGGCGGGCTGGATGTGTCGGTGCAGGCGCGCTTACTTGATTTGCTGCGCACGCTGGTGCGTGAACTGAATCTGGCGGTGGTGATTGTTACCCACGATCTGGGGGTGGCGCGCCTGCTGGCGCACCGTTTGCTGGTGATGAAGCAGGGGCAGGTGGTGGAGAGCGGGCTTACCGATCGGGTGCTGGATGACCCGCACCATCCGTATACCCAATTGCTGGTGTCGTCGGTGTTAAGCTGAAAAACAGGAACCCTGCATGAACCCACAACTGCGTGTTGAAAATCTCAGCAAAACCTTTGTGTTACATAACCAGCATGGCGTGGTGCTGCCGGTACTGCGTGATGCCAGCTTTGAGGTAAACGCTGGCGAGTGCGTGGTGCTGGACGGTCACTCCGGCAGTGGTAAATCCACCCTGCTACGGTCGCTGTACGGTAACTATCAGCCGGAAAGCGGCCATATCTGGCTACGCCATGATCACCAGTGGCTGGATCTGGTGACGGCGCCGGCACGTCAGATCCTTGCGGTGCGTCGCGATACCATTGGCTGGGTCAGCCAGTTTCTGCGCGTGATCCCGCGCATCTCTACGCTTGAGGTGGTGATGCAGCCGCTACTGGAACGTGGTGTGGAACGGGTCATCTGCGAAGCGCGGGCACGTCATCTGCTGTCGCGTCTGAATGTGCCGGCACGCCTCTGGTCGCTGGCGCCATCAACCTTTTCCGGCGGTGAACAGCAGCGCGTTAATATCGCGCGTGGTTTTATCGCCGACTACCCGATTTTACTGCTGGATGAACCTACCGCTTCACTCGACAGCAGCAACAGCGCAGCGGTGGTGCAACTGATCGAGGAAGCCCGCGATCGCGGTGCGGCCATCGTCGGCATTTTCCATGATAAAGCGGTGCGCGAGCGGCTTGCCGATCGTCTGCATCTGATGTTAACCCCTGGCCGGGAGCAGGCGCATGATCATTAATAATGTCCGGCTGGTGCTGGAAAACGAAGTGGTGCACGGTTCGCTGGAGATACGCGACGGTGTGATCCGCAGTTTTACCGACGCCGTCAGCCAGCTGCCCGCCGCGCTGGATGGTGAAGGCGGTTTCTTACTGCCCGGGCTGGTGGAGTTGCATACCGATAATCTCGACAAGTGCTTTACGCCACGACCAAAAGTCGACTGGCCTGCCCATTCGGCGATGAGCAGCCACGATGCGCTGATGGTCACCAGCGGTATCACTACCGTACTGGACGCCATTGGCGTCGGTGATGTGCGCGATGGCGGCCATCGTCTCGATAATCTTAACAAAATGATCAATGCCATTACTCACAGCCAGCGACAGGGGCTGAATCGGGCTGAGCATCGTCTGCATTTGCGCTGTGAACTACCTTATGATAGCACGCAGGCGCTGTTTGAGCAGCTGAAGCATACGCCCGGATTATCACTGGTGTCGCTGATGGATCACTCGCCGGGTCAGCGCCAGTACGCCTCGCTGGAGAAGTATCGCGAGTATTATCAGGGCAAATACCAGCTAAACGCCCGGGAGATGGCGGAATATGAAGAGCAGCAGATCGCGCTGGCGCAGCGCTGGTCGCAGCCGAATCGCGCGGCGATCTCCGCCCACTGCCGCGAGCTGGGCATTGCGCTGGCCAGCCATGATGACGCCACGGCGGAACATGTTGATGAATCGCACGCCATCGGCAGTGTGATTGCGGAATTCCCGACGACGGAAATCGCCGCCCGACGCTCGCGAGAGCTGGGGCTGCAGATCCTGATGGGGGCGCCCAATATTGTACGTGGCGGCTCGCACTCCGGTAACGTGGCGGCGCACCGTCTGGCGCAGTCTGGTCTGCTGGATATCCTGTCATCCGACTACTATCCGGCCAGCCTGCTGGATGCCACTTTCCGCCTGGCGCAGGATGAAACCAATAGCTATGACCTGCCACGTGCGGTGGCGTTAGTTACCGCCAATCCATCCGCCGCACTGCGGCTTAACGATCGCGGCGTGATTGCTGAAGGAAAACGTGCCGACCTGGTGCTGGCGCATACCGATCACGGCCATGTCCATGTCCGCCACGTCTGGGCTCAGGGCAGGACCGTCTATTAATGGCGCGCTTAATCTGGCTAATGGGCGCATCGGGTTCCGGTAAAGACAGCCTGTTAAATGCGCTGCGTGAACAGCCGCCGGAAGGGGTGATGGTGGCGCATCGTTATATTACCCGGCCAGCCGACGCCGGGGGCGAAAACCATATCGCCCTGAGCGAGGTTGAGTTTTTACGCCGTCGCGGCAAAGGGCTGTTCGCTATCGACTGGCAGGCTCATCAACAGCACTACGCGCTGGGTATCGAAATTGATCTCTGGCTGGCGCAGGGTATCGATGTGGTGGTTAACGGATCGCGTTTGCATCTGAGCGCTGCCCGCCAGCGCTACGCTGCGCAGCTACTGCCGGTCTGCTTACAGGTCTCTCCGGCGTTACTCGCCAGCCGCTTACGTCAGCGCGGACGGGAAAACGAAGCGGAGATTGCGCTGCGCCTGCAACGGGCGCAGGAGAGGGCGCCGGAACACTGTATCAGTCTGAGTAATGACGGTGCGCTGACCGAGACCCTGCGGCAGTTTCGCGCTCTGCTGGAGAGCGCCACCTGCAGCTGATCGCGCGCAGTCATCGTTTTATCATCCGGCTGTCATCAGGGTTTCATACCAGGTGCCCGTAATAAGCGTGCAAATCCATGAACCCACTGAACCGACACGGATAAACATATGGCACAGGCACTATTGAAATCCGCTCCTGAAACAGAGGTGCGTTTGCAGCCGGTCAGGCAGCAAAAGGTCCTTGCCGTGCGGGGTTTAGGTAAATCTTATTCCACACAGCAAGCGGTATTACAGGATATCAATTTTGATCTGCACGCCGGCGAACTGGTGGCGGTGATCGGTCGTTCCGGCGCGGGTAAGTCAACCCTGCTGCATGTGCTAAACGGCACGCTAACTGCCAGCGAAGGCGCGATTGTTAATTATCGCGATGACAGCGAACAGCAGGATATCGTCAAGCTAAACCGCCGTCAGCTACGTCTGTGGCGCGCCGAATGCGGCATGATCTTCCAGGACTTCTGCCTGGTGCCGCGCCTTGATGTGCTGACCAATGTGCTGCTCGGACGGCTCAGTCAAATCCCGACGTTGAAATCGTTGTTTAAAATTTTTCCCGCTGAAGATCGTGCCCGCGCCATCTCCTTACTGCAGTGGCTGAATATGCTGCCGCAGGCATTGCAGCGCGCGGAGAACCTCTCCGGTGGACAGATGCAGCGGGTGGCAATTTGCCGGGCGCTGATGCAGAACCCCAAAATTTTGCTGGCCGATGAGCCGGTGGCTTCGCTGGATCCGAAAAACACCCGCCGCATTATGGATGTCCTGCGTCAGATAAGTGATAACGGCATCAGTGTGATGGTCAACCTGCACTCGGTCGGGCTGGTGCAAGAGTACTGTACGCGGGCGATCGGCATTGCTCATGGCCGTATTGTCTTTGATGGCCATCCGGCGCAGCTCAATGACGCTATTCTCCATACGCTGTATGGCGATGAAATCAATCAACTTAATTAACACAATCCTGGCAATACAACACAGGCGACAGCAATGAAAAAAACTCTTGGTTTGACGACACTATTGACCGGCGCAGTGATGACTTTTGGCGCGGCGGCAGCGGATGCACCGAAGGAATTAAACCTCGGTATTCTGGGAGGACAGAACGCCACACAGCAAATTGGTGATAACCAGTGCGTGAAGGAGTTCTTTGATAAAGAGCTGAGTGTGGATACCAAACTGCGTAACTCGTCAGACTACTCCGGCGTGATCCAGGGGCTGCTGGGCGGCAAAATCGATATGGTGCTGAGCATGTCGCCGTCATCGTATGCGTCGGTATATATCAAGGATCCAAAGGCCGTGGATGTGGTGGGTATCGTGGTAGATGATACCGATCAGTCACGCGGCTACCACTCGGTCGTGGTGGTAAAAGCGGATAGTCCATACCAAAAGCTGGAGGATCTGAAAGGCAAATCATTTGGTTTTGCTGACCCGGATTCCACTTCCGGCTTCCTGATCCCTAATCAGGCGTTTAAGCAGATGTTTGGCGGCAACAGTGATAACAAATATAACAACACGTTCAGCAGCGTTACCTTCTCGGGCGGCCATGAACAGGATGTGTTGGGTGTCCTCAACGGCCAGTTTGATGGTGCGGTAACCTGGGCTTCAATGATTGGCGATTATAACACCGGCTATACCAGCGGCGCCTTTACCCGCATGATCCATATGGACGCGGATCTGATGAAGAAGATCCGTATTATCTGGCAATCACCGTTAATCCCGAACGGCCCGGTACTGGTCAGCAACGCCTTGCCGGCTGACTTTAAGCAGAAAGTCATCGCGGCGATTAAGAAACTGGATACGGAAAACCACAGCTGTTTCGTGAAAGCGGTGGGCGGTAAACAGCATATTGGCCCGGCCACGGTCGCTGACTACCAGCAGATTATCGATATGAAGCGCGAGCTGACCAAAGGCGAGCGCTAAACCCGACGGCGGGCGGCATTAATGCCGCCCCTATAGCGTTTCGGCGGGCATCAATGGCTGCCATTTATCAATGGGAATATCAGTGTGAAGGTGTATGCATAACGACTTCGAACGCTATTACCAGCAGATAAAAGGCCGGCAAAAGCGCGATACCCTGCTGTGGTCGCTGCTGCTGGTACTGCTCTATCTCGGCGCCGGACAGGTTGCTGAATTCAATCTGCATACCGTCTGGGTCTCCCTGCCGCATTTCTTCGACTATCTGCACGAAACCATCCCGGTGCTGCACTGGTCGTTGCTGTTTGCCGATGGCCATACCGCAGGTTCGCTGGCTTATTGGGGCTACCGTTTACCTATTCAGTTACCGCTGATCTGGGAAACGCTGCAGCTGGCGCTGGCGGCGACCCTGATGTCCGTAATAGTGGCGACGGTGCTGGCCTTTTTGGCGGCCAGCAATACGAACAGCCCGACGCTGCTGCGTCTGACTATTCGTACGCTGGTGGCCTTTTTGCGCACCATGCCCGAACTGGCATGGGCGGTGATGTTTGTGATGGCGTTTGGTATCGGCGCCATCCCCGGCTTTCTGGCGCTGGCGCTGCATTCGGTAGGCAGCCTGACCAAGTTGTTTTATGAAGCGATCGAAACTGCCTCGGATAAGCCGGTACGCGGTTTAGCTGCCGGGGGGGCTGGCAAACTGCAACAGATGCGCTTTGCTTTCTGGCCGCAGGTGAAACCGATTTTCCTCTCCTACAGCTTTATGCGTATGGAAGTGAATTTTCGCCAGTCGACCATTTTAGGGTTAGTGGGCGCCGGGGGCATCGGCCAGGAGCTGATGACCAATATCAAGCTGGACCGTTATGACCAGGTGAGCATCACCCTGCTGCTCATTATTGTCGTGGTGTCGTTGCTGGACACTTTTTCCGGGCGTTTACGTCGCTGGGTGGTTGAGGGGAAAACCGCATGATGAACTTACCGGGTAGCGCGGATCTGGCGCTCATCAGGCAACAGCATCCGCAGTTGTTCAGTATGCAACGCCGTTATCTGCTGCGCATTCTGCTGTTGGCACTGGCGGTGATATTGTTCTATCTGGCCTTCTTTCAGATGTTTGGCATTTCGTGGGCGCAGTGGATTAACGGTTGCCAGCAGATTAGTCGCTATTTTCTGCGAATGTTTGTCTGGCATGATTTTGCCAACTGGCCATTCGGCTACTATCTGTCACAGATCGCCATTACGCTGGCGATTGTCTTCGCCGGTACCTTAACCGCCACGCTACTGGCGCTGCCGTTATCGTTTTGCGCGGCGCGCAATGTGATGACCGGTCGCGGCCTGCGGCCGCTGGCGCTGCTGGTGCGGCGTATACTGGATATTCTGCGCGGTATTGATATGGCTATCTGGGGACTGGTATTTGTCCGGGCGGTCGGCATGGGACCGCTGGCCGGGGTGCTGGCAATAGTGATGCAGGATGTCGGCCTGCTGGGCAAACTGTATGCCGAAGGGCATGAAGCGGTGGAGCGCTCGCCAGGGCGCGGGCTGAATGCGGTGGGTGCCAACAGCCTGCAGAAACATCGTTATGCTATTTTTACGCAATCATTTCCGACGTTTCTGGCGCTGAGCCTGTATCAAATTGAATCTAATACCCGCTCTGCCGCCGTACTCGGGTTTGTCGGCGCCGGCGGTATTGGTCTGGTATACGCCGAGAATATGCGGCTGTGGAACTGGGATGTGGTGATGTTTATTACCATGATTATGGTAGTAGTGGTTATGGTGATGGATACCATTTCCGCCCGTTTGCGCCAGCGCTATATCACCGGCAAGGATGTGCCGCTCTATCAGCCTTAAACCGGACGACGTTATTGGCGCCGTAACGGCGCCGTATGCCGTCACCAACCAGACATCGCCAGGCCGACAATCGCGCCGACTATACAGCCACACACTATCTCAGGGACGCTGTGGCCGATGCGTTCGCGCAACTTTGCATCCGCAATTTTATTGATGGCAATCGCCTGCTTTTCAATCTGCTTACGTAAGCTTCTGGCATCTAACAGCACAATGTATGCCAGGGTGATGGCGACGCCAAAGGCAGCATTATCAATACCGTCACGAAATCCAATCAAAGAAACCATACTTATCACGATGGCAGAATGATTGCTGGGCATTCCGCCGTAGCCGATTAAAGAGAATGCGAGTTTTTTTTCTTTTAGGCTATTAATCAGAAATTTCGTAACCCCGGTGACAAACCATGCAACAAAAGGGGTGGCAAGATAGACAAAACTCATTCGTGTTCCCTTACGGTAATAGAAGATAAAGGCAACTACCAATCCATCCAACGATAGTCAAAATCAGTGGCGTATCAGACAGCAGCGAGTCCGTGGGGGATTCTCCACCATCTAATGACTCGACATTGTACCAGTAGCGGAACAAGCCAAAAAGGACCAGTGGTATGGTCATTACCATGTTCTGATGTTCCGAAATAACATACAGACTATAAAAAATCAGCGCCCCGGTAGCTGACATTTCCGAATATCGTGTCACCAACTGAACTGAATATTTGCCAAGAATACTTCTGCCGGCACTGCCGCTCTTGACGAGTTCCTGACGTCTTTTTATTGATGCAAGATAAAGTGCGAGGCAGAGCGTGGTGATAAACATCCACTGCGAGAGGACCACGCCAATCGCAAGGGTGCCCGCTACGGTTCTGAGTACAAAACCAATCGCGATACAAAAAATATCGACAACCGGCATGTGCTTCAGTTTGTAGGTATATGCAATATTGAGTGCAATATAAGCGATAATGACCAGGGCGATTTGTGGAATATAGCACAGCGATAACAGTATCAACACATAGAACAGCACCAGCAGTTGCCACGCCTGTCTGATCGAGATCATACCAGCGGCGATGGGGCGTTTAACTCTTTTCTGCGGATGGGCGCGGTCTTTTTCGCAATCATTAATGTCGTTTAAAATATATACAGCTGACGAGGTAAGGCAAAATATAACCATCGCCGAAACAGCAAGAGTAATAGATTGCAGGTCAAGAAACTTACCTGAAAATACTAATGGTGCCATAACGAAAAGGTTTTTAATCCATTGCTTTGGCCTTATCAGCTTTATAGCCCCCCGCAAAACTGATTTTTTCGGGGTAAATTCCATTTTAGTCATAAAAAAATGTCTGTTTATGGTAAGGATGTATTGCAAATGATAACATCAAGACAATTTAATGTCTCGGATGGCGTGTTATGGGTTTTATATTTATAGTTATCAGTGGGTTATGTAGTGCTTTAGCGGGGGGGATGCTTAAGATCGGCGCGCAAAGGAGCAGCAATTTGAGTTTGGTTGACTACTGGCCGCATGCGACGTCAGTTGCTTTGTATTTTATCGGTTTTTTGTTTTATTTCCTGGCGTTGTCGCGTTTGAGTCTGACTGTTGCCTACCCGGTGATGATCTCCAGTGCGGTCATATTTGTGATGTTAATGGGGGCATTTTGGTTCTCTGAACCCGTGACGATGTTAAAAATTGTTGGCACGTTGTTAATAATTTCAGGTGTGTTCCTGATAAATTATTCTTTTTGATGAGAACCAGAGTCTCGAATGAAAAATATTAAACTGGATAAAGATGCGGCAATTTCGATTGTGCTGCTCTCATTTTTTTTGTCTATTGGTGTTCTTTCTGTATTAAAGCAAGTACTGTCGCATTATGGTTTTGATTTTATGCGTCATTCAGTTATCCCATTAGCCATCTTTGCTGTGACAATGCTCTATGCGTATCTCAGGAAAGGTGTTGATAGATACTATCTCGTCATCATTGCTGTCGTTTTTATTGCCTGTTTACAGTCATCGTTTTTCCCTGACGAAAGCTGGGACGGTCTGGCATATCACCAGAAAGCCGCATGGTTTTATATGCATGGCGGCAATCTTATGTATGATCTGACGGGTGCTGCGGGCAACTACTGGACGACTTTTTACCCGAAAGCAACATGGTATTTCGCTGGTGAAACCGGCGTGCTCTTTGGCCATTTAAACTATGGGTCATCCTATCAATTTATTCTCGGGGGAGCACTGTTTTTCTATGTTAAATATTTCTTTTCTGAGTTTAAATACAATAAGTTTGCTGGTCTGGCTTTCGGCGTTTTTTCGGTTTTCTCCCCAATATTCTTAGCGCAGGCATTTAGCTTTTATGTCGACGCGGTGATGGGGTATTTATCATTTTTGTTAATGCTTTCGGCTGTTGCTTATGTTAATAACAACAAAGTGAGCGATTTAGCTGTCATTGTGGTTGCCAGCGTTATTATCGTAAATATAAAATTTTCTGGCTTTCTGTATGTGGCTGCTGCCTTTTTATTGATTGGCATCTTCTCACTGAAGAGTTTTAATCGCTGTATTGTCGTAGGGGGAGCCTTTCTGCTTTTCGTGGTTGCTGGTATCGGTGTGCTCGGCAACTCTCCCTATGTTAAAAACATGGAAACGGGTCACCATATTTTTCACCCTATCTTTGGCAAAGAAAAGAGAGATATTATTACTTTCCAGTCCCCATCGGGCTTTTCTGACTTAAATCGATTTGAAAAGCTGGCTATTTCTTTATTTAGCCGGAGCGAAAATATTGATAAGAAATATGGCAAAGAACCAGAATTAAAGATGCCAGGAACCGTGTTTCCTCAGGAAATCGCCTCTCTACGTGATGAGGATCTACGGATTGGAGGTTTTGGTCCGCTATTTTCTCTGGCACTGGTGATATCAGTACTATTTTTATTATTAAGATGTGGAATCGATAAAAACGTATTGATGTTGTTGGCTATGACAGCATTTAGCACAGTTTTAAACCCCGAAGCCTGGTGGGCACGGTATGCACCGCATCTGTATATTATACCGTTATTGCCACTTTTCGTCTCTACTAACGTACGTCTGCGCTATCTGAATTATATTGTATTGCCCCTTATTACACTGATACTGGGGATTAATGCTTATTTGATCGCAAAAGAAAGAGTTATCGAGTCAAAATATTTTCTTGATAATGTGATTTCAATTAAAGAAAGTTGCCAGCATGGAACCCTTGAGGTGAGTGCTATCCAGGGGCTGATTGTCGACCAAATTTTCTTAAACAGTCCGAACCCGATAGTTGTCGTTAATGAGCGTGATAGTTCAGCCACTGATTTTCCTGATAATAAGCGGAGAAGGTTCTCATATCGTTGTATTCACTAACCTCCAGACCGCCAGCGTTGGCGATATCAGGTTATTGAAGAGACAAACGGCCGATGGTCAGGCTGCGCTGCCATGCCCGGCGCAGCGCCTGCGCCAGCTGTGACTGGGTATAAGGTTTCGCCAGCCGTTCACACAGCGGCAGTGCGCCTTGCTGCTGCTGGCGCAGGTCATGGCCGCTGACCAACAGAGCGGCGAGTTGCGGGTTACGTAGCTGTGCCAGACGAATCACCTCGGCGCCATTCAGGCGCCCGGGTAACATAAGATCGCTGACCAGCATGCTGATATCCGCCGTCTGTTCCAGTAAGGCCAGCGCTTTATCACCGCTGGCGCATTCCAGCGTCAGATACCCCAGTTGATGCAGGTGTTCACAGAGTGTTTGCCGTACATCTTCTTCATCGTCCAGCACCAGAACCAGGCGGTCGTCAGGGGCGGTGTCGTCCGGTAGCGTGCTTACGCTATGCTGCCGGAGTTGTGCCGGGGCGCGCGGCAGTTGCAGACGCACCAGCGTGCCCTTACCCGGTGCGGATTCCAGCTGTACGCTACCACCAGATTGCCGGACAAAGCCGTATACCATCGACAGTCCCAGTCCACTTCCGCTGCCAACCGCTTTGGTGGTAAAAAAGGGTTCAAACACCTGCGCACGCGTCTCCTCTGTCATACCGCAACCATGGTCGATCACCTCGATAGTGACGCGGTCACCTTTCCCGAATTTCTCTGTTGCAATGCGCTGATTGTAAACCCGTATTTTAATTTCACCATCATCACTGCCCAGCGCGTCACGGGCATTGACCACCAGATTTATCAGCGCATTTTCCAGCTGTCCGGCATCTATCCATGCCCGCCAGCCCGGCTGTTGTGCCTCGATCACCAGCGTCTGGCCGGGGGGCAATGAGTGATTCATTAACTCCTGCAGATTTTCCGCCAGGCTGGCCACTTCTACCGCCTGCGGATGTAACGCCTGTTTACGTGAGAATGCCAGCAGGCGCTGGGTGAGTTGCGCCGCCCGTTCTGACGCTTTTAGCGCGCGGTTAATACGCTGGGCGGTTGCGGAATCAAGAGCCGCGGTGCCGATCAGTTCCAGACTACCGATAATCACCGCCAGCAGATTATTGAAGTCGTGAGCCAGGCCGCCGGTAAGCTGGCCAACCGCCTTCATTTTCTGGCTATGTACCAGCGCCTCCTCCAGCGCTTTACGTTCGGTACGTTCCAGCACCGTATTAACCATGCCCCGATGGGGTACCGGACTGAAACGCAGTTCAATTACCCGGCCATCACTAAGGCGCATCTCTTGCGGCTCGGGCAACGGGTGCCCGGGGTTATTCTGCATCTGCTGCCAGTTGCGGGCGATGCCTTCCGCCTGCAGTTGTGATGCGAGAGGCTGCAGCAGTTGCAGGTAATGCTGTCCCCGATGCAGCTGGCACGCTTCCAGCCCTAACAGCAATGGATACTGCGAGTTCCACACCACTAAATGTCCGCCGCTGTCGAACAGGGCGAAACCGTCGCGCATTGCCAGAAACGTGGACTCCAGCTGGTTACTTTTCTCTTTTAACAGCCGTGAAGTGTGCTCCAGCGACGCGGTGTTACGGGCAAACACGCTAAAGGCGCGCGCCAGATCGCCAAGCTCATCGCGCCGTTGCAGCGCCGGTACGCCAACGTCGCGCTGTCCCTGCGCCAGCCGGGTCATGGCGCCGGCAATCGCCGTCAGGTTAGATCCGAGATTACGATAAATATAGAAGCCGGCAAAGCCGGTAATCACCAGCGACAGCAGGGCAAACAGGGTAATAAACAGAATAATGGAACTGAGTTCACGATGGGTGGCGGCGCTACGCCGCGCGGTTTCCTGCGCCACTTTCTCGACATAGAGCGTGATGTCATCGTTAAGCATCGTGACCAGCGCCTTGATTTGCCAGGTGTAGTAGGCCAGCGCCAAATCACTGTCGGCCAGTTGATGTGCCAGCGGTATTAACGCGCGCTCAGTCGCGACCAGTTGCTGCATTTTGTGGTCAAGCAGCGCATTACTGCTGTGTGGCGGCCAGCGGGTCATTACCTGATGCCATTGTTGGATCGCCGGTAACGGCGAGGGGGTCCGAGTGGCCACGGTGATTAAGCGATCGATTTCATTGCGCAGCGCCCGCGGGGGCTGGTTTAGCAGGTCGCGCCGCATAATGGCATTGATATGGTCCAGCTGTAACTGGGACTGATACAGGCCGCTTAATAGCAGGTTGCGCTGCAGCTGGCGTTGATGACCGCTGGTCAGTAATTTGCTGACGCTCTGTTCGAGTACCATGCTGCGCTGAAAGATCTGGCTGACCAGTTGCGGTTCGTGCGCCGCCAGTGGCGCAGCCGCGAGTTGGCTCAGTGACTGTTGCAGCGCCAGCTGGGTTTGCTGTAGCCGTGCCGATTCGCTCTGATACTCCAGGGCGCCGACCACCTGCGACAGACGAGCCGCCGAGGTGGCCACACTGGCGGTATCGCGCGCCAGCGCCAGGCTGCCGGTCATATCATTCAGGGTCTGAGCCTGGGCCTGTTCCTGAATAGCGCCCGCATGATTAAAACCGAAAATCGCCACGCCGCTGACCATCAGCGTCACCGCCACCACCAGCAGATTGAACATCAGCAGCCGGCCACGGGCGCCCGCCAGCCTTCCCGGATGAATCGCACCTGTCGTCATAGAAGCTCCGCAACATAGCTGAGGCTGTGTGCTGAGTATAAAAGTGGCGAGGTTTGACACTATGACAAAGATGAACGGGCGCTGACATTTTCCATTTATTTAACCCTGTTTTACTGCTGCCATTATCCACCGCGCAAGGTGTATGGCATGGCAGCGACAGCGATTCTGGAAATGAAACATATCTCGCGCCGCTTTGGTCAGTTCTGGGCCTTGAGAGATGTCAGCCTGACGGTTTATCCGGGCGAGGTGCATGCGCTTATGGGAGAAAACGGCGCCGGTAAAAGCACCTTAATGAAAATTCTGGCCGGCGCCTATAGCGCCAGTAGTGGCGAGATCCTGATTGACGGCCAGCCGAAGGTGATAAAAGGGCCGAAGGAGGCGCTGGAAGCGGGGATTACGCTGATCTATCAGGAGATGAATCTGGCGCCGAATTTGACGGTGGCAGAAAACATCTTTCTGGGCAGTGAAATTCAGCGCTATGGGCTGGTGAAACGGCGGCAGATGGCGCAGGAAGCGCAAAAGGTGATCGACCGCCTGCATGCCCGTTTCTCTTCGACCGATCGGGTGATGAAGCTGAGTATTGCCGAACAGCAACAGGTGGAGATTGCCCGCGCTTTACACCGTAACAGCCGTATTTTAGTGATGGACGAGCCGACCGCGGCCCTGTCGTCACGGGAGACGGAGCAGTTATTTGCGCTAATTAAACGGCTGCGCGCAGAAGGGATGGCGATTATCTATATCAGCCATCGTATGGCGGAGGTCTATGAGCTTTCCGACCGGGTTAGCGTGCTGCGTGACGGCCAGTATGTGGGCAGCCTGACGCGTGAAAATCTTAATGCGACCGAACTGGTGCGCATGATGGTCGGCAGGCCGCTCAGTGATCTGTTTAACAAGAAACCATCCATTACCGATGGCGCGCCGCGCCTCACCGTTGATGGTCTGACCGATGGCGAAAAAATTCGTCCCTGCAGCCTCGAAGTGCGCGCGGGCGAGATTGTGGCGCTTGCCGGGCTGGTAGGCGCCGGACGTTCGGAACTGGCGCAGCTGATTTTTGGCGTGCGTAAAGCCAGTAACGGCACGGTAGCGGTGGATCAGTTGCCGGTGCATATCACTTCGCCACGGGAAGCGATTGCGCTGGGTATTGGTTATCTGACGGAAAACCGTAAAGAGCAGGGGCTGTTTCTGGAGCTTGCCGCGCATGAAAATATCGTTATGGCGACCATTGAACGCGATGCTCATTACGGCCTGTTGGATCGGCGCAAAGGACAGAAAATTTCCGGCGACGCCATTCAGGCGCTCAATATTCGCGTGCCTCATGCGCAGGTACGTGCCGGCGGGCTGTCCGGCGGCAACCAGCAGAAGCTGCTGATTTCACGCTGGGTGGCGATTGGTCCGCGCATTCTGTTACTGGATGAGCCGACGCGCGGTGTCGATGTCGGCGCCAAAAGCGAGATCTACCGCATGATGAACCAGATGGCGCAGCAGGGGGTGGCGATCTTAATGATCTCCAGTGAGCTGCCGGAAGTGGTCGGGATGAGCGATCGGGTTTATGTGATGCGTGAAGGCGCGATTGTCGGCGAGCTACAGGGTGAACGTATTACCCAGGAGAACATTATGACGCTGGCGACCGGCGTTGATCTTCCGCAACCGGTTAACGTCTGAGGAGCCAACCATGACCCACTCTGCCCCTGTGCGTAGCAAAAACCCGACGCTGAAGCGTGTGCTGATGGCCGACATGATGCAAACCATTGGTATTTTGCCGATTCTGATCCTGATTGTGGCGGTCTTTGGTCTGGTCACGCCCAATTTTTTTACCGAATCTAACCTGCTGAATATCACCCGTCAGGCCTCGATCAATATTGTGCTGGCGGCAGGGATGACCTTTATCATTCTGACCGGCGGTATCGATCTGTCGGTAGGCTCAATGCTGGGCACCGCCGCGGTGGTGGCGATGGTGAGTTCACGCGACCCGGCGCTGGCTAATCTGACGATTCCGGCGGCGCTGGGCGCCGGGTTGCTGATGGGGTTGTTTAACGGCGTACTGGTCGCCTGGGCCGGGTTACCGCCGTTTATTGTCACCCTTGGCACCTACACCGCAATGCGCGGCGCCGCTTATTTGCTGGCGGACGGCACCACGGTGATTAACTCCGATATCAATTTTGAATGGATCGGCAATGGTTACCTCGGGCCGCTGCCGTGGCTGATCATTATCGCTTTTGCGGTAGTGGCCCTCTGCTGGTTTATTCTGCGTCGCACCACGCTGGGGGTGCATATCTATGCGGTGGGCGGCAATCTGCAAGCGGCGCGCCTGACCGGGATTAAAGTCGGAGCAGTACTGCTGTTTGTCTATGCCGCCAGCGGACTGCTTTCCGGGCTGGCTGGCCTGATGAGCGCCTCGCGGTTGTATAGCGCAAACGGCAATCTTGGCGTTGGCTATGAGCTGGATGCCATTGCCGCAGTGATCCTTGGCGGCACCAGCTTTGTCGGCGGTATCGGCACCATTACCGGCACGCTAATCGGCGCGCTGATTATCGCCACATTAAATAACGGTATGACGCTGATGGGGGTCTCCTATTTCTGGCAGCTGGTGATCAAGGGTGCGGTGATCATTATTGCTGTGTTAATTGACAAATATCGTACCCGACATCACCAGGCAAACTAGAGGTTTGCCAGCTCAACTGACACGCCATTCTGCTGTTGGCGACAACCGATACAGGAGAGGGTCTATGCGTTTCAATCCGATAATTAGCGGGCTTCTGGCCGCAAGTATGCTGGTGGCTGCGCCGCTGGCCCAGGCAAAATCACTAAAGAACATTGGCGTCACCGTGGGGGATCTGGCTAACCCGTTTTTTGTGCAGATCGCCAAAGGTGCCGAGATGAAGGCGCGGGAACTGGCGGGCGATAATGTTAACGTCACGCTGGTCTCCAGTGGTTATGATCTCGGCCAGCAGGTGGGGCAGATTGATAATTTTATCGCAGCGAAGGTCGATATGATTATTCTCGGCGCCGCTGATTCGAAGGGGATTGCGCCAGCGGTAAAACGTGCGCGCGATGCCGGTATCGTGGTGGTCGCGGTAGACGTGACGGCAGATGGCGCCGATGCCTCCATCACCTCCGATAACACTCAGGCCGGGATGCTGGCTTGTCAGTACATCTCTGAACGGCTGAAAAACAAGGGCGATGTGGTGATCATTAACGGACCGCCGGTCTCCTCGATCCAGGACCGGGTATCCGGTTGCATGGGGGAGTTTAACAAGCATCCGGATATTAAAGTGCTCTCCTCGAACCAGAATGCCAAAGGCAGTCGCGAAGGCGGGCTGGAAGTGATGACCTCATTACTGTCTGCCAATCCGAAACTTGACGCGGTATTTGCTATTAATGACCCAACCGCCATTGGCGCCGACCTGGCGTCGAAACAGGCGCAGCGTAGCGAGTTCTTTATTGTCGGCGTTGACGGCTCGCCTGATGGCGAAGAAGCGCTGAAACGGAAAAACTCGCTGTTTGTCGCCACTCCGGCGCAGGATCCGCAGGTGATGGCGGCACGGGCGGTGGAGATTGGCTATGATATTTTGCAGGGCAAACCCGCGCCGAAAGAGACAGTGCTGATCCCGGTGAAAATGATCGACCGTCACAATGTCGGCGAATACAAAGGCTGGACGGTGAAATAAGCGACGCCCGGGCAGACAGTCTGACGGCGGTCTGCCCGGCCGGACAGGAGAGAAACTGATGAAGCGCTCTGAGGTTAACGCGATTTTGCAGCAAACGCGTGAGTTCTTTGCCCGTCAGGATGTGCATCTGCCACGCTGGGCGGAGTTCCCGCTGCAGCAGTGGCAACAGCTGGCGCGTGAGGAGTGGCGTGAGGTATTCGATCTGCAGCTGGGCTGGGATGTTACCTCGTTTGGCAGTGACGATTTTCTGCATACCGGGCTGACGCTGTTTACGCTGCGCAACGGTTCACCGGGCGGGGCGCCTTACGCCAAATGCTATGCCGAAAAAATCATGCATTGCCGCGAGGGGCAGGTGACGCCGATGCATTTTCACTGGCGCAAAATGGAAGATATCATTAATCGCGCTGGCGGCAACCTGATCGTCGAGTTGTACCATCGTCACGGTGAAGCGCCGGATAACCGCCCGGTGACGGTGGCGATTGATGGTTTTCGTCAGACCCATGCGGCGGGTACGCAAATTCGTTTATCGCCGGGTGAGAGTGTGACGCTGGCTCCGGGCATTTATCACAGTTTCTGGGGGGAAGCCGGGCTGGGCGATGTGCTGGTGGGGGAAGTTTCGATGATCAATGATGACGATACGGATAACTATTTCCTGACGCCGCGGCCACGTTTTAATCCTGTCGAGGATGACGAAGCGCCACGCTGGTTGCTGTGCAATGAGTATGCGCGCTATCTGCCTTAATGCCGGCTGTATCTGAAACCCTCCAGCGAGCCATTGATGGCTCCCGTGTTGCATGAGACAGCGGGCGGAATAAATCCCGCCCTGTGGCTATCTGAAACCCAGCAGAGGGCGCCATATTCGTCAGGCAATACGGCTGGTGATTAGCGGTGTCTCCGGGCGGACCGCATCGGCGGAAAAGACATAGCCCAGCCCGCGAATAGTACGAATCAGAGTTGGCTGGTGCGGATTGACTTCAATTTTTCTGCGCAACCGCATAATCAGCACATCAATGGTGCGATCAAAGACATCGAGAGTTTCACTGTGCGTCAGCTCAAGTAACTGATCGCGCGTCAGTACTTTACGCGCATGGCGGATCATCGCCAGCAGCAGCGCGTACTCGCCCTGCGTCAGAACGACCTCATCGCGCTGTGGATTCAGCAATACACAGCGATTTTCATCCAGCCGCCAGCCATTAAACAGCCAGCCACTCCAGCTATGGTGCGGGTTTTCCAGCGGGCCGATACCGCTACGGCGCAACACCGCTTTAGCGCGCGCCACCACCAGCCGTGGATTAAACGGTTTGGCGATATAGTCATCGGCCCCCATCTCCAGCCCGACGACAAAGTCTGACTCCGTGCCCATGCCGGTGAGCATAATGACCGGCAATTCGGGACGCAGACGCTGCATCTGCTGTAGCAGCAGCAGGCCATTGGTATCCGGTAAAATCATATCCAGCATCACCAGCGCGATTTCTGCATGGCGGGACAATAATGCCTGCGCATCCGCACCACGCTGGCAGCTGTACACGGCAAAACCCTGTTCATTTAGCACATCGTTGAGCAGTTCACAGATGGCGTGATCATCGTCAACCACCAGTATGGCGGGTTTCATCGCAGCGACCTCACAGGTTACAAACAAGTTAAAAACCAGTGTATCTGAGCCGATAAAGTGCGTGATTATCAGGAAACGAAATTGTGAGGCGGGTCGCGGCCGGGGCGGTAATTTTTCGGCATCTGGCGCAGAATTGCGGCGCGCAGAGGTAATCCGCGCGCAACCACCGGGGCAACAGGATGAAAGCAGAAACGGCCAGCGAAGGGTCAGTCGGCAGTCGGCGTGCGCGGGTATTTCCATAACCAGCGGCCACTGACCATCCGCCACCAGAAGCAGATGGCGCGCACAATCCAGTCAAAGAACATACCCAGCCAGATACCGACCACGCCAAAGTCGCATACAATGCCAAGGGTATAGCCGACCACAATACGGCAGCCCCACATACTTAGCATCGACACCCACATGGTGTAACGCGCATCACGTGCCCCTTTCAGCCCGGCCGGCAGCACCCAGGAGGCGGCCCATACCGGCATAAAGGCGGCATTCAGCCACACCAGTATTTTCACCACATCAATCACATCCTGCTCACTGGTGTAGAACGACGCCAGTACGCCGGCCAGCGGTACCGAGATCAGCGCCAGCACGCATAAGAAGAAAGTGGACAGCCAGAAAATATGTTTTAACTGACGTTCTGCCTGGCCGATTTGATGTTTTCCAAGGCGGGTACCGACAATAATCGTCGCCGCGGAACCTAATGAGTTTCCCGGCAGGTTGATTAAGGAGGCGATTGAGAACGCAATAAAGTTACCGGCAATCACATTGGTCCCCATACCGGCGACAAACACCTGGGTGAGCAGCTTGCCGCCATTAAACAGCACCGATTCAATACTGGCAGGCAGACCGATGCTGAGGACTTCCATCAGGATGGAGCCGTTCATACGGGTAAAGTAACTTTTCAGGGTGATTTTCAGCGCCGGGTTAAAGCCAATCATCAGCACATAGATCACCGCCGCGGCGCCGATATAGCGCGACAGGGTCAGTCCAATCCCCGCGCCGATAAACCCCATTCCGTGCCAGGAAAAACAGCCGTAAATTAAGATGCTGCTGATAATAA
Organism: Pantoea sp. B65; assembly: GCF_047308185.1. Taxonomy (NCBI): domain Bacteria; kingdom Pseudomonadati; phylum Pseudomonadota; class Gammaproteobacteria; order Enterobacterales; family Erwiniaceae; genus Pantoea; species Pantoea sp. B65. The sequence goes on from NZ_JAHXPU010000042.1 coordinate 53,085, forward strand.
TATTCAGGATATTCATCCCGCCATTAATTAACATCGGCATTTTGGTATTACCCGCGCCGCGCAGGGCGCCGCAGCCAATCAGGGCGATAGCCGCCGCCGGGTAACTCCAGACTGTAATGCGTAAATAGATTAGCGCTAACGCTTTCACTTGTGGCTCTGCGGCACCGGCAATCAGATCGATTATCGCCGTGCCGGAGAACTCGATCACCAGCGCCAGCACCACTGAAGCCAGCGTCATCAGTACTAACGACTGGCGGGTGGCGGCACGCGCCCGTTTACGATTACGTTTGCCCAGACTGAATGCCACCACCACGGTGGTGCCGAGATCGACGGCGGCAAAGAAGGCAATAATCACCATGCTGAAACTTTCGGCCAGCCCGACGGCAGCCATCGCCTCTTTCCCTAAACGACTGACCAGAAAAGTGCTGAGCACTCCCATCAGCAATACACAGGTATTTTCGAAGAAGATCGGCACGGCGAGCGGGGTAATTTCACGCCGTAGCAGAACATGGTAGGAACGCCGTTTCGGATACCAGCCGGTAGACTGAATGGCGCGCAGCAGTTTTGTGTACAGCTTTTGCAAGTGAATTCCAGCAAATCAGAAAAACAGGGGGGATAAAGCAAGGATGGTTAAGGCCTGAACAATAATCAATTTATTTATCTGGCAGAGCACGAAAAGTCCTTTTTCGTCCGGCAATAATCCGTCACGGCGGCGGCTGAAGGGGATAAAGGCGTTTCAATTCAATAAGATTCACTGTATGATAATAATACTCATTTACGTTAAAATCGTTAATAAATGAAAAATTCTCTGTTAAAAAATGCAGCTCCGCTGACGGTATTGCTGATGCTGCCGCTGGCCCTGATATTGACGGGTTGCGACAATAGTCAGAGTGCGCAGCCAGTGGCGCAGACGGCGGACAAGTCGCAAGGGGAGTGGCCACGAACGCTGCAGACGCCAAAAGGACCACTCACACTGAACCATGCGCCGCAGCGTATTGTCTCCACCAGCGTCACGCTGACCGGTACTTTACTGGCTATTGATGCGCCGGTTATCGCTTCCGGCGCCACCAGCCGTAATACCTCAGTGGCGGATGATCAGGGGTTTTTCAGTCAGTGGGGTCAGCAGGCCAAAGCGCGTCAGGTGAAATCGCTCTACATTACCGAGCCTAATGCCGAAGCGATAGCGGCCGAAGCTCCGGATTTGATTGTGATGGCCGCCACCGGCGGCGATTCGGCACTGAAACTCTATGACCAGCTGTCGACTATCGCCCCAACACTGGTGATTGATTATGGTAATAAAAGCTGGCAACAGCTGGCGACCGAACTGGGCAGTATTACCGGGCATGAAGCCGATGCGCGCCAGCGCATTGCGGGTTTTGAACAGCATGTGGCGGCAGTAAAACAGGCGATTACCCTGCCACCACAGCCGGTCTCGGCGCTGGTTTACTACGAAGATGGCCGCGGCGTAAACCTGTGGACGCCGGCGTCCGCGCAGGGACAATTATTAACCGAACTGGGTTTCACCCTCGCCACGCTGCCAGCCACCATTACTCCGCAAACCAGCATGGGTAAGCGCAATGATATTATCCAGCTGGCAGGCGAAAATATGGCTTCCGGGGTGAATGGCCGGACGCTGTTACTGTTCTCCGCCGACGATGCGACGGTAAACCAGGTCAGCCGCAATCCTTTTCTGCTGCATCTTGATGCCGTGCAGCAACAGCGCGTTTACGCCATGGGGCCGGATACGTTCCGTCTCGATTACTACAGCGCCAGCAATATGCTGAACCGGATTGAGCAGCATTTTGCCGCGGCGCCGCCGCCGGCGAAACCATGACCAGCGCGTTGTCACGCCAGCTGAAATCGCCGCCAGACGTCACCCACTACAGCGCGCGGCGTCAGGTCAGTATGAGTGGCGTGTTACTGCTGTTACTGCTGCTGCTCAGTATCGCCAGCCTGCTGCTGGGCGCGAAAACCATCAGCCCGACGGATGTCTGGCTTAGCCTGACGGGTCAGCTACAAAACGCCGACAGTGTGATCGTGGTTGATGCGCGTTTGCCGCGCACCATCGCCGGGATCCTTGCCGGGCTGGCGCTTGGCGGCGCTGGCGCGGTAATTCAGGCGTTAACCCGCAATCCGCTGGCCGACCCGGGTATTTTAGGGGTGAATGCCGGGGCCAGCTTTGCGATTGCGGTCGGTATCAGCCTGTTTGGCGTCAGCGGGATGACCGGCTGGCTGGGCTTCGCCTGGGGCGGCGCATTACTGGCCAGTCTCGCCGTCTGGCTGATTGGTTCGCCCGGCGGCGGCAGGGGTAATCCGGTGCGCCTGACGCTGGCGGGGGTGGCGCTGACGGCGGTGCTGGCCGGGATGACCTCCTCGCTGACGCTGCTTAATCCGCAGACTTTCGATCAGATGCGTATCTGGCAGGCTGGCACTCTTGATATTCGTTCTCTGAGCCATGTCCGTTTGGTTGCGCCGGCGATTGTCGCCGGTTGTCTGCTGGCGCTGGTATCGGCACGGGCGCTGAATAATCTGAGCATGGGCGAGGAGATGGCGGCGGCGCTCGGCACCCGGGTGGTGCTAATCCGCCTGCTGGCGGTAGTGGCGGTAATGCTGCTCTGCGGATCCACCACCGCACTGGTGGGACCGATCGGTTTTGTCGGGCTGATGATCCCGCACGTCGCGCGCTGGTGGTTTGGCTCGGATCAACGCTGGATCCTGATCGCCTCTTTTCTGCTGGCGCCGGTGCTGCTGCTGGCTGCCGATATTGTCGGGCGGCTGCTGGTGCCGGGTGAACTCCGTGTCTCTGTGGTCACCGCATTTATTGGGGCGCCAGTGCTGATTTGGCTGGTGCGGCAACGCAAACATTAAGGAGAGTCGCTTGGTAGCCAGAACGTTGCTGCTGGGTAATTCCCGCGGCATGATCAACAGTCGGGTGTCATTACGGGTGGTGCTGACTAACGGCGTATTGTTGCTACTGTCACTGCTGCTGGCGGTGTTTTCCCTGTGCTACGGCAGCTTAAATCTGACGCTGGCGCAGGTCTGGCAGGCGCTGCACGGCATGGGGGAGCCTGGTGTGATCACCGTGGTGGCCCAGTGGCGCGCACCGCGCATTGTGCTGGCGCTATTGCTGGGGGCCGGTCTGGGCGTCAGCGGGGCGATCTTTCAGTCGGCGATCCGTAATCCGCTGGGTAGTCCGGATGTGGTGGGTTTTAATACCGGTGCCTATACTGGCGCGCTGGTGACCATTATTCTGCTCAATGGCAGCTACTATCAGATTGCCAGCGGCGCATTGCTGGGCGGCATCGCCGCGGCCGCGCTGGTCTGGCTGCTGGCATGGCGTGAGGGTATTGTCGGCTTTCGTCTGATTATTGTCGGGCTGGGGGTAGCCGCGCTGCTGTCTGCCTTTAATACCTGGCTGATTGTCACCAGCTCGCTGGAAAGTGCGATGAGTGCCGCCCTGTGGGGGGCGGGTTCGCTGAATGGCATGACATGGGCCAAAGGACAACCGGCGTTACTCTGTATTCCGCTGACCATTATCATGGTGCTGCTAATGGGTAAACGTCTGCAGCTGATGGAGATGGGGGACGACAGTGCGCGTGCGCTCGGCGTAAATGCTGAAGCCAGCCGCCTGTGGCTGATGCTGTTCGGGATTATCCTTACGGCGATTGCCACCGCCAGCGCCGGACCGATCTCCTTTATTGCACTGGCGGCGCCGCAAATCGCGCGCCGTATGACTCATGCCAGTTCGGTGCCGCTGTTTTCTGCCGCCACCACTGGCGCACTGTTACTTCTGGCTGCTGATATAACGGCACAGCACAGCTTCAACGGCGTGCAGTTGCCGGTTGGCGCCGTCACCGTCAGCATTGGCGGCCTGTATCTGATTTGGCTGTTGATCCGTGAGTCTCGTCGCTAATTATGAATACCATTATGAATAGTCGTTTACAGGCATCGGCGCTGACGCTGGCCTATGAGCAGAAAGTGATTGCCAGCGATCTGAGCGTCACTATTCCGGACAAACAGTTCAGCGTGATTATCGGTCCCAACGCCTGTGGTAAATCGACGCTGCTGCGTGCGCTTTGCCGGTTGCTAAAACCGCGTGCCGGGCAGGTACTGCTGGATGGCCGGGATATCCATCAGCTGGGAACCAAAGCGCTGGCCCGCCAGCTGGGGCTGTTGCCACAGCATGCGATAGTGCCGGAGGGCATTAGCGTGGCGGAACTGGTGGCGCGTGGCCGCTATCCGCATCAAAGTCTGTTAAAGCAGTGGAGTGAAGCCGACCGCCAGGCGGTCGATGCGGCAATGGTCGCAACCAGCGTGGCGGATCTGGCCAACCGCAGCGTCGATGAACTCTCCGGCGGGCAGCGGCAGCGGGTATGGGTGGCAATGGTGCTGGCGCAGCAGACGCCGTTGCTGTTGCTGGATGAACCGACCACCTGGCTGGATATCGCGCATCAGATCGAGCTGCTGGATCTGTTTCGTCAGCTTAACCAGCAGTCTGGCCACACGCTGATTGCGGTGTTGCACGATCTCAATCAGGCCTGTCGCTATGCCGATCATCTGATTGTGATGCACCGCGGGCAAATTATTGCCGAGGGGAAACCGGCGGAAATTATCAGCGCGGAACTGGTACAGCAGGTGTTTGGGATGGACAGCATCATTATTGATGACCCGGTATCGCATACGCCGCTGATTGTGCCCTGCGGACGCTTTCACCCGGCACCGGCGCGTTAAGCGCCGGTCGGAGAACGCTAGCGCACGGCGTTAAGCAGCGTCTGTAGTCCGTCAATCAGCCCGCCGCGCCAGCAGAGAGGATCGTGGCCACCGATATATTCGCGGTAATTTACCCGCAAACCGGCCGCCTGCAACGCCTGTAGCATTTGCCGGTTCACAAAGCTGATATCCGCCTCCGTGCTGCCCGACTCCATAAAAATGCTCAGGTCGGCGGCCGCCGCTTTACGACGGGCAACCTGCTTTGTCAGCCAGCCGCTCTGCTGAGCATCCGGTTGCGCCATCACTTTCAGATCCGGCCACCAGAATGAACCAGACTGGCTCAGTACGCGGCCAAAGCGTTGCGGCCAGTGCAGTCCGGCATACAGTGCGGCGAGGCCGCCGTAGCTCTGACCGGCAACGACCGTACGCTGCGGATCATCGCTAAAGGGCGTCAGACTGCGTGCCTGAGGCAATAACTCCTGCTGTAACGCCTGCCAGAAATGCGGATTACAGGGTAATTCCTGCCCGCGGTGCACCATATCAATTACATCAATAAACAGCCAGCAGGCAGCAGGCAACTGGCCCCCGGCAGTTTGTCGATCGATCGCCGAGTACAGCGGCATATTTTGCGCCCAGTTCTGACCATCCAGCATGATAATTAACGGCCGTTGTTCCGGCAGTGCGCTGGCGCCGCTGGTATACAGCCAGATTGGCCGCTGGTTACCCAGTAGTCTGCTTTGCCAGTGAAAGCGCTGCAGGCGCGCCGGATCGGCAGCGATATTGGCTCCGCTATCGAAATCCTGCCAGCCTGGCTGTTGCGGAGCCGCAGGCATATGCGCCGGGGAGAGCGCCTGACGACGGCTGGTAAAGTGCGGGCGCAGTGGATTCAGTGGGTCGGCGATAGCCAGCGGGAACAGTGAGATCCACCACTGGCGCTGTTGCTGGCTGGCAGTGGCGGCATCGGCACTGAAAGCTGGCGGCAGATGGTTGCGGCTGATGGGGATCAGGCAGTAGCTGCCACGCCAGCGCGGGTCAATCAGGGCTGACCAGTACCAGACATCGGTGCCGCTCAGACGCTGCATACTTTGTGGCTGCTGGCTGTGATGGTCAGTCACGCCATCGACATCAATATAAACCTGCACGGTGCTGGATTGTTGCTCATTACCGGCGGGATCGCGCCAGAAGTAACTCATCATCACATCCTTGCCTGGCTGCGCTTCTGCCAGCGGGGTGCCGATTTCTGCCAGTTGTTGCCACCATTGCTGCTGACCCAGGTTCGCGGCCGCCAGCAGCTGCGCCGTACAACCCTGAGGTTGCAGGGCAGGCATCAGATTTGTTCTTTTTTTCATCAACTTGTCCTTCGTAACTTTTCGCAACAGAGCCTAACACTTTGTCGGCGAAATCTATCTTAAGAAATACTAATGCGAATGTCATTGAGAATCATTTACGTTTGAAATAGCATGCCGGGCAACCTCGTGAGCCAGAGTTATTTTCCGTAGTGGCAAGGGTTTATAGCGGAAAACGAGGGAAAAGGTTCGTCGAAAAGTAGTGGACGGCGTGCCGGACGAAAGCAATAACAATACCGACAGGGATACCAGGATGTTTAACCGAATAAAAAAACCACAGATAAAATTCAGTGCATTAGGTGCCGACAGCGTGCGTCCGCGCCTGTTACTGGCTTCCACCTTAATGATAACGCCATGGGCGCCGGCGATGGCGGCTACGGAAGATACCCTGACGGTGACCGCCAGCGCACAGGAAAGCGTCACTTCGCCGCTCAAAGGCATAGTGGCAAAACAGAGCGCTGCCGGCACCAAGAGCGCCACCCCGTTGAGAAAAACGCCGCAGGCTATTTCGGTGATCACCCGTCAGCAAATGGACGACCAGGCGGCGCCGTCAGTGTCTGATGCGCTGAGCTACAGTAGCGGCGTCGTGACCAACTATCGCGGCAGCTCCAACCGCAACGATGAAGTGATCAGTCGCGGCTTCCGCTATGCGCCCAAGTTTCTTGATGGTCTGAGTTATGGTTTGTCAGGGCAGGGGGCTACCGCCGGTCAGGTTGACCCATGGTTGTTAGAGCGTGTGGAATTGGTGCACGGTCCGGCATCAGTACTTTATGGTCAGGTTAACCCCGGCGGGCTGATCAATATGACCAGCAAACGTCCGACGGCAGAAAGCATTCACCAGGTGAAATTCAGCAGCGGTAATCAGCATCTGGCTGAGGCGGCGTTTGATTTCGGCGGCGCTCTGAATGATGACTACAACCTGTTTTACCGGCTGAACGGGATTGCCAGCACCAAACATGAATTTGTCAGGAATGAGAAGCAGCAGCGCATGGCGATTGCTCCGGCGCTCACCTGGCTACCGAATGAAGCTACCAGCATCACGCTGTTAACCAGTTATAGCAACGAGCCGGAAGCAGGTTTCCGCAACTTCCTGCCTTATGACGGTACCGTGGCGCCGGTCAATGGCAATACTATCCCATACGACTTTAACGTCAGCGATCCGGGCTATCACCAGGCGCGCCGCGAACAGACCTCGGTGGGTTATATCTTTGAGCATAACTTTAATGACGGCGTCTCCTTCACGCAGAACATGCGCTACAGCAACATGAGCGAGTCGTATAAATACCTGGTGTATACCACCGGGGTTGATGGCGCGCCGACCACCATTGGTCGCCGTCCGCAACATGACAAAATCGAGTCCGAAGAGCTGGGGATAGATAACCAGCTGAAAGTACTGCTGGACACCGGCGAGGTAAAACACACGCTGCTGGCTGGTCTCGACTATAAGTGGAGTGATGTTGACAGCAAAATGTGGCTCGATCGCGGCGACCAGTACAATCTGGACTGGTTAAATCCGACCGGCGTCAGCGTTGATGAAAGTAGTATGAGTCTGGCGACCAGCACGCGTAAGAAGCTTGATCAGCTTGGCATCTATTTGCAGGATCAGCTGGAGTGGGATCAGTGGAATTTGCTGTTGTCAGGGCGTAATGACTGGGCCGAAGTGCGTACCCAGGATCGTACCGATGATAGCCAGACGCAGCAAAATGACAGTAAGTTTACCGGTCGCGCCGGACTGTTATATGCGTTTCACAATGGCATCTCGCCTTATATCAGTTACAGCACTTCGTTTGAGCCGAACCTGAATACGGGTGCGCCGGGTAGCGATCCGTTTAAACCGACTACCGGCGAGCAAACGGAAGTGGGGGTGAAGTATCAGCCGCCGGGTAGCGAAACGGTGGTTACCGTATCGGCATTTGATATCAAACAGCGGAACCTCAGCCAGTACAACAGTACGCTGGGTTATTATGAAGAGATTGGTGAAGTGCAATCGCAGGGGGTGGAGACGGAGATCCACAGTCAGCTGACGGCTGAAATTAATCTGATGGCGGCTTATACCTTTACCGACGCGGAAACCAAAAGCAGTAGCACCGTAGAGCAGATTGGCCATGCTCCCTCTTCGATTCCACGCCATGCCGCCTCCGCCTGGGGCAGCTACCGTTTCCATGATGGCGTGCTGAACGGGCTGACCTTCGGTAGCGGTGTACGTTATACCGGTACCGCCTGGGGTGACTCGGTTGGCGGCTTTAAAGTGCCGCATTACACCTTGTATGACCTGATGGCGAAGTATGAACTGGGTGAGGCTTCACCGGCCTTAAAAGGCACCACCTTGCAGTTTAATGTTAATAACCTGACTGATAAGCACTATGTTTCATCCTGCAGCAATACCACCGCCTGTTTCTATGGCAGTGGCCGCAGTATGGTGGCTTCGGTGAGTTATAGCTGGTAATGATGGCCCGGGCGGCAGCAATGCCGCTCCTGCTGGCGATATCGCGGGGGCGATTAATGGCCCCCGCATAACACACTAACGGAACGGCGGCTCATTAAAGGTACGCAGTTTACGCGAATGCAGGCGGTCGCCCTCAGCGCGCAGTAGATCAATGGCGCAGATACCGATTTGCAGATGCTCAGAGATTGCCCCTTCATAGAAACGATTGGCCTGTCCAGGCAACTTAATTTCACCATGCAGAGGTTTATCCGAGACGCAAAGCAGGGTGCCATAAGGTACGCGGAAGCGATAACCTTGGGCGGCGATGGTGGCGCTTTCCATATCTACCGCCACCGCGCGGCTCTGGTTAAAGCGTAGCGCCGAGGCGGAATAACGCAGCTCCCAGTTGCGATCGTCCGTGGTGACCACGGTGCCGGTACGCAGACGCTGCTTGACCTCTTCGCCAGGCATAGCGCTCACCATTTTGGTGGCGTCAAACAGTGCGCGCTGCACCTCGGCAATGCTTGGAATCGGAATATCCGGCGGCAGCACCGCATCCAGTACATGATCGTCGCGCAGATAGGCGTGAGCCAGCACATAGTCGCCAATATTCTGACTTTCGCGCAGGCCGCCGCAATGGCCGATCATCAGCCAGGCGTGCGGACGTAATACCGCCAGATGGTCGCAGATAGTTTTCGCATTGGACGGACCGACGCCAATATTGACCAGCGTAATCCCCTGGCCGTTTTCGGCAATCAGGTGCCAGGCGGGCATCTGATGATTTTTCCATGCCAGATCGGAAATGGTCTGCTGCGGATCGGAGGTTTCGGCAGTGATAACAATACTGCCGGCGCAGGAGAGCGCCTGATAAGGTGAACCGGCAGCGGCGATCTGCTCACAGGCCCAGCGTACAAACTCATCAACATAGCGGGTGTAATTGGTAAACAGTACCCATGACTGGAAGTGTTCCACCGGCGTACCGGTGTAGTGCTTCAGACGCGCCAGCGAAAAGTCACTGCGCAACGCATCGAAATGAGAGAGTGGGAAAGTCTCGCCCGCATGCAACAGGCCGTCGGCATTCTCATCGCCAATTTGTGACAGCTCGGTGGTTGGAAAGTGCTGGGCGATACCGGCGCTCATGGTGCGATCCAGGATCAGACCGGAACCATCAAGTACATAGGGGAATGGGATCTCCTGGCCGGAAGGATGCACTTCCAGCGTAATCGGGTATTCGCCGTTCAGCATCTCCAGCTGCTGCTGCAGATAGGCACGGAACAGCGCCGGACGGGTGACGGTAGTGGTGTAGCAACCGGCGCGGGTGAAACGGCCAAACGCGCGTGACAGACGGTGATCGGCGGCATTGCCGTGCCAGCTGACGCGGATTTCCGGGTAAACAAACAGACCGCCTGCGCGCAGCGCCGCATCCGGCAGGCTGCCATCGGCAATATAGCGGGTAATGGCCTCGCGCAGTGCGGAAACTGCCGCGTCGTACATTGATTCCAGCTTATCCAGTGCTTCGTCGACGGTAAGACCGTTCATATTCGCTCCTTATGCGGTTTTACGGTCAGTATACCACTGGTTGCTGATGGCGTTGATGACCACTGAATGACACGCTGATGGTTGTCGACAGTGGTAATGAGGAAAAAAAGCAGGTTCTCCCTGTACGCCGCACGGCATTAATCGTTATGTTATAGCGATTATACTTCAGGCTGGGGTTGAGCGCTTTGCCGCCTTGCCGCCGGCCAAATTATTCAGGGATGATTGCTATCCCGATTCGCAAAGGATCATCGTTATGTCGGCAAAAGTCGCAGTTATTCGGGTTGTCACTTCATCAGATCAGCAGTTCCTCAATATGCACCAGCAACTGATTGCCAGCGTTTGCCCCTCCGTGCAGCTGACCACCCGCTGCCTGGCGGATCAGCCGGACGGTATCCATGATGAAGCGACCTTAGCTCTGGCGGAACCAAAGTTACTGGCGCTCGGGCTGGCGTTTCAGCAACAGCAGTATGATGCGCTGGTGGTGAGCTGCGCCGCCGATCCGGCGGTTGCTCAGCTGCGTGAACAGCTGACTATTCCGGTGGTGGGGGCTGGCGAGTCCTGTTGTCGACAGGCGCTGGCGCACGGTAATCGGGTGGGGGCGATTGGCATTGAAGCCAGCGCACCGGCGATTTTTCATCAGCTGCTGGGGGATAAACTGGTGGCCTACCATCAGCCGGAGGGGGTGAATTGCACCCATGATATTCATACCGCAGCGGGCAAAGCGGCGATTATCGCTGCGGTGCTGGCCTGTGAGCGTGATGGCGCCGAAGTGATCGCGCTGGCCTGTACCGGTATGGCAACCACCGATGTGGCGGCGCTGGTCGCGCCCTATACCCGGCTGCCGGTGATTAATCCGGTGAAAGCGGCGGGTTATGCGCTGGCGGCGCTGGTTGCCTGACGGCTAACGGCTTCCCGCAGGAAGCCGTGGCTCAGAGGGGCTTATTCACAGGTCCAGTGATAGCGCGAGAAGTCATAGTAGAAGCTCTGCATCGGAATATAGGGCACCGGGCTCAGGCATTTATCGATGGCAAAACGGTAGCGGGTCATTTGCAGATAGACGTCGGACTGATCGTCAACCAGATATTGCTGCAACTGCTGATAGATGGCGTTACGTTTCGCTTCATCCAGTTCGTTCCGCGCATCATCGATCATTTTGTCGACCTGTTTATCGTTTATCCACGACATTGATGCCCAGCCGCCTGCGGATTTTGACGAATACTGATTATAAAACACCGAGTCTGGCGACGGATAGGTCGGACCGAAGAAGATCTGATTGACGTTGGGCGTGGTGGCCGGTTTACCGGCAATTTCCGTTACCCGGCTCCACGGGTCAGGCTGCAGCGTCACTTTAAAGCCGATGCTTTCCAGCGAGGCCTGCAACAACAGCGCCACCTCCTCTTCAAACTGGGTGCCGGAAACGTAACCCAGCACCAGCGGAATATTTTTCTGTCCGGCATATTTGGATTTGGCGACATACCCGGCCGCCAGTTTCATATCCAGCTGCTGTGGCTTCAGAGTGTCGAGGTGGGCGCCTTTAAACAGGCTGGAGAGCGGGCCGCTGGCCGCATCCCCCGGATGCAGCTGAGTGTTGATGGTCTCATAATCCACCGCGGCGGCAATCGCTTTACGAATATTGAGATCGTCGGTTGGCGCCCGCTGATGGTTCAGCTTCAGATAATAGCCGGTGCCGGTGGACATGGTCTGTATCTGATAAGCCGGTAATTTTGCCAGCGCGCTCAGTGTCTCCTCACTCTGATAGACGCTGGTCAGCTGCAGTTCGCCTTTATTCGCCAGCGCCTTCACGGTTGACTCATCAGAGGTGGTCAGCAGACGTACCTTTTCCAGCGGATGTTCGGGAAAACCGCCGGCATAAGCGGCAAAGCGCTCCAGCATCATACTGCTGCCGCGCTGCCAGCCGGCCAGCCGGTAAGGCCCGGAGCCAATCGCATGGCTGTTGATATACTCTTCCGCCCAGCCGCCTTTATCCTGATTTTTTTCGGCCAGCGTGCTGTTCAGCACAAACAGCAGCGGCGTGGTGGCCAGAAAGGTGGATGAGGGTTTTAACAGGGTAAACTGTACGCTGTGGCTATCCGTCGCGCTGACCGAATCGGCGTTAATGGTACCGCTGAAAAAGTGCGACGGGCCGAGGTTTAACGCCAGCAGGCGTTTGACGGTCCACACCACATCTTTCGCCGTAACCGGCGTGCCATCCTGGAAGGTGGCGTCCTTTTTCAGGGTAAAGGTGACCACTTTACCGTCGGCAGAGGTTTTCCATGATTCTGCCAGCCGCGGCAGAATCTCGCCATTGGGTCCGACATTGGTCAGACCATCATATAAATTCACTACCGCCATATATTCGGTGTAATCGGTCATTTTCGCCGGGTCGATGGTACCGATATTCTGCACCAGATTCATGGTGGCCATTTCCGGGTGGGCGGCATAAGCCGCAGGCATCAGCAGGGCAGCAGTCACTGACAGGGCAAGGCAACCGCGGGTAAATCTGTTCATTCTGGCTCCTGGGCGTGAAAAAGAAAATTAAGGTTTAACCGGCGGTTCGGCCAGTGGCTGGTACACCACATCCGGATAGCCAAACGCTTCCGGTCCGATAACCCGCAGTGCGGTTTCTGTCCGTAGCAGTGGGTGGCATGGCAGGCCCAACACACTGATTTTCTGACCATAACGCAATACTTCGGTAGTGATGGCATGGCCGGTTTCAAGGTCGAGGATCACAATCAGATCCGGCACGCAGCAACGCACCTCGCCGTTATGTCGAAAAATCAGGTTTTCGTTCTGGATATCCACCGTCGCGTTATCGCCGCTAAAGCGGTTAACGCCCGCAACCTGCAATTTGCCGCGGGTAAAACCCGCCTTCATGGAACGTTCCAGATCGACAATCTTGCCTTCGAACAGTACGCAACCACTTTCGCGGCGGCAAATCTCGGCGATCGGGTCACGATTTTCGCGATTGGCATCCAGTACCGCGTAGCCCAGCGTCATGGCCTGCGTAATGGTGCCCGGCACGGAGAAACGTTTCACAAAGCTGCCCGCCATTGGCGCTTCGGCAATCCCCGCGGTACCGCCCATTTGCACTACGCAGGCGCGCGCCAGACGCTCCAGCCACACTTCGCCCGTCAGATGGGTAAACAGCACGGTATTGCCATGGGAATCGGACATCGCCGCGGGGGCGCTCTGATGACCGTAAATACTGAAGGTGGTCATCTGCATTTCCGGGAAGGCACGCCCCATACCGTCGGCATCGACAATCGGCAGGCCGAGTTGCGCGGCGGTCAGCATGGGTTTCATACTGTTGGCGCCGCCAATTTCCGAGGAGATCAGCGCATCGACTTTGCGGCCGGTTTCCCGTTCCAGCGCCTGCACTGCGCGACACAGTTCTTCGCCCTGATAGATTTTTTCTACCGAAACCGCCGGCGCGCCGATCCCGCCGAGCGACACCACCCAGGCGTCGTCATCCAGTTCATCAAGGGAAATAACGTCAACCACGCCCCCTTTTTTCATCTGTTCCATTAGCTGCAACTTACCGTAGTAGGGGTTGCCGCCGCCGCCGGTGCCTAAAATCGCCGCGCCGACCTCAATCGCTGCAATATCCCTGATGGTTAAACGCTTCATGGTTATAGCTCCAAATCGCCAACAACTTTTAAACGGATACGGGTGGCATTCCCGGGCAGATAAGCCAGCGGAACATCTTCTTTATCAATCAGTTTGATGCTGTCGGCGCGGGCGCCGGCCTCAATGGCGCGCGCGGTTGCCGCCGCCTGCGCTTCGGCAATCGCCTGCTCGCGGGTGATATTTTCCAGACTGTAGATTTTGTCCACCTCGCCGCTGACCTGGGCGATAGCGGCGCCAACGGCGTTTGCCACCGAATAGTGGTGCGGGCGCAGCGTCTCAAGGCCGCCGATGGCAGGCCCGAGCAGTACGCTGCCGCCGCCCACCACAATCACTGGCAACGGTAACGAGGACAACCGGGTTTTCTCGACACAATCCTGCACAATCTGATCCATCACCTGGGCCGCCTGGCGCAGAAATTGCGGGGTCAGGGAGGCGACGGCGGCCGGGTCGCCAAAGCTGGCGCGACCAAGAGCGACGGCAATATCACTGGCGGTTAAGATGTCACCGCCAAATACTCTGGCGTCATGACTGATGCGATAGCCGACACTGTCAGGACCGATGGCGACGTCATTTTCATCACCACGCACCAGGCTGCCGCCGCCAAGGCCGACGCTGAGCATATCCGGCATGCGGAAATTGGTGCGCACGCCGCCGATATTGACGGTCGTGGCGGACTGGCGCGGAAAACCTTTCTGCAACAGACCAACATCGGTGGTGGTGCCGCCGACATCCACCACAATCGCGTCCTGAAAACCGGATAAAAAGGCCGCGCCGCGCATGGAGTTGGTTGGACCGCTGGCAAAGGTCAGTACCGGGAAACGGCGGACAAAATCGGCATTCATCAGGGTGCCGTCGTTCTGGGTGATAAAGAACGGGCAGTCGAGCTGGCATTCGCGCAGAGCCTGCGCAAAGGCGTTAACGGTTTTGCTGCTCAACTGCCGCAGGCTGGCGTTAAGGATGGCGGCATTTTCCCGCTCCAGCAGGCCGACGCGGCCAACTTCGGATGCCATGACCACATCACATTGCGGGTAGTACTGCTGCAGCAGTTCACTGGCGCGGCGTTCCATACTGTCGTTGACCGGACTGAACACCGAGTTCACCACGGCGCAAACAATGCCTTTTTGCTGTAATTCCGCCGCGATGCGGATCACCGCCTCTTCATCCAGCGGATTGATTTCCCGCCCGTCAAACTCATAGCCACCTTTAATCAGGTAACTGGCATCGCCAATCATTGATTTGATATCTTCCGGCCAGTCGGCCATCGGCGGGATACTGGCGGTGGCGGGCAGGCCGATACGGATAATACCGGTGCGCACCAGGTGCTTACGTTCGATCACCGCATTGGTAAAATGGGTGGTGCCGATCATCACGCCGGAAATATGCTGGCTGGCAATTCCTGACTGCGCCAGCACCTGCTCTAAGGCGCCGCGTACACCGCCGGTGACGTCTTCGCTGGTAGAGACCTTGACGGCGGCCAGCACTTCACGTCCGTTCATGATCACGGCATCGGTGTTGGTGCCGCCGACATCAATGCCAATGCGATAGCTGGGTTGCATTCTGACTCCTTAATTATGATGAAAACGTTCCGCTGCGGCCGGATGAGCGGATAGTGGTTTTTGCCGTTCCTCTTCCTCAGTTAATACCGGGATAGCCTGTAACAGCGCCTGGGTGTAAGCGTGCTGTGGGGCGAGAAACACCCGATCGGTGGCGCCGGACTCCACCAGCTCGCCTTTCAGCATGACCGCTACGTGATTGCAGAAATTACGCATCAGGCTGAGATCGTGAGAAATAAACAGATAGGTCAGGCCGAGTTCCTGTTGCAGGCGCTGTAGCAGGGTAATCACGCTGAACTGCACCGAGACATCCAGCGCCGAGGTCGGCTCATCCAGTACCAGCACTTCCGGTTCCGCCGCCAGCGCGCGGGCGATGGCTACCCGCTGTTTCTGGCCGCCGGAAAGATTATTGGGATACAGGTCGGCGTACTCTGGCGGCAGTTCAACCTGCCGGAGAAGCTGGTGTACGCGTGGGGTTAAATCGCCCTGATAGCCGCAGAGATATTTCAGCGGTACGCGCAGGGCATCACCGACCGTGCGTTTGGGGTTGAGCGACATCGCCGGATTCTGATGGACCAGCTGGATTTTTTTACTCATGGCGCGGCTGCCGTAGGTGACCGGCTGCCCGTCGAGAGTGATGCTGCCTGCCGACAGCGGCAACAGCCCCATCACTGCCCGCGCCAGGGTGGTTTTGCCGGAGCCGGACTCACCGGCCAGCCCGAAGATATCGCCGCGCTGAATGCGCAGCGACACGTGGTTCACCGCCAGCACCGCCGCCGCCGGTTTTCGCAGCCAGCGTGGTTGCTGGCCGAAGCGTTTGACGGCGTCGCTGATATCGATGCACAGTTCGCCGCGCGGCAATACCGGCGCCCGCACCTCATCGCCATACAACCGGGGAACCGCGTGGAATAAACGCCGGGTATAGGGGTGATGCGGGTGCGAACACAAGGCAGCGGCGCTGGTATGTTCAACAATGCGTCCCTGCTGCATCACATAAACCCGGTCGGCGCACTGCCGCACCACGCCGAGATTGTGGGTGATCAACAGTAACGCCAGTTGTTCTTCATCCACCAGGCGATTAATCAGCGTATTGATCTCCGCCTGGGTGGTGACATCCAGCGCCGTGCCAGGTTCGTCGGCAATCAGAATGCGTGTCGGATGCAGCAGCGCCATGGCAATCAGCACCCGCTGGCGCATACCGCCGGAAAGTTGCCATGGGTAGGCCTGAAACACCCGCTGTGGATCGCTTAGCCGTACCTTGCGCAGCACCGCATCAATATGCTGGCGGCGCTGCGTCTGGCTCATGCGTATTCCCTGTTGGCGCGCCACAAAGCGCATCACATCGTCGAGATGGGTGCCAATACGGAATACCGGGTTAAATGAGGTCAGCGGATCCTGCTGAATCATCGACATCTTGCTGCCTTTCAGCGCTTCACGGGCCGCCGCCGGCAGGGTCAGTAACGATTGCCCCTCCAGACGGATATCGCCGGAGAGGATGCGGGCCGCCGCCGGCAGGGTGCCAATCAGTGCCTTACCGGTAACGGATTTACCGGAGCCGGATTCACCAATCAGCGCCACCCGTTCGCCAGCCGCCAGCGTCAGGGACACCTCATGCAGCACCTGATATTGCTGGCCATAACGCTGAAAACTGAGACTGAGACGATCAATTTCCAGCAGCGGGGCGCAGATCGCCATGGTTATACCTCAACGTCGAAGAAGTCGCGCAGGCCATCGCCCAGCAGGTTAAAACCGAGAATGGCAAACAGAATCGCCATCCCCGGCATCATCGATTCCCACCAGTATTCTGGCAGATAGTTGGCCCCGGTCGATACCATGGTGCCGAGATCGGGAGTTGGCGGCTGCACCCCCAGCCCGAGGAAACTCAGGGTGGCGCCAAACAGGATCACAAAGCCGGCATCAAGGGTGGTTTTCACCGTAATGGCGGCGATACAGTTAGGCAGGATCTCATGGCGGATAATGTGCCAGTGGCTGGCGCCGGAGAGTTTCGCCGCCTCAATGTAATCTTCCGTGACAATGCTTTTCGCCAGGCGATAAACCAGACGGCAGTGCCAGTTCCACCATAAAAATGAGATGGCGAACATGGCGTTGATCAGGCTGGGTTCCAGTACTGTGGTAATCGCCAGCGCCAGCACCAGCGGCGGCACCGCCAGCAGCATATCGTTAAGGCGCATAATGATGGTTTCAGTCAGTCCGGCGAACCAGGCCGCCAGAATGCCCAGCGCCACGCCAATCGGCACCGCGATACCCAGTACGCCTGCCACCAGTAGCAGCGCCACGCGATAGCCATACATCACTCGCGTCAGGATATCGCGTCCCACATTGTCAGTGCCCATCCAGTGCGCCATCGAAGGGGGTTTATGCCGCTGCATAAAGTTGACGTAACTGCCGACATGCTCCGGATACGGCACCAGCCAGGGCGCCGCCAGGGCGGCAAACAGCACCAGTACGATCATCACCAGTCCCAGCACGGCGATCGGGTTGCGACTAAAACGGAACCATGCCCGGGCGTGGCGTCCGGGGCCACTGATGTCGCCAGCGGACAGAAACTCTTGCAGGCCATTGGGCAGCGCGGAGGGGGAATGAGGAGTCTCAGCCATAGCGTTAAACACCTTTATATTTCAGACGTGGATCGACCAGGCTCACCACAAAGTCAATTAACAGGTTGGCGACAATAAAGAACACCCCCGATACCAGCACCACGCCCATCACCGCATTGAAATCTTTACTTAAAATGGCGCGGATACCGTAGCTGGCCATTCCCGGCCAGGAGAAAACCATTTCGACAATAAACGCGTTGCCGATCAGTGAAGCGAACTCCAGCCCGAGAATGGTCAGCGGTGCGGAAGCGCTGAGGCGCAACAGGTATTTGCCATAGATTTTGCTTTTTGAGACGCCGCAGGCGCGCAGCGTTTCGACGTGGTCACGATGGCTGAATTCAATCATGCTGGAACGGGTGATGCGCATCACCTGACCGATACCGGCGGCGGCGAGAGCAAACCCCGGCAGCACCAGGTGTTTAGCGGCGTCGCTGAACACCTCCCAGCGTCTGGCCAGCAGGCTATCCACTAACAGTAATCCGCTGACTCTGGCATCAAAGTGCAGGCCGCTGCTAAGGCGTTCGGTGACCGGCAGAGCAAACCAGTTCAGGCTGGCAAGTAATTGCAGGATCAGCGCCAGCAGGAAAGCGGGCGTCACCACGCCGAGTAGCGACAGTATGCGTGAGAGCTGATCAAACCAGCCATTTTGTTGCCACGCGGCGAGTACCCCGAGCGGGATGGCGATCAGCATCATCAATAGCAGAGTGAACAGCACCAGCTCCAGCGTCGCCGGTAACGCCTGACGGATATCCAGCGCAACGCTGCGACCGGTCAGCAGTGACTGACCAAAATCACCGTGCAACACGCCGCCGATATAGCGCAGGTACTGCTCAGGGGCGGGTTTATCCAGTCCCATTTTACTGCGTAGGTCGCTGATTTGCTGTTCGCTGGCCAGCGGGCCAAGCGCAATACGCGCCGGATCGCCGGGGACCAGTCGCGCCACAGAAAAGATAATCGCCGACAGACCAAACAGAATCAGCAGCAGGCGACCAAGACGCTGACTCAGATAGCGCAACTCTCTCATCATCACTCCCTGAATTAACCGGGGTTGGCATTCAATCTGTTTAGTTAACAGGCAATCAGCCTGCTGAAACAATCACCAGGATGGGTAGTTTGAGGGTTGATACGGGTAGGGTGGTCGGCAGGTTTTTTAGCGCCGGGTTTATCCGGTTGCGCCAGCAAAAGCGCTAATGGTGATGGCGATCGCCAGAAGCCGTCAGCCGCATGGCAAGCGGCGCTGATATGACGGCGGGTAGTTTTTTCTGCAAACGGGTAGTCAGGCGGACAGGTCGTCAGCCTGCTGTTGTAATCGCTCGATCAGCTGACTGCGTTTAGTTACCGCGAAATAGCGGAACAGCGCTTTCAGATGGAATTTAACCGTATTCTCACTAATGCCGCTGAGGTTGGCGATCTGTTTATTGGACAGCCCCTCGCTGAGCCGTTGCAGGATCAGCCACTGTTTCGTGGTTAACCCCGGCGGGATTACCGTTTTTTCACTGAGGGTGACTGGGGTTTGCCTCTGCAGGCGCTGCACCAGATCGGCGCCGGCGATGGTGCGGCGCGGGTCGGCAGAGAGCTGTTCCCACACTTCCGCCACCGTATTGCGCTCCAGCAGCAACGGCAGATTAAGGCCGGTGTATTGCGCCTCATTTACCAGCAGCAGCCAGCATTCCCGCAGTTTATCGGTTTGCTGAGTGATGACATAAAAGCGTGCCTGTAGTAGCCGTTGCAGCTGTATTTCCACTGCCGTCAGGCGCGATTCAGCGACAAACTCAGGCGATTTTATGCCCCGGCTGTGGTGGCGTTGCGCCAGCAGCGCCACCTCTGCACGTAGCGTCAGCCAGTGACTGAAGCGCTGCGCCAGCGGCGCATGGGCCGGTATTTTCAGTTGTAACAGACACTGATGCGCTTCACGCCACTGCCCGCCTTCCTGCTTCAGAAACAGCTCATACAGGACCAACAGGCTGTCATCCGCCGCCGGAAAACTGACGGCATAGCGGGTGCGTAAATCCTGTAATGTCATCCATGCTGCGGGTAGCCCCTCTTTCAGGTAGCAGACCAGCAGACTCAGCCAGCTAAATTCGGCCATTAGCTCCGGCCAGCACTCCAGTCCGTCCATCGCCATGCGCACGTGGCGCCATTGCTGCGCCGCCTCGTCAATATCGCCGCTGTGGAGCGCCAGCAGGCTTTTCCCCAGCGCGATAAACGCCCGTTCACAGGTCAGGGACTGGCGAAAAGGGACACGCTGCAGACAGTTTTCCGCCAGGGCAATTTGCTGGCGTGCCTGCGGCAATGCTCCCTGATGGCAGGCCAGACGGCATAAGTGAAAATGAGCGAAAAAGCAGAGATAATCGGCAGAGGCCTGGCGATATCCCGCCAGGCTGATATGGCAGCATACCCTGGCCTGCTGCCACTCACCGCGCGTCATATGTGCAATGGCTAATTTGTTATGCAGCGAGGCGCAGGCCAGCGGTTCATCCGCCAGCAGCGGCGCCAGACTGCGCATGCTATCAAGGGTGGCGTCGCTGTAGTTTTCACTCTGATAGGACATCAGGGTCAGCTGCATCAGACGCATCAGCGCTTTTTGTCGCCGGTTAAGGTTACCAAGATGAAACAGCGCGCTATTATTACAGAAGGCGCGCGCCGCCATCAGTTCGCCGGCTTTCAGTAACTCTTCTATCCGCGCCCATGCCAGCGAGGTTTCCTGCGCCACACTGGCGGCCGGGAAACTTTGCAGAATATTCTTCAGCTCACTGAAACCATGCAGATGACCATATAAGCCGCTGCCACTCTGGTGAAACCAGTTCAGCGCCAGATCGACATTATTCGACTGCGCGGCGGTGATAATCGCCTGAAAGCGGCGCTGCTGCTGCCATAAATCCTGGGCTACCAGTCGCATCGCACCCTGATACAGCGAGCGCTCTTCCGCCGCCAGCGCGACCAGCGCCTGGCGTAAAGGCGCATTGCCGAGGTGCAGGCGGTTTTCATTATCGCAGTAGATGAGGGGGAGCAGACTGCCGATCGCCAGGCCGTCAAGGTGGTGTTTCTGCATGGTCAGTGACGGCGAGAGCGCCAGCGCCAGCAGGATACGTTGCAGGCGCAACGGCAGTAGGCTGATAATGCGCGCGGCAATAAAATCCTGCCAGCTGCGGCGAAACAGCGGTTGCGTCAGGCGGTCATAGTTCGCCACCAGCACCGGCCAGCCACCGGTATCCGCCAGGCAGCGCTCCGGATGTTCAATCCCCAGCGCCATGATCTCATCCAGTGAAAACAGCAGGCGGGATTGCTCCACCACGCTGATCTCCTGATAGACCATCCCTTCCACCAGCCAGTCATGCTGTACCTGCCAGTCAACGGTGAGAAACAGGCGTTGCTGACGCGCTTTCAGTTGCGGCAACAGGCGTACCGCATCCTGATATTGCTGCTTCAGTGAGCAACTGCCGGGATCCCAGAACAAATCCTGCCCCTGCGGCTAGGCCTGTGGGTCGGGCAGTTGTTCGCTGACCACACTGTGACAAAATTCCGCCAGTTGCTGCAGCACCACGCTTTTGCCCATTCCCGCCACTCCCATCAGGGCCACAATCGGCGAGGAGAGGGTACTGAGGTAGTGGATCAATGCCGGGCGTTGCCACATATCACATTTCCGGAAGGCGTTAAAAACCAGGGTAATCCTATTGATAACGCAGAAAAATGTTTCTGGCAACCGCTATAGCAGCGTGATCTGTTCCGCGCTAGCTGCGCAGCCGCTCACTGCGGCGGCGTAACACTTCCATTACGATTAACAGTATCAGCGACGCGCCAATCATTAAACTGGCGGCGGCGGCGATGGTCGGATCGAGGTTTTCCCGGATGCCGGCAAACATCTGGATCGGCAGCGTGCGCTGGCGCGGGCTGGCAAGAAACAGTGTGATCACCACTTCATCAAACGAGGCGGCAAAGGCGAATAGCGCGCCGGAAAATACCCCCGGGGCGATCAGCGGCAGGGTGATTTTACGAAATACCAGCAGTGGGTTAGCGCCGAGGTTGGCTGCCGCACGCGACAGATTGGTATCGTAATTTTTCAGTACCGCCGTGACGGTGATCACCACAAAGGGGACGCCGATCAGCGCATGCGCCAGCACCAGGCCGAGATAGCTGTTCAGCAGCGACAGGCGGGCAAAGAAAAAGAACATGCCAACCGCAATAATCACCACCGGCGCCACCATTGGCGAAATGATAATCGCCATCACCAGACCTTTACCGCGAAACTCGCCGCGCACCAGCCCCATGGATGCCAGCACGCCGAGCACCGTGGCCAGCAGGGTGGCAAGCGGGGCGATGAGCAGACTGTTGCCCAGCGACGCCAGCCACTCCTGCGAATGAAAAAAGGTCTGATACCAGCGCAGGGAAAAACCACTTAGCGGATAACTGAGAAAGGATCCGGCATTAAACGACAGCGGGACGATCACCAGAATCGGCACGATAAGAAAAAGCAGAATTGCCGCGCCATAAAAATTAAAGGCATATTTCCACAGGCGTAACAGTTGCGAGCCATGTTGTTTCATTGTGCTTCTCCCTGATTAATGACGCGCTGCTTCGGCAGAAGTGCGGGTTACACGGGTATACAGGATATACAGCAGGATCACGATAATCAGCAGCTGAGTGCCTAACGCGGCGGCCATACCCCAGTTCATGGTGGTATTGGTAAAGAAGGCGACAAAGTAACTGACCATCTGATCGTCCGGACCGCCGAGCAGCGCCGGTGTGACGTAATAGCCAATCGCCATCATAAACACCAGCAGCGCGCCGGCGGTGACCCCGGCATAAGTCTGCGGAACATATACCCGCCAGAAGGCGCTGAACGGATGGGCGCCGAGCGAGATGGCCGCGCGCACATAGTTCGGTGAGATGCCTTTCATTACCGCATACAGCGGCAGAACAATAAACGGCAATAAAATATGGGTCATTGAGATATAGACCCCGACACGGTTAAACACCAGCGTCAGCGGATGATCGATAATCCCCAATCCCTGTAGCGCGCTGTTAATCAGGCCACCGGACTGTAGCAATACAATCCAGCTGGCGGTACGCACAATCAGCGACGTCCAGAATGGCAGCAGCACCATAATCATCAGCAGATTGGCGCGGCCGATCGGCTGTTTGGCTAACCAGTAAGCCAGCGGATAACCGAGCAGTACGCACAGCAGGGTGACCACCGTCGCCATCCACAGGGTACGCAGCAGCACATTAAAATAGAGCGCCTGGTCGGCCGGTAGTTTTTCAATTTTGCCGCTGTCGATAGCCACTTTGCGATCAAATACCGACAATAAATAGTATGGCGTGATGCTGGCTGAGGCGCGTTGCAGCGTCTGCCAGGTACTCAGTTTTCCCCAGTCGGGCAGGGCGGCGATTAAGGTCTCTTTTACCGCTGCGTCTTCTTTGGGAACCAGGCGTGGCGTGGCGGTGATCAGGCGGCGGAAGCTGCTGTTTTCATAGCTCATACGCTTGGCGACGACGGCGATTTGACCGCGCTCGCGTGCGGCGACCAGTTCCTTGCCCATGGTGGCAAACAGGGCTTCATCCGGCAGTTGGTGACCGTCCCACTGTTGCAGAGCCGCCACGGTATTCGGCAGGGCGCCAGAGATTTCCGGGTTTTGCACGCTTTTACTGAGAATAGCGCCAATCGGGAATAAAAAGCAGACGACGACAAAAGCCAGTAACGGGGCGATAAGCCACAGTGAGCGGCGTGTTTTGGCGGCATCGACTTTGCGCAACCGCTGGTTCAGGGTCGGACCGTCGGTATGGGGGGCATTGCTGATGGCGGTATCCATCACAGGGTTCTGGCTCAATGGCTGGCTCCTTCACGCGATATATCGGGATAACGCGGCCGGTTAAGGCCGCGTTAGAGGTTATTTCGCCGCCCAGGCGTTAAAACGTTGTTCAAGATCTTCACCGTGTTCGATCCAGAACTCGGTATTTACTTGCAAAGATACTGCCAGGTTTTCCGGCGCGGTCGGCAGATTTTTCAGAATGCCGGCGTCAATCAGCGGAGTGGCGTTTTTATTGGTTGGACCGTAAGGAATATTTTCAGCAAATACTTTCTGATTTTCCGGTTTATTGGCAAAGGCAATAAAGTCTTCCGCCAGCGCTTTATGTTTGGAGCCTTTCACAATCGCCCAGCTATCGAGGTCGGCAAGGCTGTTATTCCAGACGACCCGGAAGTCATGCCCCTCTTTCTGCGCGGCGCTGATACGGCCGTTATACGCGGTGGTCATCACCACATCGCCGGAAACCATCCACTGCAGCGGCTGAGCGCCGGATTCCCACCACTGGATATATGGCTTCAGCTGATCCAGTTTCTTAAAGGCGCGTTCAACACCAGCCGGTGTCGCCAGTACTTTATAGACATCTTCGCGTTTCACGCCATCGGCCATCAGTGCGATCTCCATGGTCAGCTTGGCGCTTTTACGCATCGCGCGTTTGCCCGGAAAATCTTTCACGTTCCAGAAATCGGTCCAGTCGGTGGGCGCTTTCTTCAGTTTGCTGGCATCGTAGGTCAGCACCGTGGACCACAGGAAGATCCCGGCGCCACACTCGCCGACGATGGTGCCCGGCACAAAATCGTTCTTATTACCCAGTTTGTTCCAGTCAAGGGTTTCATACAGCCCTTCGTCACAGCCACGCACCAGTTCCGAGGTTTCGACTTCCACGATATCCCAGCCGACCTGACCGGTTTCCACCATGGCACGGATGCGCGCCATTTCACCGTTATATTCTCCGGACTCGATCGCCCCTTTACCTGCGGCGGTGAAAGGTTTGTAGAACGCTTTATCCTGCGCGTCTTTATTCAGGCCGCCAAAAGAGATGACGGTAAGGGTTTCCGCGTGGGCGGCGAAGGTCATTGCGGCCAATACGCTGAGGGCGATTAGTTTCTTATACATGCTGTGACTCCTTGATAACTCGGTAAATTGTGAAATAAAAGATGCCCAAAAAAATGTCGTGAACATTGCGATGCATCATGCATTACATCTGTTTTTTTATTGCATACTTCATGTGCATCATTCATGCCATATTCATCCTGCGGCAGAATGCCCATTCCCCGGGTTAACAGGCGGGCGCCGCCGCTTTCGCTGCCGCGACCCGCCACAGCACATCTACGCCTGTCCGGTTTCAATGCACAGGTACTTCATTTCCAGATACTCATCGAGGCCGAAGCGCGAACCTTCACGTCCCAGACCCGACTGTTTGACGCCGCCAAACGGCGATACTTCATTGGAGATCAGACCGGTATTCAGCCCGACCATGCCATATTCCAGCGCTTCCGGTACCCGCCACTGGCGGCCAGCATCACGGGTATAGACATAGGCGGCAAGACCAAACTCGGTGTCATTGGCCAGGGCGATCGCTTCCGCTTCATCACTGAAGCTGAACAGCGGAGCCACCGGACCAAAGGTCTCTTCGCGGGCAAAACGCATATCAGGTGTAACATCCGCCACGATGGTCGGCTGGAAAAAGGTGCCGCCCAGCGCATGTGATTCACCACCGGTGAGCAGGGTGGCGCCTTTTGCCAGGGCATCCGCGATATGCTCGCGTACCTTGGCCACCGCTGCCTGGTCAATCAACGGCCCCTGGGTGACCCCCGGTAGCAGCGCATCACCGACCACCAGCTTTTCTACCGCCTCAACCAGACGCTGTTTGATCAGCGGGTAGATACCCTGCTGGATGTAGATGCGGTTGGCGCAGACACAGGTCTGGCCGCTGTTACGGAACTTTGATGCCATGATGCCGGCGACGGCAGCTTGTGGATCGGCATCATCAAAGATAATAAAAGGCGCATTGCCGCCCAGTTCCAGTGACAGCTTCTTCACCGTGCCGGAACACTGCGCCATTAACAGACGGCCAACTTCAGTCGAGCCGGTAAAACTTAACTTGCGCACCACCGGGCTGTCGCACAGCACTTTACCCACCTGCTGCGCCGAGCCGGTGATCACCTGAAACACCCCGGCGGGCAGTCCGGCCTGCTGGCCTAACTCCGCCAGCGCCAGCGCGGTAAACGGCGTTTGTTCCGCCGGCTTCAGTACCATGGTGCATCCGGCGGCCAGCGCCGGGCCGGCCTTGCGGGTGATCATCGCTGCCGGGAAGTTCCACGGTGTAATCGCTGCACAGACGCCAATCGGCTGTTTCAGTACCAGCAGCCGCTGACTGGCTTGTGGTGACGACAGCACCTGACCTTCGACCCGTTTGGCTTCTTCGGCAAACCAGCTAATAAAGGAGGTGGCATAGGTGATTTCACCCAGCGCTTCCGCCAGCGGTTTGCCCTGTTCGGCACAAAGAATATGCGCCAGCTCTTCGCGGTGGGCGGTCATCAGATCGGCCCAGCGCATTAATACTGCGGCACGCGCCTTACCGGTTTGCGCGCGCCAGCTGACCAGAGCACTTTCCGCCGCGACAATTGCCGCCGCGGTTTGTGCCGCGCTGACCTGAGGCACGCTGCCAAGCGGCTGGCCGCTGGCCGGGTTGTAAATGGTTTCCCGTTCGCCGTTGTCGGCATCACACCACTGGCCGTTAATCAGGCACTGCTGGCGAAACAGGGGAGATTGGCTAACTTGCATCGCTTCCTCAGCTTTTCAGAATGGTTGCCAGACGGCTCAGACCTTCGCGGAACTGCTCCAGCGGAATGGTCAGTGGGTAGAGAAAGCGAATCACATTGCCGTGGGTGCCACAGGTCAGTAAAATCAAACCGGCGTCCAGCGCGCGTTTCTGCACACTGCGGGCGATTTCTGCCGACGGCTTACCGCTGAGGGGATCGTTAAATTCGACGGCCACCATGGAGCCGCGACCGCGGACGTCGGCGACCGCCGGGTTATGACAGCTTTTCACGCTTTCCATTAGTTCAGCGCCCAGCTGTATCGCACGTTCGCAGAGTTTCTCTTCGGCAATCACTTCCAGCACGGCGCAGGAAGCGGCGATAGCCACCGGGCTCCCGGCGTAAGTACCGCCCAGCCCGCCAGGCAGCGGCGCGTCCATCACTTCGGCGCGACCGGCAACCGCAGAGAGCGGGAAGCCGCCGCCGAGGCTTTTGGCCATGGTGACCAGATCGGGTTTGGCATCGTACCAGTCACTGGCGAACATTTTGCCGGTACGGGCGAAGCCGCTCTGGATCTCATCGGCAATCAGCAGAATGCCGTGCTGGTCGCAGAGTTTACGCAGGGCAGTAACAAATTCCGCCGGGGCGACGTTAAAACCACCTTCACCCTGGATCGGTTCGAACAGAATCGCCGCCACCTGTTGCGGGGCGATATCACAATGGAAAATATCATCAAGGCTTTGCAGCGCATCGTCGACGCTGACGCCCTGGTGCAGATTTGGATAGCGTGCATGGAACACCGAACCCGGGAACGGACCAAAGCCGGTTTTATACGGGGTGACTTTACCGGTCAGCGCCATGGTCAGCAGGGTACGGCCATGGAAGGCGCCGGTGAAGGTAATCACTCCCGGACGTCCGGTGGCCGCGCGGGCAATTTTCACCGCGTTCTCTACCGCTTCGGCGCCGGTGCTGAAGAAGGTGGTTTTCGCTTTACCGGCGACAGGCACCAGCGTGTTCAGACGTTCCGCCAGCGCAATATAATTTTCATACGGCAGCACCTGGAACGCGGTATGGGTAAAGCATTCCAGCTGTTCACGTACGGCGGCCATCACTTTCGGGTGGCGGTGGCCGGTGTTAAGTACGGCAATACCGGCGGTGAAATCGATATACTCCCGGCCATTCTGATCCCAGAGGGTGGCGTTTTCCGCTTTCACGGTAAAGAAATCACACATAACACCCACGCCGCGTGGCGTGGCATCGAGACGGCGTTGCTGAACTTCACTGATGCTCATAGGTTTACCTCACTAAATTCCCGGTGCGGTTATTCCGCGTTGATTCCATATGCTGCCCTTGCTTTTTAGCCTTCCGGCGGCTGTATTATCCAGAGCCAGTTTTAATTATTTCGAGGTACCAATTTGCGATCGTTACTTGGCGACCTGCTCGCCCACCGGTTAAGCCAGATGACAGGCGGCGCGCTTGGCAAGCGTTTGTACGATGCGCTTCAGAGCGCGATTCAGGAGGGCGCGATTGCGCCGGGGGCGCGGCTGCCGGCCTCGCGCGACCTTGCATCGGAGCTTTCCGTCTCGCGCAATACCGTGCTGGTGGCATACGAACAGCTGCAGTCGGAGGGCTATCTGCAGACCCGTACCGGAAGTGGTACCTTCGTCAGCGAAACGCTGCCGGACCTCTGTCCGCCGCCGGAAGAAGCGACGCGCCCGGCGGTAAATACCCCGTTCAGCCATCTGCGGCTGTCAAAACGCGGCAACTGGCTGCTGAGCCGCAGCGGCGTTGGCCCGTTTCAGTGGGGAGCGTTTATGCCTGGCGTCCCGGACGTCAGTCATGTGCCCCACGATATCTGGCGCAAGATCCAGTTGCGTCTCAGCCGCCGGATGCCGTTTGCCTCGCTGACCTACACGCCCCACGGCGGTTGTATCGAACTGCAGCAGGCGCTGGCGGAATATTTACGCGTGGTGCGCTCGGTGATCTGTACTCCTGACCAGATTGTGATCACCGCCGGTACCCATCAGTCGCTGGATTTGCTGGCGAAAATGCTTTGCGACTACGGCGACTCGGCGTGGATTGAGGAGCCGGGTTACTGGGGGATCCGCAATGTGCTGGCGGTAAACGGGGTAAAAATTATCCCGACGCCGGTGGACGACGGCGGTATGAATCCGCCGGTCCACAGTGACGAGTCGACGCCACCGCGGCTGATGTGCGTGACGCCATCGCACCAGTACCCACTGGGGGTGGTGATGAGTCTGGAGCGACGTCAGCGCCTGTTGAGCCTGGCGCGCGAGTGGGGCAGCTGGGTGGTGGAGGATGACTACGACAGTGAATTCCGCTTTGCCGACAGTCCGATCCCGGCGTTGCAGGGGCTGGCCACCGATGCGCCGGTAATCTATCTCGGCACCTTCAGCAAAACCCTCTATCCCGGGATCCGCATCAGCTACATGGTGCTGCCGAAGCGGCTGGCGCCGCGGATGAAAATGGCCCATTCCGAACTGTATCGCGGCGGCAATGGTCTGGTGCAGCTGACGCTGGCCGAGTTTATTCGGGAAGGTCACTACGCCGCCCATGTGCGCCGCATGCGCCAGCTCTACAGCCGCCGTCGTGCTGCACTGGTGGCGGTGATTACGCGCGAACTGGGCCCGCAATTTCTCAACCTGCAGAACAACGCCGGGCTGCATCTGGTGCTGGCGCTGCCGGATAACATCGACGATGTGGCGGTGAGTGCCGAGCTGGAACAGGTGGGGGTTCTGACGCGTCCGCTATCGGGTTATTACATGTCCGGCGCCCAGCGGCGCGGTCTGTTGCTGGGGTATGCCTGCGTTGACGAAGCGAAGATGGCGGAAACTTTTGCCCCGATTGCGCACTGCCTGAAACGGCATTTGCATCGTGACGGGGCAACGGCGTAACGCGCGTGACCGCCACAGGGCATTGCCTGATCCTGCTACCGAAATAACCATGTAATTTTTATGGTTATTTAAAAAAGACAATAGAAAACAATAGCCTGAGAAAATATTCTTCAGGCTTTTTTTTCGCATTTTTTGTCAGATGCTACTTGTTTCGACAAATTTTCGATGGTAATGCTAAAAAAAGGCCCGCCACCGGAAAGTTCGTTAAACCGGATCATGCAGGATTCATGCCGGGTTAATTGCGAACGCGTTTGATAAGAGAGTGCCATGAGAACATTTGTCAGTTTCCGCAATATCAAAAAGAGCTACGACGGCGACAAGCTGGTGGTTCGTAATCTTAATCTGGACGTGGCAGAGGGTGAATTTCTTACCCTGCTTGGGCCATCCGGCTCCGGTAAAACCACCAGTCTGATGATGCTGGCCGGGTTTGAAACCCCCACCGACGGGGAGATCTTGCTGCGCGATCAGCCACTGCATACGCTGCCGCCGCATCAGCGCGATATCGGCATGGTGTTTCAGAACTACGCGCTGTTTCCCCATATGACCGTGGCGCAGAATCTGGCGTTTCCGCTGAATATTCGCCGGATGAACAAATCCGATGTGCAGGAGCGGGTGAAACGGGTGCTGGATATGGTGAAACTGACCGATCTGGCAGACCGCTATCCGGCACAGATGTCCGGTGGTCAGCAGCAGCGCGTTGCCCTGGCGCGTGCGCTGGTATTCGAACCGAAACTGGTGCTGATGGATGAGCCGCTGGGGGCGCTGGATAAACAGCTGCGTGAACATATGCAGATGGAAATCAAACAGTTGCATGAAATGCTGAACCTGACCGTGGTGTATGTTACCCATGACCAGAGCGAAGCGATGACCATGTCCGACCGGGTGGCGGTGTTTAACGATGGCATGATCCAGCAGATGGACAGCCCGAACAAACTCTACGAAGAGCCAGACAACGCCTTTGTCGCCCAGTTTATCGGCGAAAATAACAGTCTGCTTGCCACCCAGGCGGGGATTTCCGGCGATTATTATCAGGTGAAACTGGACGACGGCACCCAGTTAAGCGCTCTGAAAGTGCGGCCAAGTTCACCGGGTAAAAAGATTCAGCTCAGCATCCGGCCGGAACGTATCAACGTCAATGCGCCGGAAGCGGGGCAGCAGCAGGTGCGTGCGCGTATCCAGCAATTTATCTACCTCGGCGATCATGTGCGGATGCTGACCGAAGTGGCCGGACAGGGTAATTTTATGGTGAAACTTACCCCGGCGAAAATCGACAGCCGCTGGCGCCCGGGGGATGAAGTGACGCTTTCCTGGCAGCCGCAGCATTTGCGCGCGCTGGATGTGATGATCCAGTAATCCGAATGTTTTTTGGTCCGTGCCGAATTTATAGCGCCTCTGCCGCCGTTTTGGCAGCGGATGCTGCTACGCAGGCATAACTGCCGGTCGCCGGGGGAATATCCCCCGGCTGCAGGGTACGCCATTACTTTATTTCAGTGGCGTATTCGCTGACCGGGGTGATTTTTTTAATCAGTTGATTCGCGAACAGGAACTGCTCATAGGCCTGGTAGCGCGCGCTATCCAGTTTTGCCGGGTTTGTGGCAAACAGCGGCAGGGTTTTTTGCCAGGCAAGTCGGTTTAGCGCGGTATTCAGCTCCGGATGGTTGCGGGCAAAGACGTCCCAGCCTGGTTGCGGATGAGCCAGCAGGTAGTCGGTGCCTTTCTGCAGCGCCGCGAGGAACTTTTTAATTTTCGGCTGGTTAACCTGATCCTTATTGGCGACGATAATCAGTTCATCGTAGGCCGGTACGCCATAATCCTCAACATTAAACACTACCGGTTTTTTACCCTGCAGCTCCAGCTCAACCGCTTCGATATTGCGATAGCCACCAATAATCGCATCCACCTGTCCTGCCAGCAACGCGCTGGTCAGCTGAAAATTCACATTAATCATCCTGACGTCCTGCAGGCTGCGCTTTTCATGCTGCAGCATCGTCCCAAGGGTCGCCTGCTCGATGCCGCTAACGGAAAAACCGACTTTTTTACCCCGCAGATCGGCTGGCGAAGCGATGTTGTTATCCAGCGCCATCACCGTATTCAGCGGCGTGTTTATCAGGGTGCCAACGCGCATTAACGGTAAGCCCTGATCGGCAAAAAAGTGCAGTTGCGGCTGATAGGTGATCGCCAGATCTGCCTGGCCAGCGGCGACAAGGCGTGGCGGCAGCGCCGGATCGGAAGGCGGCACAATATTGACCTCCAGACCTTCGGCTTTAAAGGCGCCGATCTGTTCGGCCACCATGATTGGCGCGTGATCCGGATTGATATACCAGTCGAGTACCAGGGTGATTTTTTCCGCAGCGCTGGCGTGAGCAGTCAGAACAGCGCCGAGCAGCAGTGCGGATAAGGATTTTTTCATGCGATAACCTTAAAGTTTTACCATTGTCAGCCGTTTTCAGGCGCCCAGTTAACCAGCCGGCGCACCAGCGCATCGACCGTTTTCCACAACAACAATGTCATCAGCACCAGGATAAATAGCGCGGCAAAACAGAGGTCGGT
Organism: Pantoea sp. B65; assembly: GCF_047308185.1. Lineage (NCBI taxonomy): Bacteria > Pseudomonadati > Pseudomonadota > Gammaproteobacteria > Enterobacterales > Erwiniaceae > Pantoea > Pantoea sp. B65. The sequence goes on from NZ_JAHXPU010000042.1 coordinate 84,934, forward strand.
TTGCATACGTGCATTGGCGTTGAGCATCAGATACCCCAGCCCTTCCGCCGAGCCGACCCATTCACCGATAATCGCGCCAATCGGCGCGACGGCCGCAGCCATGCGCAACCCGGAGCCAAATGCCGGTAATGCCGCCATTAGCCTGACATGACGTAGCTGCGCCCAGCGGGAAGCGCCCATGGTGCGCGCCAGATCGAGATAATCGTTACTCACCTGACGCAGTCCGTCGAAGAAGCTGGATGCGACCGGGAAAAAGATCACCAGTACCGCCATTGCGATCTTGGCGCTGATGCCAAAGCCGAACCACAGCACCAGCAATGGCGCCAGCGCAAATACCGGTATCGCCTGGCTGGTGACCACCAGCGGCATCAGCCAGCGCTGCAGCCGGGGGGAAAAGATCATCGCCAGCGCCAGCAACGCACCGAGCAGTACCCCGGAGACCAGCCCGATTAACATCTCTGCGGCGGTGATCAGCGTGTGCCAGGCAAGAAAAGTTCGTCCATTCCACAGCGCCTTCGCTACTGCTGGCGGGGAAGGCAGCAGGAAAGCCGGGATCCCGCTCAGACTGATTAACCACCACAACAGAAGAAAGCCGCCAGCCAGCGTCAGCCCCTTCATTGCGCCGCCCTTACCAGCCGCTGCAAGAGTTCAGCCTGGCTGTGCAGCAGTTGAGGATCGTCTGGCGCGCGTGGAGGCTGGCCGGCAATGGTCAGCGTATCGGTAATCGTTGCCGGCTGGCCGGACAGCACCAGCAGGCGATGGCTCAGGCGACAGGCTTCCAGCGGATCGTGCGTAATCAGCAACACGGTATGCCGGGCCAGCAGCTCTGTCGCCAGCGCCTGGATCATGGTGCGGGTGATGGTATCAAGGGCGGAGAACGGCTCATCCATCAGCACTATCGGCTGGCGTTCATACAGGGTGCGAGCGATAGCCGCGCGCTGACGCATACCGCCAGACAGAGCGGCCGGCCGCAGCTGGCCTTTGCCGCCCAGGCCGACCCGCTCCAGCAGATGTTCCGCCCACGCGCGATCCCCCTTTTCCCCGCGCAGACGCGGGCCGAGAGTAATGTTTTCTATTACATTCAGCCATGGATACAGCAGATCATTCTGCCCCATCCAGGCGATACGCCCCGTCAGCGGCAGGCCATCGCTGCCGCTGACGGCGCCAGCGGTTGGCGGCGCCAGACCGGCAATAATCTTCAGCAAGCTGGTTTTGCCGACGCCACTGGCGCCTAACAGGGCAACAAAACTGCCGCCGTCGAGGGTGAAATTAAGCCGCTCAAAAATTAGCTGCTGCCCAAAATGCAGGGTTAAATCGCGCACCTGAATGCCGGGAGGAGAGGCGTGGGTCATTGGGCATTTAACCCCATCTGCCAGAAAGCGGCTTCAAGACGTGCGGCAGTGGTGAAAATCTCCGACAGCGCGTTAAAGCGGCTGCTTGCACCGCGTTGCTCACCGACACGCTCCAGCAGGTCAAGCGCTGCCTGCACCCCGTGCAGATAGTGCGCGTCGCCATAGTTATTGATCCACGCTGCATAAGGGTTACCGGCGATCACCGTCGTTGGCTGGTTGCGCAGGCGCAGGCCAATTTCGGCATAGCCCGCCACGCAGGGCAGCAGCGCCGCCAGCAGATCGAGGGCATCACCAGCGTGGCCGATATCCAGCACATAGCGCGTATAGTTGATGGTTTCCATCGCTTCCGGCTCGCTGGCCATCTGCGCTTCAGTCAGCCCCCAGCTGGCGCAGTAGCCCACATGCAATGGCAGTTCCGCCACGATGGCGCCGAGTGAGGCGGCAGCGGCGCGGATCTCTGGCAGGGTGCGCATTTTGTATACCAGCAGGGCGTAAGCGCGGGCGAAATGGATCAGGAACAGATAGTCCTGGGTCAGGTAGCGGCGGAAAGCGCTTTGCGGCAGCGTGCCACTGCCCAGCTGGCGGACAAAGGCGTGATCGATAAAGGCGTGCCAGTCAGCACCAGCCTGACGCCGCAACTGCCCGTACAGACCATGGTCAAAATGGATGTCGCTCATAAGCTTACCCCCTGAAGCACAGACAGGCGGGCCGGGCGATAAAGAATGGTGGTGGTAAACATGGGACCTCCAGTAAGTGAGTGGAGATCCGGGCGCGATAAGGTGTGAATGGCAAGTGCAGACTACCAACCCGTCCCTTCGCTGGCATGACCCAGATCAGGTTCAAAGGGTTCGGCTTACGCCATCTCAGCCCGTTACAGGACACCCCTCGGAGCAGATATTTATACGGTATTCATTTTTTGATTTCAATCACTCTGCTCAGATGACTGTGCGCTGCACTCTTTGCCAGTTGTTAGATTAATTGTAAATCTATCTAACAAATGGAGATCGCGATGACTGCTGCACAAGCAATCCGCGAGCGCATCGCTGCTCACCCTGCTAATAAGCCCTTTTCATCCCTCTGTTTTTGGGACGCGTGCATCTGTCGATTAGACACTGATGCGCCTGGCTCAGCGCGGAGATATCGAACGGCTGCGCAGGTTAGTCGATTTGGCGTCAGGCGTGCGCCGACTCCTGAGGTGATAGTCAGAACAATAGCGGAGACGGAAGGGGCAGTTACGGCATGTGACATCACGCAAACTGCCGCTGGCTGGATGGCTGATGCACTGATGGGGTATCAGCGAAATGAGTGTGCCTGAGCCTGAACAGGAGAAAATGCCTTACTTTGCTCTGGGATTAGATGAACAGGCTGAAATACTCAATAGTCTGGTACCCACGATGGGACGGCGAGCCGAGATTCTGGAAAAAGGCATATGGCTCTGTCTGGTTCCCGGTATTCTGTTCCATCTACCCGGTCGTAAACCGATGGCATTTAAGGGCGGGACGTTCCTTCACTCCCCCTTCGCTTGTGCATCAACACGTGAGGATTGACAGCCTTGCGCCATAAACCTGAGGATCAGCGCCATAGAGACGGCGCCGGGGTCGGGATGGCCGATGGCGCGTTCGCCGAGCGATTTTGCACGACCAAATGCCGCCACCATTTGTCTGGTCTCTTCACTGCCACGGTTGGCAGCCTCGGCTATTTTGTTTAACGCGTCGCCTAACGGTGCGGATTCCAGCGGTTGCGCAACACTGACCGCCGCGGCCAGTGCATCGACCATGGTTTTATCACCGGGCCTGGCGCCACCGCGTTTGCAGACCGCATCCAGCCCGTCACGAAGAAACCGCGCCAGCAGGGCGGAGGTCAGAACGGTTTCGCCGCTCAGACTTTTACCGCCAGCGCGGAACAGGGTGCCGAAAATGGCCCCGGATGCGCCGCCCATACTGGACATCAGTTCGCTGCCGACGCGGGTCAACAGCAGGCCAATATCGTCGCCGGGATCCTGCTGCGCCAGCAATTTGTCCACGGCGGTAAAACCACGCTGCATGCCAGTGCCATGATCGCCATCACCCACCGCCATATCCAACCGGGTAAGTTGCGCTTCGCTGGCGATCATATTACTGGCGACGAACCGCAACAGAGAGGAGAGTTCAGCGGCATTCATGCTTATTTTCTCCACGCAAAACTATTGCAGGGGGCGTCATAGAGTGATTTTAGCTCATCATCCAGCAGGAAAAAGGTAATCGAGTAGCCGGACATTTCTTGCGAGGTGCAATAGCTACCGACCAGCGTATCGTGAACGCGGATAGTACGCTGCGCCAGCAACTGATGAACTTTACGGGTGGCGACCAGCAGTTCGCTCATGGTTGCTGAGCCGAGATTATTCACCAGCAGGCAAATTTCATCACCGGCCAGCAGCGTCAGATCCAGGCAGAGACTCTCCACCAACTCGGTCACCAGTTGATCGGCGGGGACCATTTTCTGGCGGCAAATGCCGGGCTCACCGTGAATGCCGATGCCCAGTTCAAATTCATCATCTGCGATGTCGAAATTAAACTCCCCGGTTTGCGGTAATGAACAAGGAGATAGCGCCACGCCGATGGTGCGGGTGTGCTGATTGGCTTTTGTCGCCAGTCGGCAGATTTCATCCAGCTCCTGGCCCTGACGAGCGGCGGCGCCGGCAATTTTCAGCACCATCATATCGCCGGCCACCCCGCGTCTGTCTTGCCGGCGATCGGCAGGAGCCGAGGCGATATCATCATTGACCCGCACGCTACGCGTGACAATGCCGTCCTCTTCCAGCAATTCGGCTGCGATATCAAAGTTCATATTATCACCCGCGTAGTTGCCGTAGATAAAAAGCACCCCGTTGCCGGGGCTGGCGTTTTTTACCGTCGCCATAATGGCATCAGGCGGAGGGGAGGTGAAAATATCGCCCAGCACAGCGGCATCCGCCAGTCCATCCCCTACATATCCGGCGAACATCGGCTCATGTCCGCTGCCTCCGCCAGTCAATACCCGCACTCGATCATTGCGCAACCCGCAGCGCACCACGGCGCTGATTTCTGGGACCTTCTGTATATCGCCGCGACAGGCAGCGATGAGCCCTTCCAGTTGTTCCCGGCAGACATCAATGGGATTATTCAGCAATTTTTTAGGTTTTCTCATTCGCCTCTCCCGCCGGCGCCGCATTTTTTGCTTCCCCGGCGTTCTGATGAAATTGATGATCGTAATACTCAATACGTGCAACTTTCGCTGCCGATCCCCCTGCCTCAAATTCTGATGCCAGCCAGGACGTCAGGATGCTTTTTGCCAGCTCAGGGCCAATGACACGGGCGCCGAGGGTAATAATTTGCGCATCATTGCTTTTGCGCGCCCGTTCGGCGGAATAATTATCGTGGCAAAGGGCGGCACGGATACCCGGTACTTTATTGGCAGAGATGGACATACCGATACCGGTGCCACATAACAGGATGCCACGCTGATGTGCGCCGTTGACAATCTGTTGCGCCAGATGAACGGCAATATCCGGATATAAATTACCCGTATCGCTATAATCTTTGATCTCCAGTCCTTTATTACCCAGAAACTGCACCAGTATGTCTTTTAATTCTCTGGCAGCATCATCGCTGGCTATAGCAATAGATAACATGCTTCCTCCCGCAGGTTGAACGACACTGCTATGGCGAATTTTGTCTGAATTTATAAATAATTTCCCGGATTAAAAATTTGAGCAGCTTCGCAAAAAAAAGTGTTAACGATGGCAGGTACAATATCTGACACCTGAGTCGCATTATTTATCCCGATAAGTTTAATGTTAATTTAATTAATCTTTGCGTGAAGTTAATTATCCGCTGTAGTAATAAATGGTACGGTAAGTATCTTTTTTAGATAATTTAACAAGAGGCGAAACTATGAAAACGTTTTATCAACAGGCGCTGCGGGAACTGGCCGTTGTGCTGGAAAATATAGATGGGAATTCGGTGCTGCAGGGGCTGGAACTGATTCGACAGGCGCGACGCATTAGCCTTTATGGCGTCGGCCGCGAAGGACTACAGATAAAGGGATTCGCCATGCGTCTTTATCATCTGGGTTTTAACGTCTCAGTGGTCGGTGATATGACCACACCGCCGCTTGGTCAGGGTGATTTACTGATTGTCTCGGCCGGACCGGGTTGGTTTTCCACCGTCGATGCGCTGCTAATTACCGCCAGTCAGGCAGGAGCGGCAACGCTCTGCCTCACCGCCCAACCAGCGGGTGCGTGTGCACAGAAAGCTGACCGGGTGATTACGTTACAGGCGCAAACCATGGCCGATAAACAGGGCGCTGATCGTTCGGTATTGCCGTTAGGATCACTGTATGAAGGTGCGTTATATCTGTTGTTTGAAAGTATGATTGCCCTCTTACAGCAAAAACTGGCTATCTCTTCCGCCGTGATGTTCGCTAATCATACCAATCTTGAGTGAAAACATTAACAACATGATTCTGAATTAATCGCACCTGCAGCTTAGAATAATATTTATGTGAACCCAGACGCAGATTAAATCCGATCAAAGTGAGAAAACAAAACCAGGGGATAAAACTGTTTGTGTTTCTTTGTAGTGTATTGCTTATATGTATGCTTCTGGATATGGATTTTTATGGTTAATTTCAGATCCCCTCTGTTAATTGTTGGTCCTGTCTTTTTTTGCGAAAACTGCGTTATTATATGGAGTGGGCTATGAATAAATTTACCTTGGGTATTATGGCCGTTGTCGTTGCAATATTGCCGTTTGTCGCTTATTCACAGGATGAACAACCCGGTCTGATAAAGAAAGATAGCTATCGGTTTGTGATTATCCCTAAAGTTGTCCATCCATGGTTTGACAAAGTGAATAATGGCGCCAGGCAGGCGGCAAATGTTATTAAGGCTCAGACCGGTTCTGAGGTGCGAATTGTTTACAGTGCGCCGCAGCAGGCTGATGTGGTGTTACAAAATCAGATCCTTGAAAGTTCCATCGCCACGCGTCCTGATGGTATCGCCATCGATCTGCTGGACGAAAAAGGTAATCGGGCTTCACTGGAAGATGCGGTTAGCCAGGGGATCCCAGTGACAATATTTGACTCGGTGGCGCCTGCAGATATGAACCTGACCAGTATCGGCAATGATTTTTGCGAGCAGGCGCAAATCGCCTCCCGACGCCTGGTCGAACTGTTAAAAGGTCAGGGGGAGGTGGCGATTATGATGGGGGTTCCCAGTGCGCCGAACCATGCTATCCGGGCCAAATGCCATCAGGAAACCTTTGCTCAATCTTCCGGTATCAAAGTGGTTGCCACCGGTATCGACAACGATGATATCGAAACCGCGCAAAAACAGGCGGCCGCCATTATGCAGGCACATCCAAATCTCAGGGGGTGGGTGGCATCGGATGCGGCTGGCCCAATCGGTATTGGTCAGGCAATCAAAGAGGCGAATAAGGCAAATAAGGTGATTATGGTCGGTCTGGATGATTTACCGGAAATGTTGCAATTGATTCGCGACGGCGTAGCTGACAGTTCCTCGTCTACCAAGCCGGAAATGCAGGGGTACTGGGCGGTGATGGCCATGTGGCAGCAGGCGATAGGGATGACCACCCCAAAATATATCGATACCGGCATTGCCATCATCAACAAGGACAACGTTGGTAAATAATTCAGTCCCCCTCGGTTAGAGAGCGGAGAGCACAGCATGGCTATCCTGGAAGTTGAAAATCTGGGGCGCGAGTTTCCGGGCGTCACGGCATTGAATAACGTCAGTCTGGCATTTGAACTCGGACGAGTCCATATTCTTGCCGGGGAAAATGGCGCGGGTAAATCGACGCTGGTAAAACTGCTGACCGGTATCTATCTCCCAAGCCGCGGTACCATCAGGATCGATGGCCAGGATCCTTTGGTTAATCGCGCACTGTTCAACTATGTGGCATGGGTTCCGCAGGAGCTGAATCTGTTTCCTCATATGAGCGTCGCGGAGAATTTATTTATACCCTACGCGCGGTCGGGTTTCAGCGGCAGTTATATCGACTATCAGTCGCTTAACCTTGCGGCACAGCTTTACCTTGATACATTTTCCATCGAAGCGCGTCCGGATGAGCTGGTGCGCAATATCTCGATCTCCGATCAGCAACTGCTGCAAATTGCCCGAGCATCTACTAACAAGCAGATGAAGGTGCTGATCCTTGATGAACCCACCTCTTCATTAACCAGCAATGAAGTCGCGCGGGTGTTCCGGGTTATCGCTGACTTTAAAGCTCGCAACCACGCCATCCTGTTTATCTCCCATAAACTGGATGAACTTTTTGCCATTGGCGACGATTACACCGTTTTGCGTAATGGTGAAAAAATTGAAAGCGGCAAGATCAATGAAACCAGCGAATCCGGGCTGATTAAAGCGATGTCCGGCGCCGATATGAAAATCAATGCGCACTTTCGCCCGCGATCTGTTGCTGATCCGGCCAACGCGGCGACGATTATCACGGTTGAGCACCTTTGTGGACGGCGTTTCAACGACATCAGTTTCACACTAAAGCGCGGTGAGATAGTGGGATTTGCCGGGCTGGTCGGCGCTGGTCGCAGTGAAGTGATGCAAACTTTATTCGGTTATTTACCGGCGAGCGCTGGGCGTGTGTCGGTGAATGGCCGCAGATGGCGGCTGGGCAGCCCGCCTTTCTCGGTGAAAAACGGCATGCTCTATCTGTCGGAAGAGCGCAAACTTCACGGCATTTTGCCGATGCTGAGCGTAAGGGAAAACATCGGCATTGCCGTCATCAAACAAACGCTCTCATGGTCAGGGATCTCCGCCAGTAAAGAGAAGTCACTGGTGCGGGAAGTGATCAACGCCTATGACGTTAAAACTTCTGATATGGAAACCAGGATTGTCTTTCTTTCCGGCGGTAATCAGCAAAAAATTATTATCGGACGCGCCATGGCCACCAGGCCGGAGGTGTTGATCTTCGATGAACCGACCAAAGGGATTGACGTAATGACCAAAGTGGAAATTTATAAAATCATGAGGTCATTATGTGAGAGCGGTGTCGGCATTATCCTCGTTTCGTCGGAAATAGAGGAGTTATACAAATGTGCTAACCGCATTATCACCATGCATAACGGCACGATTACCGGTGATTTTCCTACCGCCACCACTGACAACGAAATACTACTCAGAGCGATTTTTGCGACGGAGGATCATCATGCCGCGTAGTGGTTTTTCAATTTTGCTGACGAATTCGCTGGTCGGAGTGTTGGTTGCACTGGTGATCATCGTTGTCCTGTCGTCGCTAATTTCGCCATATTTTCTCTCGTCCTATAATATGTCGGTAGTCGCGCGAACCCTGGCGTTTATCGGACTGATCAGCGTTGGGCAATCAATGCTGCTTATTCTTGGCGAGCTTGATCTTTCGCTGGGGATGATTGGCGGATTATGTGGCGTGAGCGCCGGGATGCTGATGGTGAATATCGGTATTCATCCCGCTGTCGCTTGCCTTATGGCGCTGGCGCTGGGCGCGTTGCTCGGTTTTATTAACGGTTTGCTGGTGGCCAAACTGTGGTTACATTCCCTGGTGCTGACCATCGGCACCGCAGGTATTTTCGGTGGCGCCAATTTAGTGCTGACCAGGGGCGTGGCGATCACCGGTATCCCATCCAACCTCCAGTATTTCGGTCGCGGGGATATTCTGGGTTTGCCGGTGCCTTTTGTCATCATGCTGGTGGTGCTGGCGATTGCCACTTTTATTACCCTCAAAACGCCGTTCGGACGCTATATGTATGCTATCGGCAATAACGCTGCGGCAGCGCGTATGCTCGGGATTAAAGTCGAGCGGATACGTATTCTGGTTTTTACCTGTGCCGGGTTCCTGGCAGCGCTGGCCGGTATTTTAATGGTTGCACGTCTCGGAACCGCCCAACCCTCTATTGGTGAAAGCTGGGTGCTGCCGCCGATTGCCGCGTCGGTTATCGGCGGTGTTGCCACCACCGGGGGCGTGGGTACGCCATTCGGCGCTATTATCGGCGCGACCATTATTGGCATTATCGAAAATATTATCGTGCTATTCGGCGTATCGCCGTATTGGCAGGGTATTGTCAGCGGCGTGCTGGTGGTGGTGGCCATCTCGTTCGACGCCATTTCACGGCGTTATATTCGTAGAGAAGAGTGATATGCCCCGGCGGTCTGCCAGCGCAATCCGCCTGAGAGGGGTATGAATGCGGAGGTACAGATGAAACTCGGATTAAATCTCTCTTTTGCCATCAAACGTTGGATTGGCGGTGAGCAGCTGGCGCACGTGATCAGGCAGGATCTTGATATGGATTGTGTTCAGTTTACCTGGGATTTAGTCGATCCCTGGTGGCCGGCGACAGCACGTAATGCCGTGGCGCGCGAGTATGCCAATGCCTTTCGCGCCGCAGGTATTACCATAGAAAGTACCTTCGGCGGGCTGGCGTCTTATTGTTACAACCATTTCCTCGCGCCCAGTGCGACCCTGCGCGATCTCGGCAAGGAACACCTCAGGCGTGCCATTGATATGACTGCTGAAATGGAGGTTGCGGCAACCGGTATGCCGTTGGGTTCTTATTCAGCGCAAGATGCGGTTGACCCGATGCGGCGCGAGGAGATCTATCAGCGGGCGCTGCAATCGCTGGTTGATGTTACCCGTTATGCCAAAATTCGCGGCCTGTCGACACTGCTGATTGAGCCGGTGCCGTTAACCACTGAGTTTCCGTCATCCGTCGAGGATGCGCTGCGTTTGATGACCGATCTTGATGGCGCAACAGATATTCCGGTGCGGTTGCTGGTGGACTGGGGCCATGCGCTGTTTAAACCCCTTTTCGGCGAACAGGCTAATATGGAGCACTGGATTAACCATTGTGGCGACTATATCTCTGCCTGGCATATCCAGCAAACGGATGGTTTGCTTGATCGACACTGGAGTTTTACCCAGCCCGGTATTGTCACCCCGCAGCGCCTCAGCGCATTCTGGCACCAGCAGCATTTAAGCGATCAAACGTATCTGCTGGAAATTATTTATCCGTTTGAACAAACCGATGACTTTGTGCTACGGGATATGCAGGAGGGGATCAAATTGCTGAGAAGCGTCGCCTGACGTTATATTCCCCGGTGCAATCACCGGGGCGGTGTAAGTTACGCGCCGGTTTTGCGCGCCAGAAAATCGGCTACGCATTGCATACAGGCGTCACGCTCTTCCACGTGTGGCATATGGCTGGAGTGTTCAAAAATAACCCATTCGGCGCCGTTGATATGGTCGGCGAAGGGCTGCACCACCTCGGGCGCCGCTTCGTCGTACCGGCCGGAGATCAGCAACACCGGTACCTGGATCGCCGGCAGACGCGCGATTACTGTCCACTGTTTCATACTGCCAATAACATGAAACTCGGTCGGGCCATTCATGGCGTGATACACCGTCGGATCGGCGTCCATGGCGGCAAATGTGCGTTGCACTTCTTCCGGCCATGGGTTGAGACGACAGACGTGGCGCTGATAGAACACCTGCGAAGCGGCTTTATATTCCGCGCTGTCAATCGTACCGGCGGTCTCATGGGCCAGCAGGGTTTCCTGTACCTGCGGCGGTAGCTCGCTGCGCAGACGCGCGGCGGCCTGCAACCAAAGTTCCATTGAAGCCGGTGAATTGGCGATGATCAGCGCCTTCAGGCCGGCTGGCGCGCTGACTGCATGTTCGGCCCCCAGCATACCGCCCCAGGATTGACCGAGCAGGGCATAGTTATCTTCGATAGCGAGATGGCGCAGCAGATTATCCAGCTCCGCCAGAAACAGCGCGGGTTGCCAAAAATCCGCTGGTTTATCCGCAAGATGAGTCGAGCGACCATTGCCAATCTGATCGTAATGGATCACCGCACGGCCGGTGGTGGCGATATCACGAAATGCATCGACGTAATCATGGGTGCAACCTGGTCCGCCGTGCGCCACCACCAGCGGTGTTATGCCGTTGTGCAGATCGCCGCAGATACGATACCAGGTCTGGTACGCGGCAAATGGCGCATAGCCTTCTGTGATGTTATACATTCTCGTTTCCCTGTCGGTGAATAATAACCACAGGGTAAACATCGCCGCAGCGCTAAACAGCTAGTAAAAAAGATAGGAAATGCTCAGCTGTCCAGTAAACGATAATGCATGGCGCGCACCACTGCCTGCACGCGATTACTGGCCCCCAGTTTGCGCGCGGCGGTATTCAGGTGCAGGGTGACGGTGGCAATCGAGCGGTTAAGTTTGCGGGCAATCTCTTTCGCGGTTAAACCTTCCGCCGCCCAGGCGAGACATTCGCGCTCGCGCTTGCTGAGACGCACATGCTGGCAGGTGAGCACGCTGCGATCGAATAGCGGGAAAACCTGTTCCTGAAAGGTCAGCGCCAGCAGGCTAAGCTCGGCCAGAACTTCATGCATATCCCGTTCATGGCTGGCGCAGGTGTGAATGCCAGTGACGGTAACAAAACCACCATTCGGCAAATGCAGTGGTACAGTGGCGCCGCTGGGCATATTGTTATCACACATATAATGCGTAACCGGCTTATTGACTTCACTCAGGCGGTTTTGCAGCGAGGTATTGTCCGGACGCTGATAGGACCAGACAAACGGAGCACAGCTTTCCAGCGCGTAATGCTGAACTGGATCCACCTGATAATAGCCACTCTCCAGCCATAGCCGCTGCATATCAGCGGGAACATTGCACATGCGCAGCACCGAGGGCGTAATCAATTCACCTTCCAGCGATCGTGGTACCGGCGTGTAATCGTAAATCAGGGCATCGAACCCCAGACGTGAAGTCCGGGCCAGAAGATGGTTAAACGCGCCATCGATAGTGGTTTCCCGCAGCGGTGCGGCACTCTCTTGCACCGCGAGTTTCATAAACATATCTCCACAATTCCTCTCCTGTGAGACGGCGACGGTCTGTCCGGGCATCGACGTGGCGACTGGCAGGTTAAAAGTTATGCAATCACGGTGCCAAATCCCGGCGATAACAAAACTAGCATTTTTACTAACTACCGCTGGTGTAATGCCAGGGATAACGTAGGTCACAGAACAGCAGACTATTACCGGCAGAAGTGCAGGGTGGCAGGGAGTGCACCATGATGGTGCGCTTCTTTGCCCGGCGGGCATCTGACGGCAGATTCTGCACCTGTAACTGCCATTACGAGGAGCGCCATGCATCGTTACCGCTTTCTGCTCTGGCGACCGCTGCAATTGTTGCCGGTGTTGCTGGGGATCAGCATTCTCACTTTTATTCTGGTACGCGCCATTCCGGGCGATCCGGCGCGGATCCTGCTCGGCGTGCGCAGTACGCCGGAGGCCATTGCCCGCATCCGCGCGCAATACGGGTTGGATCAACCTATCTGGCAGCAATATCTCTATTTTTTGCGCAATTTGCTGCACGGTGAGATGGGGAAATCGCTGATCTATCGCGTCGATGCGCTGAAAATCATTGGGTCGCGCATTGAACCGACACTGTATTTGGTTCTCGGCAGTGTGCTGCTGGCATTGCTATTGACCATTCCGCTGGCGGCCTGTGCTGCGCGTCAGCGCGGACGTCTGGCCGATCAGGTTATTCGTCTGCTTTCAACTATCGGTCTTGGCCTGCCGTCGTTCTGGCTGGCAATCATGATGATTTTACTGTTCAGCCTGTCGCTCGGCTGGTTCCCGGTTTCCGGTTACGGCAGTGATGCCGGTACGCGTCTGCATCATCTGTTTTTACCCTGCCTGACGGTGGCGCTGGCGTTGTCTGCGGTACTAACCCGCAATCTGCGCGCCAGCCTGCTGATGGAATTACAGAATGATTACGTTACTGCCGCCCGGGCGCGCGGGCAGCATGAACCGCGTATTTTCTGGCGCCATGTGATGCCTAATTCACTGGTGCCGACGGTTAACCTGCTGGCGGTCAATATTGGCTGGCTGATTGGCAGCACGGTGGTGATCGAAAGTGTATTTGCCATTCCCGGCATGGGGCAACTTCTGGTGAAGTCGATTATCAGCCGCGATTACATGGTGGTGCAGGGGGTGGTGCTGGTATTTGCCCTGGCGACGGTGGCGGTAAATTTAGTCGCCGATTTACTGACCGTGGCGCTGGATCCAAGGGTGAAACTATGAGGAGCATAACGGCAAAGCCCGGCATATTTCGCCCGCGCTGGCTGGCGCAACCGCAGGCGCTGCAACTGGGGATGGCGCTGCTGTGCCTGTGGCTGCTGGTGGCGCTGCTTAGCCCGTGGATTGCGCCATACGATCCCATCGCCCAGGATGCGGCGGCAACGCTATTGCCGCCCAATCTGTCCCACCCCTTCGGTACCGATAACTTTGGCCGCGATATTCTCTCCCGGGTGATGTGGGGCGCCCGGGTTGATCTGCAAATTTGTCTGATCGGCGTTATTTTCCCGTTTATCTTCGGCACGCTGATCGGTGCGTTTTCCGGCTATCTCGGCGGCGTGGTGGATACGTTTATTATGCGCATTATCGACGTGGTGCTGGCGTTTCCCTTCCTGGTGCTGATGTTGTCGATTATCGCCATTCTTGGGCCGGGGCTGAGCAGTTTTTATATTGCGATGGCGCTGGTCGGCTGGGTTTCTTATGCCCGTCTGGTGCGTTCGCAGGTGCTGACGCTGAAACACCGCGATTTTATTCTGGCAGCGCGCAGCCTCGGTTACAGCCATGCGCGCATTCTGCTGGTACATCTGCTGCCGAATGCCCTGACCAGTTCGCTGGTGTTCTCGATGTCCGACTGCGTGCTGGTATTACTCAGCGGCGCCGCGGTGAGTTATCTCGGCCTTGGGGTTCAGCCGCCGGTTGCTGAGTGGGGAGTGATGGTTGCCGAAGGGCAGAGCTTTATCACTACTGCATGGTGGATCACCACCTTCCCGGGACTGGCGATTGTGGCGCTGGCGATGAGTTTCAGTCTGCTGGCTGACGGGCTGGGTGACAAACTGGGGGAGCGACCATGACACTGTTACAGGTTGCCGATCTGACGATTGTCGACGCGCAGGGCATTGCCCTGGTGGATAGGCTGTCCCTGACGCTAAATGCCGGAGACATTCTCGGGCTGGTGGGGGAGAGCGGTTCCGGCAAGACGCTGAGCTGCCGGGCGATGATGCGTCTGTTGCCGGGAGAAAAACTGAAAGTCAGCGGCGGCGAAATTCGGTTAAACGGCGTTGATCTGCTGAGTCTCAGTGATAAGCGCATGACAGCGATCCGCGGGCGGGAAATTGGCATGATTTTCCAGAACCCGGCCAGCCATCTTAACCCGGTGATGACTATCGGCCAGCAAATTGCCGAAAGCCGCCGCCTGCATTTTGCCGCGAACCGGCGCGAGGCGCGGCAACAGGCGGAGGCGTTATTACGCCAGGTGGGGATCCCCGATCCGCAACGGCGGCTGGATAACTATCCGCATGAATTCTCAGGCGGCATGCGTCAGCGCGCCATGATCGCCGTGGCGCTGGCCTGCGAGCCAAAAGTGCTGATTGCCGATGAACCGACTACCGCGCTGGATGTGACGGTGCAGATGCAGATTTTACGTCTGCTCGGCGAGCTGCGCGATCGGCTTGGTATTGCCATCATTCTGATCACCCATGACCTTGGCGTGGTGGCGCAGACCTGCGATCGCATTGCGGTAATGTACGGTGGCCGCCTGTGTGAAACCGGCGATAAGCGCCAGCTGCTGGCTCAGGCGCAACATCCTTATACCCGTGGCCTGATCGACTGTCAGCCCGCCAGCGAAGGCGGCAGCGGACGGCTGGTCACCCTGCCGGGTCAGCCGCCGGTTGCGGCGCATTTCCCCACCGGCTGTCGTTTTCATCCGCGCTGCGCCAGCGCTACCCGGCAATGTCAGCAGGTTCAGCCCGCGATGCAAAGCGCCACCCCGACCTGCAGTCACCTGACTGCCTGTCATCATCCGCTGCCGATGCGGAGTCCGGCTATTACCGGGAGGGAACATGACTGAGCAATCCGAACCAGATAATAACCGCTGGCCGCTGCTGGAAGTGGAAGCGCTGTCGGTGGCTTTCCCGGTTTCCGGCGGCTTTGGCGTTAAAAAACGCGTGGTGCAGGCGGTGAACGAGGTGTCGCTGTATATCAATGCCGGCGAGACGCTGGGACTGGTTGGCGAATCGGGCAGCGGTAAAAGCACCCTCGGCAGAGCGATGTTGCAACTGGAAACCGCCAGCGCCGGTCGCGTGCGCTTTCGCGGGCAGTTGATCACCGACGGAATGAAGAGCGATATCACCCGGCTGCGTCAGCAGACGGCGATGATCTTTCAGGATCCGTTCTCGTCGCTAAATCCACGGCAGACGCTGGGTGAAAGCATCGCTGAAGTGCTGCGGGTGCATAACAAAGTGGCGAAAGCCGCGATCCCGGCGCGGGTCAGTGAGTTGCTGTTGCTGGTTGGCCTTAGCCCTGAACATGCTTCCCGGCGGCCGCAGGCGCTGAGCGGTGGGCAGTGTCAACGCGCCGGCATTGCCAGAGCGCTGGCGATGGAACCGCGTCTGATTGTGGCTGATGAATGTGTTGCCGCGCTGGACGTCTCTATCCAGGCGCAAATTATCAACTTGCTGATGGATCTGCGTGAACGCATCGGGCTGGCGATTCTGTTTATTGCGCACGATCTGGCGATTGTGCGCCGTCTTTGCGACCGGGTCGCGGTGATGTATCTCGGCCGCATTATTGAAAGCGGACCGACGCAAAAAGTGTTTAACACGCCACGCCATCCCTATACCGCCGCACTGGTGGCGGCTATCCCGGAAATCGATCCGGATCGTCCGCTGCCGCAACATCCGCTACAGGGCGAACCGCCAGGCCCGGTTTCTCTGCCTGCGGGCTGTGCTTTTCATCCACGCTGTGCCCATGCCTTACCGGCGTGCCGGCAGGGAGTGGCGCCTGAAACCCGGCATATTGCCGACCATGCCTTCGCCTGTGTGCTTGACAGCCATAGCCGCGACAGGATCTATCCGATGACTGAGGAAAGGTTACATGAAGCAAAAGCATTTTAACGTTGTGGCTGCCGGGGTGCTGCTGGCGTTGAGTCTGGTCAGCGAAATGGCGCAGGCGGCGGGGGTGCTCACTATTGGTCGCCGTGAAGACAGCACCACCTTTGATCCGATTAAATCGGCGCAAAACGCCGATAACTGGGTGTTCTCCAATGTGTTTGATCCGCTGGTCAGGGTCGATAATAGCGGAACCAAACTGCTGCCCGGGCTGGCGGAAAGCTGGAGTATTTCTGCTGATGGCAAAACCTATACCCTGAAAATGCGTGCCGCAAAATTCTCTGATGGTTCGCCGGTGACCGCGTCTGATGCGGTGTTCAGCCTGACGCGTATTCGCGATGATGCCGGTTCGCTGTGGCGCGATTCGTACAGCATTATCGACACCCTGCAAGCCAGCGATGCACATACGCTGGTGATCACCCTGAAAACGCCGTCGGCGGCGTTCCTGGCGCAGCTGGCGCTACCCAACGCCTCGGTGATTTCACAACAGGCGCTCACCCGACAGGGGGCGGAGGATTTTGCTGAACATCCGGTCGGTTCCGGCGCCTTCAGCGTGAAGGAGTGGGCGCGCGGCGAAAAGGTGGTGCTGGTGAAAAACCCATATTACTGGGAAGCCAGCAAGGTGAGCCTGGATGGCGTCGAGTGGCTGACGCTGCCGGATGACAATAGCCGCATGCTGAAAGTGCAGGCGGGTGAAATCGATGCCGCGCTGTCGATACCGTTCTCGCGTATTGCGTCGCTGCAAAAAGAGCCAAAACTGGAGGTTGAACTGGATCGCTCGACCCGCGAAGATCACCTGCTGATTAATCATTCCCATGGTGATTTGGCTAAAGCGGAAGTGCGGCAGGCGCTGGATTTCGCCATTGATAAAAAATCCATCATTGATACGGTGACTTTCGGTTACGGCAAAATCGCTAACTCCTATATCCCGGACGGCGCGTTGTATCACTATGCCGATAATCTGCAACGTCCGTACGATCCGGAGAAAGCCAGACAGCTGCTGGCGGCTGCCGGAGTGAAAAATCTGACGCTTAACTATCTGGTGAACGCCGGTGACGAAGTGGATGAACAGATCGCGGTACTGCTGCAGCAACAGCTGGCAAAAGTTGGCATCACCGCCAGGCTGCAAAAGGTTGACCCGAGCCAGAGCTGGGGAATGCTGGTGTCCGGCGATTATGATATTTCCGTGATGTACTGGACGAATGACATCCTCGACCCCGATCAGAAAACCACCTTTGTGCTGGGTCATGATTCAAACATGAACTATATGACCCGTTATCAAAACGACAAGGTGAAAGCGCTGGTGGCGGCGGCGCGGGTCGAAATGGATGCGAAAAAGCGTGAACAGATGTATATCGACCTGCAAAAAATGGCCAAAGCCGATGTGAACTGGGTCGATCTCTATTACAGCCCGTACCGTAACGTCACCAGGAAAAATATCAGCGAGTTTCATCAGAACCCGTTAGGGCGCTTTACGCTGGAAGAGACCGTTAAACAGTAACGCATCCTGCACCAGGGATAGCCAGAAAAACAAAAACAGTCCGTTTTACCCTTTTAGCCCACTTCTTCTGGTGGGCTTTTTTCTGTGCCAGCGTCTATTGCTGCCCGAACCCTGCTGCCATATTCCCGTCGGTTTTTAAATTGGTTGACCTATTTTGCTGTTTTCAGGCCGGTTTGTATAACAACTTAGGCCGCGAGAGGCTGCCCTGTGCAGGTTTGTCGCTAACATCAACCAAAATAGGCAATTTGGTTAACCAGATCACAAATGCAACATCATCCTGGCGACCAGATTGCCGAACTGTGGTTCACTCATTTTCGAGCGGACAACCACCACTCACTGAAACAAGTCCATACGACACGACAAATCCTTTGCCTGATGCGGGTTAACCACCCTTTACCTCACCGGTAATCCGCACCGGCCATGAAACAAGGGATTGTTACAACAATGATGTCAATAAAAAGTGGAGAATCAGATGAACCGCAGTTTAAATCCAGGGATAAGCGCAACCGCCAGCAAACGGACCTTCCGTAATTTGCGCTGGTGGGTGTTGATTCTGTTTTTAACCGGTGTGACGGTCAACTACATCACCCGCAACTCGCTGGGTATTCTGGCGCCGGAACTCAAAACCAGCCTGGGCATTACCACCGAACAATATTCCTGGATCGTCGGTGCGTTTCAGCTGGCCTACACGCTATTTCAGCCGCTGTGCGGCTGGTTTATTGATGTTATTGGCCTGAAACTGGGCTTTCTTATTTGCGCCGGTATCTGGGCATTAACCTGTCTGTTTCATGCCGGAGCCAGTAACTGGCTGCATCTGGCTATTCTGCGGTTTGTGATGGGCGGCGCTGAAGCGGCAGCAACCCCGGCGAATGCGAAAATGCTCGGCGAGTGGTTTCCGCGTAAAGAGCGGCCGATTGCCGCTGGCTGGGCTGGGGTCGGCTTCTCGGTCGGCGCGATGCTGGCGCCGCCAATTATCTATTTTGCCCATGCGTCATTTGGCTGGCAGGGGGCGTTTCTGTTCACCGGTTGTCTGGCAATGGCTTGGGTAGTGCTGTGGTGGCTTTTTTATCAAAACCCGGATCAGCATCCCAACCTGAGCGCGAAAGAGCTGGAGTATATTCAGCAGGATAATGAACCGCCGGCGGTAAAACAGAATTTCTTTAAAGCGCTGAAATCGGTGGCAAAAAATAAACGCTTCTACGGTATTGCCATCCCGGCGTTTATGGCTGAACCGGCGTGGGGGGTGCTGAGTTTCTGGGTGCCGCTCTATCTGGCAAACCAGCTGGGCATGGACTTAAAACAGATTGCGATGTTTGCCTGGCTGCCGTTTCTGGCGGCGGATTTAGGCAGCGTGGCGAGCGGCTATCTGACACGTATTTATGTGCGTCTGTTTGGCTGCACCCAGGTTAACTCGGTGGTGGCCAGTTCTATCACCGGCGCATTTCTGATGGTATCGCTGGCGCTGGTGGCCTTTACTAAAAACCCCTATGTGGCGATTGCCCTAATTTCTGTCGGCGGCTTTGGTCATCAGATTATCTCCTGCATGCTGAGTGCGCTGGTGGTGGAGAAGTTTGATAAAGGCCAGATGGCCACCGTTAACGGTATGCGCGGCTCTTTCGCCTGGATCTCCAGTTTCCTGTTTTCACTGGTGATTGGCTTAACGGCTGACAAAATTGGCTTTAATCCGCTGTTTATCGCCATGGGGTTCTTTGACCTGATTGGCGCGCTATTCCTGATCGCTTTTATTGCTGAACGTCGCGCGAAACGCGCCTGAAAGAGAAGGTAACGATGAAAACCCTGAAACACTGGTCCTTAGCGGGCTCAGATAACAATCATGTCGAATTGATGGTTGATGGTAAACATGTGCTATGCCTGTATGTGCTTGAGCAGACCATGTTTCGCGTCGCCATCAAACGTCAGGGGCAATTTACTCTGGACCGGACCTGGAGTATTGCCCCGGAGAGTGATGTTCCCTGGGAAGGTCGTCAGCGTGACAGTCTTTCCGGCTTCTCTTTGCCCGGTTTTACCCTTTCACAGCAGGGTGATGAACTGATGGTGGCCACGGAGCAGTTGCGGGTGATTGTCCACCAGCCGTTATGGCTGGAATGGCAATACCGCACTGGCGCCGGCGAGTGGCAACTGCTGACCAGCGATCGTCCGACCAGCGCCTATCTGATGAATGCGCATGGCGATGGCGTTGCCCACTATCAGCGGCGGATGAACGACGATCGCTACTATGGCCTCGGCGAGAAAGCCGGCGATCTGCAGCGCAACGGGAAACGCTACGAAATGCGTAACCTTGATGCCATGGGCTATAACGCCGCCGCGACCGATCCGCTGTATAAACATCTGCCGTTTACCATTACCCACCGTGGTGAAGTCAGTTTCGGGCTCTATTATGACAACCTGAGCAGCAGCTGGCTGGATCTTGGCAACGAGCTGGATAATTACCACCAGCCTTACCGCCGCTGGCAGGCGGAGAGCGGCGATATCGACTATTACCTGTTTGTCGGCGCGCAGGTGCTGGATGTGACCAAAGCCTTTGTGCGCCTGACCGGGAAAACCCTGTTTGGACCAAAATGGAGTCTCGGCTACAGCGGTTCTACCATGCATTACACCGACGCGCCGGATGCGCAGAATCAGTTAATGAATTTTATTCGCCTTTGCCGGCAGCACGAAATTCCCTGTGATTCATTCCAGCTCTCTTCCGGCTATACCTCAATTAACAATAAACGCTATGTGTTTAACTGGAACTACGACAAAGTTCCGCAACCCGAGGTAATGAGCCAGGCCTTCCACGATGCCGGATTGCGGCTGGCCGCCAATATTAAGCCCTGTCTGTTGCAGGATCACCCGCGCTATGAAGAAGTCGCGGCGCAAGGACTGTTTATTCAGGACTCCGGGAGCGACACGCCGGAGCGTTCCATTTTCTGGGATGACGAAGGATCGCACCTTGATTTTACCCATCCGCAGGCGGTGGCCTGGTGGCAGGAGAATATCACCAGTCAGTTACTGGCGAAGGGCATTGATTCCACCTGGAATGATAACAACGAATATGAAGTCTGGGATGGCGAAGCCCGTTGTCACGGTTTTGGCAAGCCGATTGCGATTAAACATATCCGCCCGGTGATGCCATTGCTGATGATGCGTGCTTCAATGGAGGCGCAGCAGCGTTTCGCCCCGGAAAAACGACCGTTTCTGATCTCGCGTTCCGGCTGTGCCGGTATGCAACGCTATGTACAGACCTGGAGCGGCGATAACCGCACTAACTGGACGTCGCTGCGCTACAACATCCGTATGGGACTGGGGATGAGCCTGTCGGGTCTGTATAACGTAGGCCACGATGTCGGCGGCTTCTCCGGTGATAAGCCGGATGCGGAGCTGTTTGTGCGCTGGGTGCAAAATGGCGTGATGCACCCGCGCTTTACCATTCATTCCTGGAACGATGACCATACGGTGAATGAGCCCTGGATGTATCCGTCGATTTTACCGGCGATTCGTCAGGCGATCGAACTGCGTTATCGTCTGCTGCCTTATCTCTATACTTTGCTGTGGCAGGCCCATGCCGATGATGAGCCGATGTTGCGTCCGACCTTTCTCGACCATCAGCATGATGTGCAAACTTTCGCTGAATGCGATGAATTTATGCTGGGCCGTGACCTGCTGGTCGCCAGTGTGGTGGAGCCGGGACAGCGCGAACGGCGCCTGTGGCTGCCGGATAATCACAGCGGCTGGTACGACTTCCACAGTGGCCAGTGGTACAGCGGCGGGCAGTGGGTAACGCTGGCTGCCGCGCTGGAGACACTGCCGCTGCTGGTGCGTGCCGGTGCCGGGTTGCCGTTAAGTCAGCGTCTGCGTCATGTCGATGCCAGTGCTGACGACCAGCGTGAACTACTGCTATTCCCGTTAAAAGGAAACGGCAGCGCGCGCGGCATGCTATTTGAAGATGACGGCGAGTCATGGGGTTATCAGCAGGGTAATGCACTGTGGCTGAACTGGGAAATGCACTGTGATGCGACTACTATCCGGCTGGACTTTACGCGCAAAGGTAACTACCAGCCAGCATGGCGCCAGCTGAAGATCACGCTGGCGGCGGGTGAGCAGCGACAGCTGTTGATTGATGGTCAGCCAGCAGGCGCTGATCACGGGCTATGGCTGGTCGATAACCTGCCGGCGTAATGTGGTTTTCCCTGTTGAAAAGGCGACATTTTGTCGCCTTTTCGCGTTATGATCCTGCGGTAAATTATTTCAGGATGACCCATTATGTCGACCATTCCTCCTCTGCTGGACGTGCAGGATGTGAGTTATGTGCTGGAGGCTAAACCGCTACTGGCTCCCGTATCGCTGACGCTGAATACCGGTGAATTTGTTCTGCTGACGGGCCCTTCCGGCAGCGGTAAAAGTACGTTGTTAAAGATTATCTCCTCGCTGATCGATCCCTCGGCGGGCAGCATCCGCTTTCGCGGTCAGCCGATTGCGCAGCTAAAGCCAGAGCGCTATCGCCAGCAGGTCTCTTATTGCTTCCAGACCCCGGCGCTGTTTGGCGAGACGGTGTATGACAATCTGGCGCTGCCATGGCAAATTCGCCATAAAAAGCCCGATCGGGCGCAACTGCAAGGCTGGCTGGAAAAGGTCAACCTGCCGGCAGAGATGCTGGATAAAAAAGCCGATCGGCTATCCGGCGGCGAAAAGCAACGGGTGGCGCTGTTACGCAATCTGCAATTTTTGCCGGATGTGCTGCTGCTGGACGAGATCACCAGTGCGCTGGACGATGAAAACAAGCAACTGATCAATCAGCTGATTGCCGGGCTGGTCAGGGAGAGCGGCATGGCGGTGATGTGGATTAGCCACGACAGCAGCGAGATTAACCAGGCGCAACGGGTACTGACGCTGGCAGCGCCAGCCGCAAGGAGCCGTAATGAACCAGCATAATATTACTAATCAATCTCTTGGTCTGGCGCTGATTCTGGTGCTAATTGCGCTGCTGGTCAGCAGAAAAGAGAAGCTGGGACTGGAAAAGGATATTGTCTGGAGCGTGTCGCGCGCCATTCTTCAGCTGATTATTGTCGGCTATGTGCTGAAGTATATCTTCGATCTGAACAATAGCTGGCTTACGGTACTGATGGTGCTGTTTATCTGTGTTAATGCGGCGCTTAATGCGCGCAAGCGCAGCCGTAATATAGATAACGCGCTGGTGATATCATTTGTCGCCATCTGCGGCGGAACCACCCTGACGCTGGCGATTCTGGTGTTTAGCGGTTCGATTGAGTTTATGCCGATGCAGGTGATCCCAATTTCCGGCATGATTGCCGGCAATGCGATGGTCGCCGTCGGGCTGTGTTATAACAACCTGAATCAGCGTTTTGCCGATAACCGGCAGAAGATCCTCGAAATGCTCAGCCTGGGGGCGTCGGTAAAACTGGCTTCCGGCACGCTGCTGCGCGACAGTATTCGTGCGGCGTTAATCCCGACGGTCGATGCGGCAAAAACCGTCGGGCTGGTGAGCCTGCCGGGGATGATGTCCGGGCTGATTTTTGCCGGTATCGACCCGGTAAAAGCGATTAAATATCAAATTATGGTGACCTTTATGCTGCTGGGAACCGCCAGCCTGTCGACCATTATTGCGGGTTACCTGGCCTGCCGGCGTTTTTATAATGCACGGGCGCAGCTGAAGTAATCACTCCACCAACTCTGCGGCGGAAGAGTAGGCCACGCCATCGGCCCGATCCTCCTGCATCAGCCGGCTAATCAGCGGTTCAACCCGATCGATATGTCCGGCTAAATT
The DNA here is from genome assembly GCF_047308185.1 of Pantoea sp. B65. Classification (NCBI taxonomy): domain Bacteria; kingdom Pseudomonadati; phylum Pseudomonadota; class Gammaproteobacteria; order Enterobacterales; family Erwiniaceae; genus Pantoea; species Pantoea sp. B65. The sequence goes on from NZ_JAHXPU010000042.1 coordinate 108,574, forward strand.
CCGCCGCGCCTTGGCAATAATTTCCGCCTGCGTAATCGGCCGTTCGGCGCTGCCCAGCGGCTTATAATGCTCGCCTGCCGCGCTGTCGCCATTGCGATGCCGGACCACCACCCGTGCGCCGGGCTGGCGGGCTGGCCCGCACATGCGCGCGGAAAAATCCGCATCGGCCACGGCGGTCACTTTAGCCGCCAGTGCCAGCATCTGCTCACTGCACATATTCTGTTGCGTATACCATTCCGCGCCGGGCGCCAGGCCCGATGCGACTGCCGCCAGCGTCCACGGCAGGCTGAATTGCGCATCGGTCACCGTGTGCGGGCGATAGTCCATCATATCGTTAACCAGCCGCGGGAAAGTATGCACTTCGATCGCCTGCAGATCTGCCGCCCGCCAGCCGGTCTGCTGCATAATCCCCTCGATACTCTCCAGTGCGCAGGCCAGCCAGCGACAGGCGGGATAGCGCTTAAAGCTGCCGTAGCTGGCGTACCAGTGGCTACCGAGATCTGTTGTCAGGATATCAGGTGCAAAGCGGTCGGAGCCGATCATCCGCCAGTAACCCTGGTTGCCATCCAGCACGTCCAGGCTGCCGCTGAGGCCATGCTGCGCCATAATCACCGCCTGAACCCCTGCCTGGGCAGCCGGAGCCACCGCATCTTTCAGCGCCAGCAAGGGGCGCTGCTGCCAGTTGTACTGGTGCAGGCTGGGCAGCGGGGTGAGCGCCGCGGCGAGGCCGACGGCATGGTGCAGCCGTTCCGGGCTGAGTTTTAGTAGCCGACCGGCCACCAGCGCCGCGCCGATCGCCTGATGCTGCGCAACGCCATACACTTGATCGAAACGCTGCGCCGAAGGCTGGATCGCGTGGATCAGACGATTATTCACCTCAAAACCGACGGTCAGCGCGGCGATCAGCGCCTGCTGCGTCACGGCCTGCGGGCTGAGATCGAGAGCGGCCATCGCTGCGGCGACCAGCGTGGCGCCGGGATGGCCGAGACCTTTACCGTCAATCTCCACCCCGTCGTCGTGATCGAGGCCGTTAATTATTGCCGCATTGCTGAAAGCGGCGCCGAGCGGGCTGAAACCGGGCTGGCCGAAGACATAGCAGTCGCCGCTGCCGGCGAATAACCGGGCGGAGCGAATCACCGGCTCGCTGACCCGGTGATTGCTGGCCGCCCAGCCGCAGGCGACGGCATCCAGTAAATGCAGTCTGACTTTGTGGCGGATGGCATCAGGAATATCCTGTGCGTTCAGGGTGCTGGCAAAGTTAACCAGCTGGCGTGTGGCTGTCAGATTCATGATTATTCAACGTTTAAAATAGCGGCTGCGGATCCGGCGCTCGGCATAGCTGGCCAGCAGTGACAACGGCAGGATGGTAACGACGAAAAACAGTGCGACAAACGTCAGCGTTTCCAGTGGACGAAAGGTGGCGCTACTCAGGCGCTGTCCCTGATAGAGGATCTCGCCGGTAGCGATATAGCTGGCCAGCACCGAATTTTTTATCGACATGACGCACTGGCTGACAAATGCCGGCAGAATGCGCAGAAAGGCTACCGGTCCGGTAATGCGCACCAGCACTTTTAGCGGCGACATCCCCACCGACAACCCGGCTTCCACCAGACCGTGATCGACGGACTGGAGGCCGGAACGGAATATTTCGGCGAAAAATACACTGCCGTATAACGCGATCGCCAGGACGCAGGTCAGGTAAGAGGATAAGGTCAGCCCGAACAGAATCGGCACGCAGTAATAGGCCCAGACGATCAACACCAGCGGCGGAATCGACCGCACTACCTCGATTAACCCCTGAGTGGGCAGGCGTACTACGGCCCTGGCCGAGCCGCGTAATGGCGCCAGCAGGGCGCCGCCGAGGATGCTTAATGTCACCGAGGCCAGAACGATTTTAAAGGTGGTAAATATGCCATCCAGCAGAATGGCGTGATACTGCCAAGGTATTGAAAAATCCCAGTGATAAACCGGCATCAGACCAGATCCTCCGCCGTTACGCCGGACAGCGCCATAAAGTGACGTATGGCTGTATTTTCAGGTTGTGACCAGATTTCCTGCGGCGTGGCTTCCGCCACCAGTTTGCCGTGATCCATCAGCAGCAGGCGGCTGCAGACCTGCAGTGCGAAACGCATTTCATGGGTTACCACCATCATGGTGGTGCCACTGCCCGCCAGCTCAGAGATAACCGCCAGTACTTCGCCTACTGATTCCGGATCCAGCGCCGAGGTGGGTTCATCAAACAGGATCACCCGTGGCTCCATCGCCAGCGCGCGGGCAATTGACACGCGTTGCTGCTGGCCACCGGAAAGGCGCACCGGAAAATCATCGGCTTTTGCCGCCAGCCCCATGCGCGTCAGTAACGCCATCGCCTTCTGCGTCGCGTCGCGACGTGAAATACCGAGCACCTGCACCGGCCCTTCAATAATATTCTGCAGTACGCTGCGGTGTGGCCACAGATTAAAGTGCTGGAACACCATCGCGATCGCCGCCCGCTGCCGGGCCAGCGTGCGGCGTTTTACCGGCTTCCTCTGCGCGCCGTAAAAGCCGATCTCTTCATTGTTAAGCCAGATATGCCCGCTATCCGGCGAGTCCAGCATATTCAGACAGCGCAGCAGGGTGGACTTACCGGCGCCGCTGCGGCCAATAATGCCGATTACTTCCGCCGGGCGAACCTCAAAGGAGACATCATCAATGATTTTATTGCCTGAGAACGATTTGCTGAGGGCATCTATTTTCAGTAACGGTAGAGAAGCCTGGGTACTCATGATGATGGATTCGCCGGATGAGTATATTTTTTCCAGATGCTTTTCAGCGTGCCGTCTTTATCCAGCTGCTCCAGCCGGCCGTCGAGCCACGCCTGCAGCTGCGGGCGATCTTTACGCAGGCCAATATTAGTCGGCTGCTCTTTAACCGGCTGCGGGATCACCATGGTGCCCTGATGGCGTTTCTGAATATATTGCGACATCTGGATATCGTTGGTAACGATGGCATCGGCACGGCCGCTTTCCATCTGCAATTGCATATTGTCGCTGTCTGGTACGATTATCCACTGTGCTTTATCCAGCTGCGGCTGCAGCAGGGTAACCGCTGCTGAACCGTCAATAGCGGCCAGTTTCGTCTGCTGATTATTTATCGTGTCCCAGCTGGCAAATTTTTGCGCCTCTTTCGCCAGCGTCAGCACGCCCATCTGATGCGACCCCATCGGACGGGTAAAGTCGGCGGCTTTGGCTCTTTCCGGCGTTTTATTAAAGCCACCAAGAATATCGAAACGATTAGACTGCAAACCGGCAACGGCGGTGCCCCACTGGGTATCGACGTATTCAATTGTTATATCGCTATTTTTGAAGATGGCCTGCACCACATCTGGCACCAGTCCGGTCCACTGATTGGTCAACAGATCTTTTTGATACCACGGTGGCGCGTTCACCGCGCCGACGCGGATAATATGGTCCGGCAGAATAGTATTAATCTCATCTGCGGCATTCGCCGCTGCCTGAGTGAAGAAAATCCCTGGTATCAGCACTAACGCCGACAATAAATGTGTGGTGAAAAATTTCATTTTATGCCCCTGAGTGAATATAATTAAAGATTCTATAGCTCTGGGTATATGTAATCAAAATGCATAATCCGCATATTGTTATCTGGAAATCGCAATGACACCGAAACAACTTGAAGTTTTTATCAGCGTCGTTCAGCTCGGTTCGGTGACTGCTGCTGCGCAGAAGTTAGCGATGTCGCAGCCCTCAGTGAGTAAAAGCCTGGCGCTGATTGAACAGCAGATGGGTTTTAACCTGTTTGAACGCTATAAAGGCAAGATGCAGCCGACCCCGGAAGCCAGCGAACTGTATAAAGAGGCGTTGCGCGTACATCAGGATCGGCTGCGTTTCGATCGCTTTGTCGATCATCTTCGGCAATACCGCGTCGGGCAGTTGCGGGTGTGCGCCACCCCGGCGCTGGCGCTGAATATGTTGCCGCAGGCGGTGGCGCGCTTCCGCCACGCCTTCCCGGACTATGGTGTGGTGGCGGATATGTGCCTGAATAATGAGATTGAAGAGGCGGTGGAGGGGGGGCGCTACGATCTCGGTTTTATGGTGAAGCCCGGTCATGAGGCGGGTGACAGCCGGCTGGTGGTCAGTCAGGGCGAAATGGTCTGCGTGCTGTCGCAGCAACATCCGCTGGCGCAGCAGGCTGAGGTGCGCTGGCAGGATATTGCGCCGCGCGAGCTGGTGTTTATCACCACTGACGTGCGGCTGGTGGCGATGATCGCCGAGGTGGCGCCGGAATTCCGCCAGCGGCAGGTGGCGGCGGTAGAAACCAACCGCTATAGCATGGCGATCAATCTGGTCCGGCACGGTAACGGCGTGACTATCGTCGACCATTTTTCCCTGCTGGGGATCGATACTGCCGGGCTGGCGGTGCGGCCGTTCCGCCCTGCGTTACCCGTCTCGGTGGTGGCGGTCAGCGATGGGCGCAGCGCGTTATCCCAGCCTGCGGCAGTGTTTGCGGAAGCAATGAAGGAGTTGATGCTGGAATCACCAGATCCTCCATCATGCTCAGGCGAGGGGAAAGAGGATACTGCCGAGAGACCCACCCACCCATTACGCTGTTTATAAATCAGAGGCGATAGTGCTGTGCCGCAGATAAATAAGGCGATTAAACCAGGAATGGCGTGATATGTTGCGTGAGAAAGAACTTGTCGGTAGAGGAAGCAAAAAAGCCGCCACAATCTTCGCGTTTAACACATTGTGCACATATCAGCGGATAGGTATTTTTAAAATCGCTGATGCTTTTGGCGCAGTTGGCATGGACATCGCTATTAACCACACAGAGTGGCAAATTGAAAATGCGGGTCTCTATGCCATAGCGCTGGAGAATCTCGACCGCTGCCGATAGCGTATCCTTGTAATCCCACGGATCGATAGAAAGGGTGGACCAATTAAGTTTGGCATAGCCCATATTTTCCATACCCATCAGCGCCACGTGTTTGACAAAGAAAAAATTCTTTGCAATAAATTCTGCCAAATCAAGGAGAGATTCAATCGTCGTTTGATGCAGCACGATACGCAGTTCGATGGAAATACCCTGCTTATAACAGTTAAGCAATCCCACCAGAGTTTGATCGAATGCGCCCCGGCTTTGCACAATATAATCATGGATATCTGAAACATGGGCAAAAAGCGGGATGCCGACCAGTAGATTGCCGCGGGCTGCGGCTGCAAGATGGGCAACATAGCTCTCGTAATAAAAATAGCGCCCGTTAGTCAGAAGATGAATTAAGGTCAGTGGGGAGCGCTTTGCAATCTTATCAATGATGCGGATTAAGCCTTCGCTTAACATCGTTGGTTCACCGCCGGTAATACATAATGTCTCGGGCAAATGCTCGTCATCCAGCAGGTCGATTGTGGCTGCAACGCTGGCTTCCAATTGTAAGGGATCCACAATTCGTGCCGGTTTGGGTGGCTGTGGGCACATTACGCATAAATTATTGCAGGCTTCAGTAACCAGAAACGCGTTATTGTGGGACGCGGTACGATAATGGCGGTGAATTCTGCCTTTCATACTAATGCTGATAATGTCTCCACACGAGAAGACAATATTCGGTTTCACCAGAAGCACGGGAAACCGGCCATTTTCCCATAGCGCAGGTGCCCGGCAATCCTCGGCCGAGTAAATCAGGGCTGCCGGGCACGCGCCCTGGAACGAAGGGAGGACAGTATCGGCGGCTAAATAGACGATATCGCGATTGGTTATTTGGCCTGGCTCCGTGACCACTTTACCGAATATTTCTTTATCCAGGCCGCAGGTCGATTCTGCCTGGGTAAACAGAAAGCAGGTGTCCTGAGGGATAACTGGCTTCATTGCAACCCCCACTGCAGCAATATATGCCGGGTTTGACTGTCACCCGAGGTCAATTTTTTAATAATCATTTTGATGATGTTTTGGTTTTTATAACAAAAATCGTCTTTACCCGGTCGCCCATAAGGGGTACCCGTGACTTGATAGCGCCGTACCGGATCGGCGCCGCAATAGGGCGCATACGCACAGTCCGAACAAACGGGTAAGCTTTCGTTAACTCCCGCCAACGCCAATTCTTGCATTACCGGTCCCAAAAATAATTCAGCCCGAGTACTCGTCAGCACATTCCCCATATTAAAATGCTGATCTCCGGTCTCAGCCATCATGCGGCTTTCATCGCTGGGATAAATATTGCCATCGTAGTTATATAGAATAACGCCAAAACCGGCGCCACAAGGTGATTGTAAATCGACAAAGCCTGTCGCCCAAGGCGTGACCAGCTTTTTCACGATCAGGCTGGCATAGGATTCGCGAAACGGCTGTCCGTCTTTGTTTAACTGGATGATATAGTCCAGGCATTTTTCATAGAATGCCAAAAAAGCGTCGGTCGGATAGCCAATTTTATTGAAGTATTTTTGCGCAAAGCCGTAAGGGTTCAACTCGCGAATAAAGATACTGCTAAACCCATGCCGGATATATTCATCGATAATTTCTTCATGCAGACCGAGACTTTCGCGTGTGGTTGTCATCAACGCGCTGACCTTATCGAAAGCATTTTTTTGTTTGATGTGGCGCAAGGTTGCGGTAAGCGCTTCCCAGGCGCCGGCTTTGCTGAATTTCCGGTTGGCATTGTGCAAAGACTGCGGGCCATCTAATGAGGTGCTAATGGAAAAATTATGCTCGATCAAAAAGTTAATATCGTCGTCATTTACATCGCATAGGTTGGTGCACAATACAAATTGGATCTCTTTAGCCGTATTTTTTTGTTGCACACGCTCCACAGCCCGCCGGACCAACGGCATTGTCAACGTTGATTCTCCGCCCTGAAACTCCAGCGTGAGCGTAGAAGAGGGCATGGACAATGCCATATCGATACTGCTGTCGAGCACGGCTTCGCTCATATCAAAGCAAGAGGAGTCTGACTGACAGGATTTTCTCGATGCCTGGCAGTAGATACAGGAATTATTGCAGCGTACGGTCAGCACGAAAATATGCAATTGCGCAAAGTTTTCGAGAAAAGCTTTTTTGGTTTTATATTTGGACGCCAATAGGGGGATCGGATCTAAGGCTTCGTCATTGATGATGATGTGCTTTGAACGCAATTCATAGTAGAGTTTTTTATCGGTTATTTCTTTTTTATTGACCAATACGCTCAACTGTTCGCTGGTTAAACAAACCCATTCACCATAATCAGTCGAAATAAAATATCGTTTAGCATCCAATTTGCTGAACCTGAAAGGCAACAGCCGATAATGGGGCTGGTAAAAATCCTCAATGCAGGCGAATTTAATGCTCATGATTAAATTGTTCTTGTATGCTGAGCATCAGCACATTATTGAGAAACGTATTGATTATTTCTGTACTGTCATGATGATGCTCCTCTGTGACGGTCACATTCAGCAGCATGGCATCTCCGGTTTGGGCCGTTACTGACAAATAATCCGCAAACAAAGATGCCATTTCTTCAACGGCATGCTGTGTATAAAAATCAGAATCCAGCATAATCTGCATAGGTTTATACCGAGGAAGTAAGTATATGAAGGCTGTCGTCAGAAGCCACATTGTTCACCAGCATTGTCGTCGGAGAAAATGCCTTTCTAACAATCTCAGCATGAATTTCTTTCGTTTCGTCAAGCACCATCTGACGCATTTGGTTTTCATGCAGTAGATCCAAAAATTCATAGGCTGCCCGATCGATATCGCTGGCGGGTGCGCCGGTATTTTTATTATAAAAATAAATCGACAATTGATTATCTGTTGCTTTAGTAACATGCATATAAAAACGATCTGTCAATGTATAACATGTTTTCATTATCGCCTTGATCGCATAGATTTCTTTATCTGCGAGGACGAAAAAATAATCGCCGAGCGCATTCACGCCTTTACCAATGGGCGGCATGGTTCACTTACTCCTATAAATAGCCAGCATTGCTGCTGGCTATGACCCATTAACAGGTCTTACCCGGCGTGCAAGAGTAATGGCTTGCATGGCTGGCGTGGCTGGAATGGCTGTAGTGGGCGGCAAACGCTTGCCCGTCCAGCGCCGGCCGTTCTAAGATCACGGCTACGCCGGTCTGCGGGGTGGCTCGGGTAAGGATGCTTTCCTGAATGCCATTATTCACCGGCATGGTGTCCGTTGACGCCATGGCATCCATACCGCTCCCCGCTAAAATCCCAACAACAATCCCAGCGATAATCGGTTTGATTTTTTTACTGTTTTCAACTTCGTCTAACGAGACCTTAGGTACTGTTGGCAATTCTTTCATTAGTAATCCTTACCAATTTGGAAACATAAGGCAATTATTGACCAATAGAATACTAGTCCAATGAATTTCATTTTGCCTTCGCTTTTTGCTGCGGAAAGTTGACGTAGAACAATGTTTATTTAATATAAAAGAGGCCGCAATTTCCTGGCTTTCTCCGCCAATAGAGGAAACATATTGAAAACGCTATTATCTGGTTTTTACCGCTGAATTTAATCAAATAATTATCATTATCATTAATCGATGGCTGATTTTTGCATAGGAAAAAGGCTAACGGGAGAACGCAGTGATATTACCGAAGAAAATATTGTAACAGGTACTGTAATTTATATTTCTTCTATAGCGCTGGATTACTTGTTATTTATTATTCTGGTCTCTGCAGTAAATAATCACTCCGACTCACCACTCTTCCTGACCGATATTAAACCGACTAACGGGACGATTAATCTCCTGATCGTCCCGCTGTTCGTGCCTGGCCGCAACGTTATGCTTCAACCTTATGAGTCATGCGATTACGCAAATCTCTTCTTGCCAGTTCGGCAACCCAGAAACAAAACATATGTCCGGTAATTTCGGAAAAGTGTTCGGCCAGTGGCTGGTTCCAGGGCGCAGGAACGGTGCCGAAAAGCGGCAGAATAACCACATGAAAAATAAACCAGATAAACAGTCCGTATAAGCTGCCCTGCCAGAGAGTAATGCCTTTTTTGAACTCGGCAATAATGCAGTAGAGCATGGTGAAGGTAATGGAAAAGCCAAAATGCATGATCAGGCTATAAGTGGGGCGCGGGTTGTCATTGTAACGGTAGGTTGAATGGGTAAAGTCAAAAGAAAAACCTAACTGCTGGAGGATTTGCTGAGGTGGATTGGTCAGATCGCGCAAAGGTGTTCTGGGCGGGAAAGGGATTTCCCAGCCAAATTTTGTAATGGCGCAAACGATGCCAGCTAAGATACCAAGCAAAATGGCTAAAAGGATTTTTTCTTTGGTAGTGGTTGATTGGAATGACATTTGTATGACCTCTGGTTATTACAGCCGTTTTTTCCTAATGGGAGTATCCCCCTGAAGGCTGAATAAAGTGTGATCTGGATCAACAAAAAGCGGCGTTAAAAATGGATTTGTCTGCCAGCACATGGCACTTTTTGCTGCCCTGAGCGCCGTGTCCTGGCGCCCGTCTTTTTCGCGCGCAGGGGCAGGGGATGGCGCACGGTATCAAAACAGCACATGTTCACAGTTGATAGCTGGATGTCGCTGGTCGCGGGACAGGTAATCTGGTGATCTGAACAGAGGAAATATCATCACCTTATGACCATGCCGACACCTGCGCCGGAGGTGGCTGACGACATATCCGCTCCGGACTCAGACTTAACGCCGCGCGGTAACTATTCGGTCAGGATCCCGGCGTCATCGCTATTGCTCCGGTGAACCCTGTGGGCAAATTCACTATCGGTAAATGGGCCCGGCAGTTGCAAGAGCAACGCGGAGCAGAGTATCCAGTCGCCTTGCCCACCTGGCAAATCAAGCGCTGTCAGCAGGCCGGGCAGCTGCAAGGAATTCAATCAGTTAATTACAACCGTACAAATAAAATCTTCACTGGTACAGAATTAATTTGTTAATAACAAAAAAATAACATATCAGGCCTGCATATAGCTTTTATCGATTAACTTTTTTGAAAAATTCTCCGATAAACACCTAAAGCCCCGGCCTGATACCAGGGCCGACGCGTTACCCGCCATATAAAACAATAACAGGTAATCATGCCATGAAATTATCTCTTGCCCATAAACTTTGGCTCCCACTCGTCGTCGCACTGGTGTGCCTTGCCGGGACATTATTCTTTGGTTCGGTAAAGGTTAAAGAAGGCCAACTGACACTGCGGAAAAACGAATTACGGGAAGTCTCGCAACTGGCCCTTAGCATCATTAAGACGCAGGCCGATCTTGTTGACAAGAGACTGATTTCACAGGCGGAAGCGCAACAGCGTGCCATCCAGACGATTAAGGATTTGCGCTATGGCGAAACCGGGTATTTTACGGTTCTGAATACCCAGGCGCAGGTTATTATGCATCCAATCAATGCAAAGCTGATTGGCAAAGGGCCTGACGTCGCTGATGCCAATGGGGTATATATTTTCCGGGATATGGTGGCCGTCACCAGGGACAACCAGGCCGGTTATACTGCTTATGTTTTCCCCCGTCCGGGCGATACGGAACCTCTGCCGAAAATTGCCTACAACATTCCGTGGTCGCCCTGGGGCTGGATAATTACCACCGGCCTGTATGTTGATGATATCGACAAGGCGTTTCTCGCCTCGCTTTATCAGAATATTATTGTATTTGTTGCCATCAGCATGCTGCTCTCTATTTTCGTGTATGTGATTAACCGGAGTACCTTGCAAGCCCTCGGAGGAGAGCCACGCTATGCCGTGGAAGTTGCCGCGCGCATTGCCGCAGGGGATCTGTCGCGCACGGTTGATAAAAAAGCCAGCGACAACTCAAGCCTGATATATGAAATGGGCATGATGCGCGAGCAACTGACTGCGGTTATTGAAGAGATCCGCGATGGGGCTGAGATAATCAACACCAGTACCCATGATATCGTCGCCGGAAACCAGGAAATCGCCGCGCATTCTGAGCAGCAGGCTATCTCTCTGGAAAGAACCTCCTCCAGCATGGAAGAAATTACCGCCGCCGTAAAACAAAATGCGGAGAATGCGGGGCAGGCACGCGAACTGGCTCGTGGCGCGGTGGAGATTGCCTCGCGCGGCGGCGTGGTCATGCAGAGTGTGAATGACACCATGAACGGTATTTCTGAAAGCGCCGGGAAAATAGCCAGTATTATCGAGGTGGTAAACAGCATCGCTTTTCAGACCAATATCCTTGCCCTGAATGCGGCGGTGGAAGCGGCCAGGGCCGGTGAGCAAGGCAAGGGGTTTGCCGTGGTCGCCAGCGAGGTGCGTAACCTGGCGCTACGCTGCTCTCAGGCTGCGCAGGAGATCAAAGGTCTGGTGGAAGAGTCGGTGACGCGCGTCAACAGCGGCTCTTCACAGATTAAAATCGCCGGCAGCAATATCAACGATATGATCGAGGCTGTGCATAGCGTTTCGGATATTATGTCGCAAATTTCTGTCGCAACAGAAGAACAGAGCAAAGGGATTAGCCATGTGAACGAAGCCATTGTGCAAATCGATGCGGTGACTCACCAGAACTCGGTGCTGGTTCAGCAGGCGGTGGAAGCGGCAAGTGCTCTGGAAGATCAAACCCGGCGGCTGACGGAAACCGTGGCCTTTTTTAATACTGCCAGGTAATACCCGTACCGATAATGGTCGGGACCGTTTGCGCACGGTTCCTGACCATTTGACTTGCAACCTGACCTACACTGATCCCCCGTTCTCCGCCATGGGGTAGCGGGTTGCCACTGCGCCGCGCAACAGAAAGGAGTGGCCGGAGAACGGATCGCCTCAGCCTCTGATCAATCCCTCCAACCTCAGGCGGCATCGTAATCAGGTACGGCAACCTGGTGCAGCCTCAAAAATTACAGGTATAATCCCACAAATTATTCAACTGGTTTAGAAACGAAGATGGCAAAACTCACCTTACAAGAGCAGATGTTAAAAGCTGGATTAGTGACCAGCAAAAAAATGGCCAAAGTCCAGAGAACGGCTAAAAAATCACGAGTTCAGACTCGTGAGGCAAGAGAGGCGGTGGAAGAAAATAAAAAAGCACAACTTGAGCGTGATAAACAGCTAAGCCAACAACAAAAAGAAGCTGTGTTATCTAAAGAGTATAAAGCTCAGGTGAAGCAGTTAATTGAAATGAACAAAATTGACATTGCAAAAGGCAATATTGGGTTTAACTTCACGGATAACAATTTAATAAAAAAAATAGTTGTGGATAAGCTGACGCAGGCTCAGCTGATCAGTGGCCGCCTCGCTATTGCCCGTCTGGTTGTTGATAACCGTGGAGAGAGCCAATATGCAATTATCCCCGCCAGCGTTGCCGATAAAATTGCGCAGCGAGATGCGAGCAGTATTGTATTAAATAGTGCCCTTAGTCAGGAAGAGCAAGATGAAGAAGATCCGTATGCCGATTTTAAAGTGCCCGATGATTTGATGTGGTAATTCACGTTTGCTGATGGCGGGTTTTACCATCAATGTCTGCTGATTAAGCTCTTGCGTATGCCCTCTGGCGCCACGCCGGGTGTTTGCGTGGCGGTATCATTACCGCTATTTTCGCTTTCAGAACGGGCTGGCATGACGGGCTTTGATCTTCTCTTCGCTAACGGGATGAACAAAATGCAGTTCGCTGGCGTGAAGCATCAGCCGCGGCGTCCGTTCGGTGCCGGGCAGCAGGCGGCCGCCATACAGGTCACAGCCCAAAATAGGGTGGCCCAACTGCTGACAGTGGATGCGGAGTTGGTGAGTGCGCCCGGTTTCCGGGGTGAGCTGTACCCGCGTCAATGGCAGTAACGTCCCGTCTCCCAGCTGATGATATAAGCGCTCAACCACCCGATAGCAGGAGCGAGCGGGCTTGCCATGGATTGCGCAAATCGACATCAGCGGGAACCGCGCCGGATCTTTGGCAATTGCTGCGTCTATCACCCCTTCGTTATCGCTCAGGTGTCCGCAGAGCAGTGCGCTGTACACTTTGCTCACTGTGCGCTGGCTGAACTGGTGGCAAAGGGCGGCATTGATAACCTTATTGCGGGCAATCACCATCAGTCCGGAAGTACCGAAATCCAGACGGTGGGCAAGCGTGCAGCCGGGGAATATCTGTACCAGCCGATGATGTACTGAATCCAGATTTTGCGGATTTTTTCCCGAGAGGCTGAGTAGCCCGGCGGGTTTATTAATCAGCGCCAGGTGATCATCCTGATAGAGAATCTCTATCCTGTCATGGCACGGCGGGGCAATAAAGGTATCGAAAATCGTAGACATCAGGCTGCCCGCATGGAGAGTGGGGGGCGGATAATAACCAATTTTCAGCCGCCTGGCGAATCTGGCTGATCGCCTGATTCGCCAGGCTGGAACATCTATCGCAAGCAGGTCAGGCTCACCGGTATTCCCCATGAGCTTACCGACACGCCAATCAACAAGAAACTCTACACAGCTTTCCCGTGGTGGTAAGACTCCAGTCGCCGGTGGATGCGGGAATAAACGCTGACTGACCCGTTTCCAGTCTCAGCATTTCGCCATTGATATGCTTAAGCGTGGCGGCCCCATCGATAACCAGCAAAATTTCTGCACTGCGGGTTTGTAATTGATAATCGACTGTGGCGGTAAAAATGCTGAAACGAAAATCATCTACCGGGATCGGATAACGTGCTTGCCCGTCTTGCCGCTCAGGTAACATCAAAAGGGTCGCCTGGTCGGCAGGCTCAAATGTTGTACAGCAGACCAGCTCCTCAAGGTTGATTTTTTTGTTCGTTAACCCGGCACGCAAAACGTTATCTGAACTTGCCATCACCTCAATCGCTGTGCCATGAATATAGGCGTGAAGTGTTCCGGGGTAGAGAAACATCGCTTCGCCGGGTTGTAGCGTCACACAATTCAGATACAGCGGGGCCAGCACGCCGATATCATTCGGGTAATGTTGCTTAAGCCGTTGAACAATATTCACCAGCGCCTCGTCATACAGCGAAATATTACCGCTGCTCAGCCGCTGGATCGCTTGCTCTTTATTTGCCGGCGATATCTGCATCAGTGCGACAAAGAAAGCCCTGAGTCCTTCTGCATCCGGATGCAGTGCCAGTTTGTTGGCCGCTTCATTCAGTGGCGGGATATCCAGTGCTTTAAAATTTTCCACAATGCTATTGATCGCGCGAAAACCATTCATGGCGATAAATGAGGTGATGGCATAAACCAACTCAGGTTTATGATTAGCATCGTTATAATCAGGAATCTCAGAAGAGGGCGACGGAGCTGTTCGCGCAAACCCGGCTTCAGCCTGGGCTTTTTTAGGGTGCACCTGAATCGATAGCGCACTCTCTGCGGCCAGGATTTTCAGCAGGTATGGTAAATCACCGAAGCGCTTAACTGTGTCATCACCAAGCATCGCGGTTTTATCCCGGGCAATCAGTTCCGACAGCGCCATCGGTACTCCCTGAGAATTAACCTGGGAAATACCTGACGGGTGAACTCCCATCCATAATTCTGCCTGGGGCAGTGCGTCCGGGTTGAGGATATTAAAGCGTTGACTCATGGCGCTACGGCTTCCCCACGGATAATTTTTTACCACGTTGGTTAATGGGTAGAAATAATGGTGGTTCATGACTGAGGTCCCTCGCAGATAAACTGGTTATTCTCGGCTAAGCTTTTAAACCACAGGCCATTGCGCTTAATTTGCCGTTTACCGGTTGTGAGGTCGAGACGATAGAAACCGTAACGGCGTTTAAAGGCGTTGATCCACGACCAGTTATCAATAAAGGTCCACTGATGTACGCCGAAACAGTTGGCGCCATCGCCAATCGCGCGGTGTAACTGAATGAGATGCTCTTCCATTAGCGCAATGCGGAAACTATCGTCAATCACGCCATCCGGCTGTACGGGACCTTCTGACTCTAAATCCATCGCAATGCCAATCTCCGCTAAATACCATTTAATATTGCCGTAGTTGTCACGGATGTTAGTTGCAATATCGTAGATCGCCTGAGGTAGGATCTCGTTGTTATCACGGTAAGGGTTGAAGCGCCCGTTCGGATCGATATAGTTTTCGAAATAGTATTCAGGGGTAAAGTAGTCGAGCGTATATTCCGCTTCGCGGGCTTTGACCCGGCGAGGCACGTAGTAATTCACACCGAGAAAATCTACCCGCGAGTCAGTGATCAGCATCACTTCATCTTTGGACATTTCCGGCAGGCAGTGATGGGTCGCCAGTAGTTCACACAGCTCTTGCGGAAATTGATGCCTGACCAGAGGATCAAGAAAGCTTCGGTTGAACAGTAAATCCGCATACCACGCTGCTTTTTTATCTGCCGCCGAATCGCTACGTGTGTAGGTTGGCGTCAGGTTAAGCACCACGCCAATCTCACCGGTTAACGCCAGTTCACGGTAGCACTTTATCGCTTTGGCATGCGCCAGCATGATGTTAAAGGCAACCTGGGCGGCCAGCTTTCCGTCTTTCTTACATGGGTAGTGGAAGTCATACAGATAACCACCTTCCACCGGCACGATAGGTTCGTTGAAGGTTATCCAGTATTTGATTTTGTGACCAAAAAGCTGAAAAGCCGTGGTGGCAAAGCGCGAAAAAAGTTCAGTAACGTGTTTGGACTCGAATCCACCGTAGCGCTGCTGCAACTCTTCAGGCATATCGAAATGATAAAGATTGATCATCGGTTCGATGCCGTTACTAATCATTTCGTCGAAATAATTGTTGTAGAAGCGTACCGCTTCCTCATTTGGTTTACCGGTTTCAAAGTCTTCGATCAGCCGTGACCACTGAATGGAAGTACGAAACGAGTTAAAACCGATGTTTTTCATCAGTGCGACATCTTCTTGATATTTATGCAGCGTTTCGCAAACCTTTTCCGGGCCAATACCTGCGAAAAAACGCTCTGGCTGGTGAGCATGCCAGCTGTCCCAAATGGAACGATGCGGTTTACCTTCGGTGCCTTCAGTTTGTGGGCCAGAAGCCGCCGCGCCCCATAAAAACTTTTCCGGAAACGCAAATATGGTCATATATCCTCCTGTTTCAATAATAAGCTGCGCCGGTCAGGGCGCAGCAAAAGAACTAATTTGTGGTAACCTGAATGGATTTGATGAATATATATCCCCAGTCGCCGGAATATTTACCGAGGCTGATGGTATTGCTACCCTGCTTCAGGCGTAGCGGAATCACCTGCTGCTGGCCGGTTTCATCAGTTTGTGGAAACTCAATTTGTAGCGGTTTATCATTGTTAACCTGCACTGAGTTTTTCTTACTTCCCCATTTAGCGTTAAAGTTGATGTGAAGCAGATATTCGCCGTCCCATGGCGTATCCACCTGCCAGCTAACTTTGTCGCCATCGTTGGTGAATGCGCCAAGGAAGCCATGCTTATCCGTTGCCAGCGGGTTTTCCGTACTGTGGATGGCCGTTATTTTTGCCTGCTTCACGCTCAGGCGATGACTGTCGAATTGGCAAAAATCGGCGGGGGCTTTCGCGGTTGCTTTGGTGACTGTTACCTCTATGGTTTTACTGCTTTTTAACAAGCCATCATCGGCGGTAAACGTCAGTTGATATACTCCCGGCTCAGAGAACCATGCGCGGGTAGATGCTTTATGTGCATTGCATAAATGCGCTTCTTTGGCGCCAGTACTGGTCCACAGTTCAGTCACTTTACGAGCCGGAAGATTGTCATCCTGCCAGCTCACATCCAGGCTGAGACCACTGTTCTGCGTGGTGGTCGTTGTCGCCTTTAGTTCAATAACCGGAGCCTGGTTATTCTGGGTGTGCGCCACGCTGATAACGTTAGAAGGTGCGGAAATGCCGGACTCATTTTTTGCTATTACCCGGTAGTAATAGGTTTTACCCAAAGTCAGTGATGCGTAATCATCGCGGAACAGATCCATCGTGGCCGGGTTCCATTCCTGTATCCCGTCGGAAAGATCACCACCGACAACTTTCCAGGGGCCGGTTGGCGATGTTGCACGCTCGACGTCATAGCGGCGACCGACGGCAGCGCCCATCCAGTTAATGGCAAATGGGGAGTGAGTTTCACGTAACTTTGGCGCATCCGGCGCCGGAAGCGGCGGCGTTTTCTCCTGTCCGTTCATCTGAGCCGCGGCGTCACGTACCAGATTGACGACCTCCATTTCCTGATTCGCGTTTCCCTCTGGCGCGAAGCCTGGCAGATGGTAACTGTAGTGACCGGTATACTCTTTATGCCAATAAAAGCCGCCATCGTGACGATGTCCCCTGAAGCCCCAAATAAATCCACCCGCGGCTCTGGCGCCATTCACCTCCGTATGTACAATCGATTGCATAATGTCGTGCAAAGCCTGGCTTTCGAGTAAGCCGAACTCACCGACGAGATAGACTTTCTTGCCGCCAATTGCCTGCAGATCTTTTTTCACCTGATCCGGGTGGTTATTCCCGGCATTGGTGTAATAGTGGTTGCTTACAATATCAACGTTCGGGTCGTTGACTGAAAAAGCGTTAATTTTCTTATAGGTGCCATCAACGACCAGCTGATGAGGTGCCAGATTCTTTATCAGCGCCGCCGTTTGTTGCAGGAAGTCGGCGTTGGTATCTTCCAGTTCATTGCCTGTTTCCCAGGCCATAATGGCCTTTTCGTCGTAGTACGGGCGCCCGGTAATCGTATTGGTGCGTGTGACGACCTGGCGAATAACCTCCTGATAAGCCTTGTAGGTTTTGCTGCCGGTGTTATAAAAATCTGCTGGTTTCTCATGATAAAACGCCGCCAGTTGTTCACTGCCACCCCACCACTGCCAGCGATCGATAAACGGCAAAATTAATCGCAGCCCTTGTTTATCAGCCTCAGCGATCATGTTGTCATAAACCTTCATCGCATTTTCATTCAGGCGCGGCATGCCGTCTGGCGTTGCCGGAGCGAGGATATGGGTTTCGCGCTCGCAGGCTTTATCGTTTTCCTGCTGAACTGAAAGTACGTAAACACGCTGTGCTTTTGCCCCGGTTTGCACTAAGGCTTTGATCCAGTTCTCCTGTTCTTCAGCGGTTGGCCAGGCGAAGTATTGCCCCCACCCACGGGGATCGGCTTTACAGACACCGCGAGCATCGTTCTCAATGCGGTGCAATTCTGGCGCATGGATCCCGGCAAAGCGGAATGTTTTACTGCCATCCATTAACTGCGCGCCCTGGCGGGTGATAAAGTTGTCGAAATGAGACGGTTCTGCCGCCATGGCGCCGCAGCTTGCCAGCGCCGTCAGCAGGGATAACAGCAGCGGGGTTCTTACGGGAAATTTCATCATTTTTCTCCTCAGAACCACACTTCAGCCTGGATACCAAAGTTCAGCGTGTCTGTCTCGCCACTCCGGCTATAGCCACCCGATCCAATCGTATTTGTACTCCAGTTATAGTTGCCGTCCAGGGCATCTGAAACGCCCTTATCCCATTTTGCGTAAGTGGCAAATACCCGGATTTGCGGGCGACTCCAGTAACCGGAATCAAACGTTAAGGTTGGCGCAATAGTAATTTTGGTCAGGCCACCTTTTCCTTTGCCATCAACCCCTTTGTAGTTTTTATCGTCAAGATATTCGTAGCCGACTTCATACTGCATGGCGAAGTTTTTGGTGATTTGCTGATAAGGACGAATACCCGCAACCCAGCTGGAACGTCCCCAGCCTTCGCTATCGCTGCTCCACCAACGGTAATTTTTGTCTTTCTGGTAGTAGGTAAAGGTTGAAACTTCCCAGCCGTTTCCGAATGACGCCAGCCCGTCAAGAATAACGCGCCATGATTGCGTATCATCCAGGTTCGCCCATCCCCAGCCATTTTTTCCCAGTGAATCACCCGCGGCTAAACCACGACCGTACTGGACGACAAATTTCGAGTAACCCCCTGGCAGGCCGTAAAAGCCATCGAAGTTGTACACCCCGGTTAAGCCGTAACCTTTTTCCGCCGCACCAATATGATTTTCGTTGTTATTCATATGGTGACCGACCAGTTGCAGATCGACAGGCGATCCGCCAATTTTCTTGAACCACAGATTAAGGGAGTAATCATCCGGGTAACCCTGCTCACCTTTTTCTACGGGATATGCTTTGGATTCATCAGTTGTCGTAAAGGCGTAGATCCCGGCATCAAACTGTGCGAAGCCCAGATCAAGTTTATCGAAACCACCGCCGGTGCCGTTGTACTGGATATATTCCCAGTCGAACTGGTGACTGGATGTGTTAGAGCTGCTATAGCGTTTACCTGCCCAAAAATTGACCTCTGGAGCAAAATCAAGGTTAGTCAGCTCGGCGTATCCTTCACGGAACTGCACGGCTTTGCTGTCATCATCCAGGCAATTCCAGTCAGAAGTACATTTGCTCTGATGGGTAATGTTGGTCTGGATCTTCGCGATGACGCCGGAGTCAGATTTCAGCGTGACTTGCGGGATAAGTTCGATCTTGGTGTCTTCTTCGTTGCCGAGGCGGAATTTCCCGTCTGGCATCAGGCCGACGGAGTCGGCCCGATTACCGTCACTATTGGCAAGGATCCCGGAACGAATATAACCGTGCATGGTGAAATCGTATTGTTCGGCATAAGCGAGGCCACTAATCGTTGAACTGATCAGTAAAAACAGAGGCGTCAATCGGTTGAAGCGTTTCATATTTTCCCTTTTCTTTTTTTAGTGAAAGAGCGTGTGTATGGCGCGGGGGAAATTTACGGATTAAGTATGGAAATGTAAATCCAATTACGGAAAGCGCTTTCCGTAATTGCCGGATTGCATCACAAAATGTTACTAAATGCTTTATAAATCGTGACGGAGATCTCTTTTCAGCAAGAAAAAACAGCGCAGATGCCAGCACAAAGGATGCGCTGGCAGCAGGGAAGTCGAGGGGGGGGAACTATTTTCTTTCAGATTCAGTGAGTTGCTTTTCGTACACTTTAAAGAATGGGCGGTAAATCATCCACGCGTTGATAAATGCAAACAGACACATAAACATGTTTTTCCAGCTGCCATTGGCCGACCAGGCTGCACCGATCGGCGATGGCATCGACCATGGCAGCATGGCGACTGCGCGATCAAGGATTCCGAGTTGCGTCAGGTACCAGGCAAGGCAGGCATTAATCATCGGGACACATATAAATGGAATTAAAAACAAGGGATTAAGAATAACGGGAAAACCAAACAAAATCGGCTCATTGATATTAAACAATGATGGTATTAGGCCGATTTTCCCTACGCTTTTTAACTGTCGGGATTGGCTACGCATCGCCATAAAGATGAGCGGCAGGGTAGAGCCTATACCGCCAATCAGCAGATAAAAATCCCAGAATCCCTGAAGATAGATATGAGGTAATGGGCTGGCGCCCTCCACCAGAGCCTGTTGATTTTCAACCAGATAAGTCATCCAGAATGGATTCATGATGCCGGTGATAATCAGGGCCCCGTGAATGCCAACAAACCAGAGCAAATTGCAGATGAGCAGAGAAATGAGTAAGGCCGTGAGCGTGTCTGAGGCGATAATGAGCGGTCGCAATGCTTCACTGATTAAATTGGGTAAAATCATGCCGATACTGGCTTTCAATACGGCATTGATAACGGTAATCGAAAGCATGATAGCCAGTAGCGGCACCAGTAACTGGAAGCTATTGCGCGTCATCACGGGTACCTCGTCAGGTAAGCGAATACACCAGCCTTTGCGGTAAAAAAAACGCATCACTTCAATTGTATAAAAGCTTGATATTAAGGCACTAAATATCCCCATCCCACCGAGAAAAACGTTAGTCCCCGCATTCTCTTTAAAGCCAATAAAGATTAAAAAAGCCAGACATCCCGTCAGGCCAGATAACCGTTCCGGTAGCTGGTACTGCTTGGCAAGGCTTGCACTGGCGCCAAAAGCAATAATCAGCGCCACGAGGCCAATAGTCAGTTCAAAGGTCGGCAGCAGCAGAGGGCGGATTAACTGATAGTAAGCGCCATACCAGGAGCCAGAGTTGATGGCAAACGGCGGGGAAATCAGCGGCACCATCAGACTGCCGATGATGACAAACGGCATGGCAAGCGCAAAGCTATCACGCATAGCGGTGATATGCGGGCTTCGGGTAAGCATATTAGCAAAGGGTGTTACACGCTGTTCAATGAGCGTAACGGCAACATTCATAAGATGAATGTTCATGGCGAAACCTATAGCGGCGGTGAAGTTCCGCGATCATCGCCCACATCCAGCCAAAGTGAAAGCCTGCAACTGGTGATCGTCCTCACATTTAATGGATACAATTACGGAAAGCGCTTTCCGTTTTGAGTCCATGTAATTATAGTCCGCTCATTGTTTTTACTCAGACCGGAGATTTCGATGAAAAAAATCATGCTTTGTTGTTCCGCTGGCATGTCTACCAGCCTGCTGGTTAAAAAAATGGTGGATGAGGCGAATAAGCGCGCTTTGGAAGTTGATATCAAAGCGTTCGGCGTAGCGGAATTTGAACAGCAAGTGGCTAACTATCAGGTTGTGCTGCTGGGGCCGCAGGTGAAGTACATGCAAAAAGATTTGCAGAATAAAGCCAGTGCTTATGGCATCAAGGTTGAACCCATCAACATGATGGATTACGGCATGCAAAAAGGCGCTGCGGTTTTAGATTTTGCCCTTTCCTTAATTGAAAATAATAAATAAAGGATAAGAAATGAGCTCTCTGTATGCGAAATTTATGAAGGTGATTGAAGATAAGATCACTCCTATGGCCGGTGCTGTCGGCCAGCAAAAATATGTTACCTCCATTCGTGATGGTTTTATTCTCGCCCTACCGTTTATGATTGTGGGCTCCTTTATGCTGGTTTTTATCTTCCCGCCGTTTTCGCCGGATACCAGCTGGGGGTTCGCCCGCGCCTGGTTACAATTTTCATTAGATCATCGTGAAAGTCTTAAGTTACCCTACAATTTCAGTATGGGTATCATGACCATATTTATTTCCGTCGGGGTCGCCGCCAGTCTGGCGCGTCATCACGCTCTTGATCCGCTCACCTCCGGCATGTTGTCACTGATGGGTTTCTTGCTGGTCGCGGCGCCGCTGAAAAATGGACAGATCTCGACAGACTATCTTGCAGGGCAAGGTATTTTTACTGCGCTACTTATCGCAATTTATACCACTGAGCTATACGCCTTTCTCAAACGAAATAACATTACCATCCGTCTGCCACCTGAAGTACCGACTGGCGTTGCCCGTTCATTTGAAATTCTGCTGCCGGTGCTGGCTGTAGCGTTAACGCTACACCCTTTGAATCTTTTTATTGAAGCCCAGCTTGGGATGATCATTCCCGAAGCCATTATGTCACTGGTGAAACCGCTGGTCGCCGCATCGGACACTTTGCCTGCCATTTTACTTTCAGTGCTGGTTTGTCAAATTTTATGGTTTGCCGGCATTCACGGCGCTCTGATTGTCACCGGGATCATGAATCCTTTTTGGATGGCAAACTTGTCAGTTAACCAGGCTGCGATGGCGGCAGGTAGCGTTATTCCCCATATTTATGTGCAGGGATTCTGGGATCACTACTTATTAATCGGTGGTGTCGGATCAACTTTGCCACTGGCTATTTTACTGATGCGAAGCAAGGCGGTGCATTTACGCACCATCGGACGCATGGGCGTCGTGCCGGGCCTGTTTAATATCAATGAGCCGATTCTGTTCGGTGCGCCGATTATTATGAATCCTTTGCTGTTTATCCCATTTGTATTGGTCCCGATGGTGAATGCCACGCTGGCATATTTTGCGCTCGAGTTTGGTTTAGTCGCGCGCGTAGTGTCGATGACACCCTGGACGACACCCGCTCCGATTGGTGCCTCATGGGCGGCAAACTGGGCTTTCAGTCCGGTTGTGATGTGCCTTATCTGTATGGTCATCGCGATCGTCATGTATTACCCCTTCCTTAAAGCGTATGAAAAACAGCTGCTGGCACAGGAAACCAACAGCGCCAATGAAGCGAATGCCGTTGAAGGTTCACAAACTGCGTAACATTTATCTTTGAGGTAAGAGGCCGTTATGGAATTAGAAGAGCAAATCATGGGCATCATTATTAATGCCGGGCAATCACGTAGTCTCTGCTATGAAGCGCTGCGCAGTGCCAAAGAGGGCGATTTCGCCATTGCTGATGAAAAAATGACAGCGGCTCAGCATTACGCACGGGAAGCGCACCTGGTACAGACTCAACTGATTGAGGCTGACGAAGGCGAAGGTAAAACCAAAATGACGCTGGTGATGGTACATGCACAGGATCACCTGATGACGTCGATCCTCGCCAAAGAGCTGATCACCGAACTGATTGAAGTCTACCGAACCCGTCATTGAGCTTGGTGTTTTTTTAAGAGAGGCGTTGCCTCTCTTCTTTTTTCATGAGGATAACCATGTTTCATCTTGGCCTGGATATTGGCGGCACAAAAATGGCGGCGGTGTTGCTGGATGCGAGTGGTGCTGTTCACTTGCGCGAGCGACGTCCTACGTATAAAGAAAGTTATCAGGGTTTTATGGATACGCTGGTGTCGATGATTGATGACATCAGCGTATCTGCCAGAGGTGAGTTTACCGTCGGTATTGGTCTGCCGGGGGCTATCGATCCGCATAGCGGACTGATTAAAAACTGTAACTGCCTGGTGCTGAATGGTGAAAATTTGCAGGACGATCTGGCTAAGCGGCTCGGCCAACCGGTGTTTCTGGCGAACGATGCCGACTGCTTTGCGTTATCAGAAGCAGTGGATGGCGCCGGAGCCGGCTATGGCACCGTATTCGGCGTGATTGTCGGTACCGGCTGCGGTGGTGGGGTCGTGGTTAACGGGCAACTGCTCAGCGGTCCAAACGCGATTGCTGGCGAGTGGGGGCATAACCCGTTACCTGCATGGCAGGCAATAAAAGATGGTCCTTGTCAGCACTGTTATTGCGGGCAGGAAAACTGTATTGAGAGTTTTATTTCCGGCACCGGATTTACCCGACGGTTTAATGAGGCACAGGGTACGCTGTTGCAAGCAGAAGCTATCATTGCGGCGGCAAACCAGCATGATCCTTTCGCCCTGAGGCACTATCACCATTTTATCGATGCTTTTGCCCGCAGTCTGGCCAGTGTTATCAATATTCTCGACCCGCACGTGATTGTGATCGGTGGCGGATTGTCGAACGTTGAGCGCATCTATCAGGACCTGCCAGCGGCGATTGAAAAATACATTTTTTCATCCTCTTGCCATACGGCCATTGTGAAAGCGAAATTCGGCGATTCCAGCGGGGTGCGCGGTGCAGCATGGCTGCCAACCTTATCAGTAACATCGAAGTTATAAGGAGTTAGCACCCGAACGAGGGGCTAAAAACTGTGCGCGTTTATGTTACTATAAGGGGAAAAGCGTAATACAGACGACACCATGCCTACTATTGATGATGTTTCAAAATTAGCCAACGTTTCCCGCGCCACCGTTTCGCGAGTGCTGACGGGAACGCGTGGCGTGCGTGAAGAGAGCCGTGAAGCCGTATTACGGGCGGTGGAAGAGCTCAACTATCATCCCAGTTTTGCCGCGCAGAACCTTGCGAGCAATACGTCGAGTTATATCGGTATGGTGTTGCCAGCCAGTGAAATTGGCTTAAGTGCAACTTTATTGCCTCAGCTTTCACTCGCAGTAAAGTCGCTGAATAAGTCATTGATGATTCAGTATGTCAATGATTCAGCGGAGCAGAAACTGGCGGTTGAAAGCCTGCGCCATCAGTGTCTTGCTGTCGTGACGCTGGGCAAAAATAGTGCAGACGTTGCCGGCAATGTTATCGCGTTCGATGAGTTTTCCATTAACGGTAGTGCCAGCCAGGGCTATAACTACGCATTTGCCACTGAAAGCGCCTGTCGTTATGTGTTGGGAAAAGGGCATCGTAATATCGCGCTGCTGATAGATAGCGAAGACGATATCGCCAGCAAACAGATGCTGGAAGGCTATCGGAGCGTACTGCAAAATTACTCTCTGCCCTTCAACCGGCAGTTGATGGTGACCGCCAACAACAATATTGAGCAGGCGCTACTGACTCTGATTAACAGTTTTACCAAGTACACGGTAATTATCGCCAAACGTGATTCCTATGCGGCGGAAGCGATGCGGCTATTGCGCGAGTTCAATATTGCTATTCCGCAAGAAGTGTCGGTGATGAGTCTTGAAGATTCGCCACTGGCGTCTGTGCTTTACCCACCGCTAACCTGCATCGCTTACCCGGTTGAGCAGTTGCTTGAGTATTGTATACAGCGTATTCGTGCGCTGATTGATGGCCATGCGGTGTTTGCGCCAGAAGGTCGGGTATTTACCGGCCGTCTGGTTGCCCGTGCGTCGGTCTCAGATATTAGCTAGCCTGGGAAAAAGTATCACCGCCAGCGCTCTTATGAGAACCAGGGCGGGTATCCCGCTCCGACTGCCGCATCATATTCTTCACCGCTTTCGGTGGTGCTGTCGCCGGGGCTGACGAGTTTCTCCGACTTTTTCCCACGGCGCCAAAGCATCATTGATGCATCTGCGATCAGCATTCATGAATATAACTCATAGTGCCTATCCTGGTACTTGCCATTATCTCTTTGCATAAACCCGCTAACATAAATCCCTCTCTTTATCGCCAGATGGATGACCATGATTGATTTTCAGACAGGATCGCAGCGAGTCACCGGGAAAACCACCGGTGTTGTATTCGTGCTTATTCTCAGCGCATTAATGGCGGTCACGTCCTTATCTACCGATATTTATTTACCCGCAATGCCGATTATGGCGAAAGATTTACAGGGCGATGCGGAACTGACTATTACCGGATTTTTAATCGGTTTTTGCATTGCGCAATTAATCTGGGGACCGATTAGCGATCATTTTGGTCGACGTTTACCGATGTTTATTGGCATGGTGTTGTTCGTCATGGGGTCTGTGGGTTGCGCTTTATCAACGGATATTGTGCAAATCGTTTTCTGGCGTGTATTTCAGGCTCTCGGGGCATGTACCGGTCCGATGCTGGCGCGAGCGATGATTCGCGATCTGTTTAGCCGTACCCGTGCGGCACAGATGCTTTCAACGCTGATGGTTATTATGGCTATCGCCCCGATTGCCGGGCCGCTGCTCGGTGGACAAATGATCAAAGTCACCTCCTGGCATGCCATTTTCTGGTTGCTGGCGATCATTGGCGGGTTAATGCTGGCCTCATTATTCTGGCTACCAGAGACATTACCCGCAGAAAAACGGGTTAAAGCGTCGATATCCAGCGCCTTTCGTAACTATTTTACGTTGCTGACTAACACCAACTTTATGCGTTTCACATTATGCCTGACGTTCTACTATGTCGCGGCATATGCCTTTATTACCGGCTCCCCCTTTGTCTACATCACCTACTTCGGTATCGACCCGCAGCATTATGGCTGGCTGTTTGCGGTAAATATCGTCGGGCTGATGGTCGTAAGCCTGATCAACCGGCGCCTGGTGCATCACTATCCTCTTGAGTCATTGCTTAAATTCGCCGTATTTATCGCCACACTCGCTGCTCTGGTACTGGCTTTTGCCACCGGACTTGGCATTGGCGGAATTGGTCTGATTGTGGCGGCGGTATTTGTCTTCTTTTCTATGAACGGGATTATTGCTGCAACCTCCGCAGCTGCGGCGATGGATGCCGTGCCGAACGTTGCCGGCTCCGCGTCGGCGCTGATGGGCGCGCTGCAGTACGGCAGCGGCATTATTTCCTCGTTGTTACTCGCGCTGCTTAGTGATGGCACCCCCTGGACAATGGGCTGGATTATTGCGGTATTTACACTGGCCAGTGCATTAATGGCACTGACCACGCGGGTAACAAAAACGGTGAGTTAAATATTTTTAGCGAAGAAGGTATCAGGCTTACTCAGCGCCTGATCAACAGCAGTAAGTAGCATGGCACTTAATAAGCTGAATTTCCTGTTATTTCCCGAATTTGTTATGCCTGACCCGGCAGGCTCGCGATGGCGAATATGCCGGGCCAGAGTTGGGGGGACTGTCAGCATCATGACCGGGGAATAACATTTTTGTCAGAAGACGCCGGCGCTCCGGTCAGTGCCTTTTCTGACCGTGCTGTCAGGTTGCGGTCAGCTTTATGTTGGTAAACAGGGAATAGGATGTGCTCAGGTCAAAGTGCGTTGCTATTCAATCAGCTTAGAGAAGGAGTCTTTTATGAGAAGTAAAACAGAACTCATCGCTTGCGAAAACCATCCCGCAATGCCGCAACGGCGCAAGCTACTGATTGCCGGGGCCGGAGTCGCAGCGGCATCACTGATACCTCATGCTTCAGCTGCCGAAAAGGCAACCAATAACCTGCACCCGGCGGGGAATTCAACAACGCAAAGCCGTCAGCATTCCGCCATGCCAGGTAAACGGAAGCTGGGGAGCCTTGAAGTATCGGCCATTGGCCTCGGTGTCCAGAACATGAGCCGTAAATACGATACTTCTGTCCCTTTGCGTGCGGAAATGGTGAATATTATCCGTAGCGCTTTTGATCAGGGAGTGACTTTTTTTGACGCGGCGGAAGCTTACGGCCCGTTTGAGGTCGAACGAATTCTTGGCGAGGGCGTAGCGCCCTTTCGGGACAAGATTGTTATCGCCACTAAATTCGGCTGGAATATCGATCAGCAAACAGGTAAGCGTCTGCCGGGACTCAACAGTCGCCCTGAGCATATCAGGCAAGTCGTGGAAGGTATGCTGAAACGTCTGCGTACCGATCGTATTGATTTACTGTATCAGCACCGGGTGGATCCCCTGATACCGATTGAGGATGTTGCCGGTGTCATTAAGGATTTAATGCAACAGGGCAAGGTCCTGCACTGGGGGTTATCAGAAATGGGGATTAATACTTTAAGACGCGCCCATGCCGAACTTCCTGTGACAGCAGTACAAAGCGAATACTCAATGCTATGGCGAGGTCCGGAAAAGAGCGTGCTGCCGGTATGTGAAGAACTGGGGATTGGGTTTGTGCCGTGGAGTCCGCTAGGCGTCCAGTTTCTGACCGGCTGGATTGACGAGAATACCCGATTCGCTCCCGGCGATTTTCGCGCGATGGAAACCCGGTTCTCTCCTGAAAACCTGCCGCATAACTTACAAATCGTCGGGCTACTGAAAAAATGGGCGGAACGAAAACATGCCGCCCCGGGACAGATTGCACTGGCGTGGCTGATGTCGGTGAAACCATGGATTGTTCCGATTCCGGGCACAACCAATCGGGATCATATGCTTCAGAACACCTCCGCCGCGACTGTGCATTTGAGTGCATCGGAAATGACAGAACTCACCACGTCGCTGAATGCTATTTCTGTCCAGGGGCAACGGTTACCGGATGCGGTTCAGGTTTATTCAGATGTGGACGCTGCGTTAAAAAGTTGACGGAAAAGAACGGTCAGGGCTGTTGTTTATCTGGCAGCCCGGAAAATGATGCTGGTATCATCGGCTGCCGCCAGCGCTGAGGATGATTAATGAATTCCGCTAATTAACCCTAGCTGGTCAGGCTACCTAATACTCAACGTAATATCTTGTTATGCTTTATTTGGTTTTATTTTATTAGTCATGATTTATGGCTGCTGCTGATACAGGCGAATCATATGCGAATAAAATTTATTTTTTAAAGGGTGATGATTCCTGATCGAAATTGAATGCCTAATCCAACGCAGTCGGTGTTCAATTTAAGAGGAAAGAGATTCTGATATGGCTATACTGGAACAAATGATCATTTTTTCCTTACTGATTGGTGTAGGGATTATAGCGCGCAGAGTCGGTGTCGTTACTCACAGTAACCTTCCTCAGTTCACTTCGCTGGTATTTAATTTCGCGATGCCAGCAATTATTCTTTCTGGTATCACTGGCGATCAGCCGCATATTGAAGGGCGAGAGCTGTTGATGGTGTTCCTCGCAGTAATGGTAACGCTTGGTTTACTCATCCTTTGTAGCATTGTACTGTCAAGAATATTGCGTTATGAAAAGGACTTTCATGGTGTGATTACAGTCATGACGACGTTCACCAACATCTCTATGATGGGGGTGCCGATGATATATTCACTTTTTGGACCTGCGGCCATGATTTATATGACCGTATTCTTACTACCTTATAATTTGATGTTTTTCTCGTACGGATATTACTGTATGAGTGATCAACATAATAGAGAAAATGGTTTTGACTGGAAAAACATGTACAAGGTTATTAACCCAGGTATTATTTCCTGTTTTTTGGCGCTGATTCTGTATGTTGCTAATATCCATCTCCCCAATGTTATCGCCCAGCCTATCCGAATGTTAGGCGCAGTGACAGGACCTGTCTCCATGATGCTTATTGGATCATTTCTGTTAGACATGGACTGGAAGACTGTATTCAAAGACGTAAGAATATGGTTTTACACTTTGTTCAAGATGATTATTATTCCCGTTATAATAATGTTAATTATGAAGCAATTTATTACCAACCATCTTCTGCTGGGCGTCCTTCTGGCAGCAGTATCAACTCCAGCCGGGGCAGGGGCGCCATTATTAGCTCAGGCGCTTAATAAAAAGGCCTATCCGTTGGCTCTCAAAGGTGCAACGTTCACAACCCTGGCGGCGGTGCTGACAATGCCATTAGTGGCGATTATTACAGGGCTGGGCTAATCCATTGCCATTAATTTTATTTAGCTCCGCATCCCTGGCGGATGGAATGCTATCAGTAAATTTAAGAGACAAGGCTGATGACTAAAAATAAACATGTCAAAAAATTAATCGTTAACATTCTGGTTATGGGACTTCTGGCATCAATGACCGGGTGTTCAGCTCAACGCTCGCAACATAGCAATGTTGCAGACCCCATAGTTTTGCAAACACAGGGTAGTTTTGCTATCGGGGGGGCAACTGTCAGGCATTCAGGTACTTTCTCTGAGAAAAATTTTCTTTCTCCCGAAGGTCAAACGGCTTATGGGGATCATGCCTATGCCTTCTTTCAAATTCCGCTGAATGCACATAAATACCCTTTGGTGTTTCAGCATGGTGGAGCACAAACCAAAAGAACATGGGAAAGTACCCCTGACGGACGTGACGGGTTCCAGAACCTCTTCCTGAAGAAAAAATACAGTGTATATCTGGTTGATCAGCCACGTATGGGGGAGGCCGGTTTGGCCACCAAAGCGGACAGCGGTAAAAATCCATGGGCAGGCAACCCCATGTATGCTGACAAAACGCTTTTTTTACTTTCTCGTGTGGGTGATGAGCAAGGCGTATTTAAAAATTCTCAATTTCCCAACGATCCTGCAAGTATTGAAGCATTTCAGCGTTCATGGAACCCGTATTCAGGTGAACTGGATAACGATTTGAATGCAAAAACTCTCGCGCAATTATTTAATAAAATTGGTCCGGGGATTCTGGTCACGCATTCGATGGGTGGGACAATCGGTTGGCGGGCGCCCTTCTATACAGATAATGTCAAAGCAATAGTTGCTTATGAACCGGGCGGTACGCCGTTTATCTTCCCTGAGCGTGAAATGCCGCAGCCGATTAAAACGACTTTTGCGCCGCTGGCAGCCTCAGCATTGGGGGTGCCAATGAATGAATATCTCAAACTCACGCGTATCCCTATCATAATTTATTATGGCGACTTTATTGCAGAAAAACCCGGCGCGGCGGTTGGGCCAGATAAATGGCGAAGCGAGTATGAAATGGCGCAACAGTTTGTTGCTGCTGTGAATCGCCATGGTGGTGATGCCACCATTGTGCATCTTCCCGACATCGGTATTAAAGGAAATTCCCACTTTCTGATCGCTGAAAAAAATAATCAACAACTAGCGGATCTGATGAATCAGTGGTTGCTGACAAAAGGGTTTGCTCAGTAGCGCCATCCTGTATTCAGACACATCGTACCCTCTGATAAGGAATAAAAACACCATGCGCCTGTTATTAGTAGAAGATGAAGAAAAAACATCGACATATCTCAGCCGGGCGCTGGGAGAGTCTGGTTTTACTGTCGATGTTTCCGCAGAAGGTGCGGAAGGACTGCATTACGCGCTGGAATTCGACTACGACGCGATCATTCTTGATGTCATGCTGCCGGGGATGGACGGTTATAAAGTGCTTGAAGGTATTCGTGCCAGTAAACAAACCCCGGTGCTAATGCTGTCTGCCCGGGGGTCAGTGGATGAACGTGTTAAAGGTCTTCGCCTTGGGGCAGATGATTATCTGCCGAAACCCTTTTCACTCATTGAGCTGGTGGCTCGCATTCAGGCGCTGGTGCGTCGCCGCCCTACGGATGGCGCAGATATCACGCAACTACAGATCCACGATCTACAGTTGGATCTGCTGGCGCGCCGCGTGTTTCGTGCCGGGGTCCGGCTGGAGCTGACGGCGAAAGAATTTTCGTTGCTGAGCCTGCTGGCGCGCCACCAGGGGGAGATCCTGTCAAAGATGATGATTGCTGAGCAGGTATGGGATATGAACTTCGACAGTGATGCCAACGTGGTTGAAGTGGCGATTAAACGTCTGCGCGCCAGGATAGATGCGCCGTTTGAGATCAGGTTACTGCATACCGTTCGCGGTATGGGGTATGTCCTTGAAGTCAGACCTGACACACCGGGCGGGTGAAGGAGAAAATTATGTTCAGACGTTCCATCTCCGTCCATATGGCGTTGATGTTTGCGCTGTCCGCCTTACTGATTGTCTCGGCGACCGGCATTCTGCTGCGAAGTTCGCTGCATGACTCATTGCAACAGCAGATGCACAACGAACTGCTTTTTCGCGAGTCATTGATGAGTCCGTGGATCACCGCGCGAACTTCGGCGGAGGGGTGGTCAACCCTTGCGAACAAACTCACCGTTCTGGCCAGCTCTGAGGGGGAGAGAGTTCGCTACTGGATCGTCAGCGACAACCCCGGTTTTAGCGTGGGAGGCACGCCGCCAGTGGGTGTCGACTGGTCATCCCTGAAAGAGGGCTTCAACAAAATGCCTGGCGCATCAGAGGGGGCCTGCTCGCTTTTTCTGCTGGTGAAAACCATTGCCGCCAATCAACAAAGACCGGCGCTACGCTATGTCGTGGCTATCGACTCTACACCTTATATGGGCACGCTGGATGCGTTCACGCAGACATTGCTTATGATTACCGCGCTGGGCGTGCTGATTGTGGCATTACTGGGATATGCCGTTTCCAGAATTGGCCTGCGTCCGGTCGGGGCGCTCAGCAAACAGGCACAGCATCTGGCTCCGGGAGACCACGGCCAGCGTCTGGATACCACGACCTTACCTGAAGAGCTGCAACAGCTGGCCTTATCATTTAACGGCGTGCTTGAGCGGCAGGAGATCGCCTGGCGTCAGCTTGAGAGCTTTAACGCCGATGTGGCACATGAATTACGCACCCCTCTCACCAACCTGACAGGCCAGACGCAGCTGGGCCTGTCACGTCGGCGTTCGCATGAGGAGCTGGAAGAATTACTGGGTTCAAATCTGGAAGAACTTGAGCGGATGACATCCATCGTTAACGATATGCTGTTCCTGTCCCATGCTCATGCGGGTGAACATGCCTCCCAGTTAACCCGCGTCTCACTGCGCGAAGAGACACTTAAAACCGCGGAATATGTTGAACCCTCCTTCGCTGAGAAGCAGCTTTCCCTGCAGGTCGAAGGTGAGGCGATAACCCTTATTGACCGGCGTTTGTTTCACCGTTCGCTGGCCAACCTGCTGGAAAATAGCGCAAGGCATTCAGCGCCGCAAAGTACGATTACTGTCAGATTAAGTGCAAATGAGAATCAGGCCTGCGTCGCCGTTTCCAATCCCGGCGAACCTATCGCATCCGCGCAGTTACCTCGTTTGTTCGAGCGTTTTTATCGGGTGGAATCTTCACGCACGAAAAGCGATACCCACCACGGTCTTGGATTATCGATCGTGCGGGCAGTCGCGATTATGCACCGTGGGGATGTGTTTGCGCGTAGCGAGGGCGGCATTAATACCTTTGGACTGACGTTTGCTTTGCCGTCGGATAGCGGCGCTTACCGACATCAGGCGCCATCTCCAGAGGCAGAACCGGGAATAACGGTATTGGCCGCAACTGACAAGATTGTCAGGAGGTCGTCAGCCTGACGCCAGCATCCCGACGCGAAAAACCACTAGTTATTGAATGCAGTCAGGAAAGAAGCACCACCGAAACCGTCGCCAGTTGGTTAGAAACGGTGCGTAGCTAACCTGATGAGCCTGACAAAGAGCGCCATGGGTGCCGTTGCATCAATTTATGGCGCCAAGCCAAATCCCTGTTCGGATTTTTACGGCGATAACATTCCGGACAAACCGACGGCGATGCCCGCGAGGATAGCTGGCGTGTACCTCTGGCAATGGCACGAGTGTGGCGCGATGTGGTGAACAAACACGGTAAAGCAGGGTGCATAGGTTAATTAGTGAATTATGCTAATTAACCCTATCGCATTACGGCCTCTAATCAGATAAATGACGCTGCGTTATGCTTATCTTAAGCACAACACTCAAGGATAACGTCATGCAAACAGTAAAACTAAACAACGGTATTGATATGCCCCTGCTGGGCTTTGGTGTCTTCCAGATGACTGACGCCGCAGAATGCGAGCGTGCCGTTGTCGATGCCATTGAGACAGGCTATCGCCTGATCGATACCGCTGCGTCCTACCAGAATGAAACGCAGGTAGGGAATGCGCTTAAGCAGAGTGGCATTGCGCGAGATGAACTGTTTATCACCACAAAACTGTGGTTGCAAGATACCAGCTATGCCGGGGCCAAAGCACAGTTTGAGCGTTCCCTTAACCGCCTGCAGCTGGATTATGTCGATTTGTACCTGATTCATCAGCCTTATGGCGACGTGCATGGCGCATGGCGTGCCATGGAAGAGTTACACCAGGCCGGCAAAATCCGTGCTATTGGCGTCAGCAACTTCCAGCCGGACCGCCTGGCAGACCTGATGGCATTTAACAACATCGCTCCGGCCGTAAACCAGATTGAAGTTAACCCGTTCAACCAGCAGCTACACGCGGTGCCGTGGATGCAAAGCCGTGGTATTCAACCGGAAGCCTGGGCGCCGTTCGCGGAAGGGCGAAATGGTCTCTTCCAGAATTCGCTATTAACCGCTATCGGCGAAAAATATGGCAAAAGCGTGGGGCAGGTAGTATTACGCTGGATCTTCCAGCGCGGCATCGTCTCGCTGGCTAAATCGGTGCGTAAACAACGTATGGCCGAAAATATCAACCTGCTGGACTTCGAACTTAGCAATGAGGAGATGATCAATATCAGTGCGATGGATACAGCCACCAGCGCCTTCTTCTCACATCGGGACCCGGCGATGGTCGAGTGGCTGACTGGTCGTAAACTTGATGTTTAACCGTATGACAGGGGAGGTTCGACTCAATGCAAAAACGTTATCTCGGAAAATCCGGGCTTGAAGTATCGGCTCTTGGGCTGGGCTGTATGGGGCTGAGCCACGGCTACGGCCCGGCAACAGCAACGCGTCAGGCCGTCGAACTGATTCGCGCTGCCGTTGAGCGTGGCGTGACATTTTTCGATACCGCCGAAGTGTATGGCCCTTATCTGAATGAAGAAGTGGTCGGTGAAGCCTTAAAACCTTTTCGCGACCAGGTGGTTATCGCCACAAAATTTGGCTTTACCTTTGGTGATGATAATAAGCAGCAGATTTTAAACAGTCGCCCGCAGCATATCCGCGAAGCGGTGGAAGGATCGCTGCGTCGGCTCAAAACCGAGGTGATTGACTTGCTGTATCAACACCGTGTCGATCCCGATGTGCCCATTGAGGATGTTGCGGGTACCGTGAAAGATCTGATTGCCGAAGGCAAGGTGAAACATTTCGGTCTTTCCGAGGCCGGCGTGGAAACCATTCGCCGTGCGCATGCCGTTCAGCCGGTTACCGCTCTGCAGAGTGAATACTCCATGTGGTGGCGTGAACCTGAGCAGGAGATCTTACCGCTACTGGAGGAGTTGGGTATTGGCTTTGTGCCCTTCAGCCCATTAGGCAAAGGCTTTTTGACCGGGGCCATCAAGGCCGGCGCGACGTTCGGTAAGGATGATTTTCGCAGCCTTGTGCCTCGTTTCGCCGCAGAGGCGCTTGAAGCGAATGAAAAACTGGTTGCCTTGCTGGCTGAGCTGGCCGCAGAAAAAGACGTGACCTCAGCGCAAATTGCCCTGGCATGGCTGCTGGCACAAAAACCGTGGATTGTGCCCATTCCAGGCACCACAAAACTGCATCGGCTGGGGGAGAATCTGGGCGCCGCCGGGATCGTTCTTTCTCAGGATGATTTATGGAAGATTACTCAGGCGCTTGAAACGGTGAAAATTGTGGGCGAACGTTATCCCGCCGCCCTACAGGCTCGCGTGGGTCGTTAAGGGTTAATCTGGCTTGCGGTATCCCGCAAGCCATTCATTCAGAATAACGCAACGCATCAATCATAAGAGCAAAGGCCGGCGGATGCTGTTTCCTGCTCGGGTAGTAAAGGTAATAACCAGGGAAAGACGGGCACCACTCTTCCAAAATCTGAATAAGCTCTCCGGACTTTACGAAATCCCGAATGATATCCTCTGGCACACAGGCAATGCCGAATCCTGACAGCGTCGCATCGATTCTTTCTGACAGAAAATTGAACGTCAATTGCCCTTCAACCCTTACGCGTAGCGGTTTCCTTTCTCTCTCAAACTCCCAGTGATACAAGCCACCGGCAGTCGGCAAACGCATATTGATGCAGCGATGGTTCTGCAGGTCATGCGGAGTCTGAGGCGTTCCGTTTGCCGCAAAATATGCCGGCGTAGCCACCACCGCCATGCGCATATTCGGACCGATCTTGACGGCAACCATGTCTTTATCAACGCTTTCGCCAAGGCGAACGCCGGCATCAAACCGGCCATCAACGATATTAACGAAACCATTATCCACCACCAGCTCGACACTGATTTCAGGGTATTCCCTTAAAAACGGCTTTAGCTTTGGCCATAACAGGCTGCGCGCCGCGTGCTCTCCTGCCGAAAGCCTGATATTGCCTGATGCATGGCCGTTCAACTGAATGAGGGTATCCAGTTCTTGTTCCAGATCGGCGATACGCGGTTCGAGGCAGGCAATAATTCTCTCACCGACTTCAGTGGGGGCGACGCTACGGGTTGTTCGGGTCAAAAGACGGATGTTTAAACGTTCTTCCAGGGCTTTCATGGCGTGACTGAGTGCGGACTGAGAAACGCCCAGTTTTCCCGCTGCTTTAGTAAAACTTCTCTCTCTGGCGACAACCAGAAAGATCTGCAGCTCATTGAAGTTTTCTTTCAGCATGGCTTATTTCCTTAATTAACATCGCCACCGAACATGGCACTCATGAAGTCTGTTCATAGACGCAATCATTTTAGCCTTATTACTGAGAATAATGGCAATTGTTATTCTGATTTCATTGCCAGTTTCTCTGATTAAAAAATAGAAGGTCTGCCATGAAAATACTTGTTGTCGGCGCGACAGGAAGCATTGGTCTGCATGTTGTGAAGCGCGTGATTGAGATTGGCCATCAGCCCAGGGC
The DNA here is from genome assembly GCF_047308185.1 of Pantoea sp. B65. Lineage (NCBI taxonomy): Bacteria > Pseudomonadati > Pseudomonadota > Gammaproteobacteria > Enterobacterales > Erwiniaceae > Pantoea > Pantoea sp. B65. The sequence continues at coordinate 144,976 of NZ_JAHXPU010000042.1, forward strand.
GCTGGTCAGAAACCGCCAGAAAGTTAAACTGTTGCCCCGTGATACAGAGGTTTTCTATGGCGACGTTTCAATGCCTGAGACATTAACGGATGTGGTGAAAGGTATCGACGCAGTGATTTTCACGCTGGGTTCTGATGGTCAGGGACGGATTGGCGCCCGGGCAATAGATTATGGTGGGGTACGCAACATCCTGAAGATGCTGGAAGATAAACGCGTCCGCCTTGCCCTGATGACCACCATCGGGGTAACAGAACGGCTTAGCGACTGGAACCAACGCACGCAAGTCCATGACTGGAAACGACGGGCCGAGCGACTGGTACGCGCCAGTGGCCATCCTTATACCATTGTTCGACCAGGCTGGTTTGATTATAACAATGCTGATGAGCATCAATTAATCATGCTTCAGGGCGATCGTCGCCATGCCGGCACACCGAAGGATGGCGTGATTTCACGGGAACAAATTGCCCGGGTACTGGTTTCATCACTGACCAGTGAGGCGGCAAAAAATAAAACCTTTGAGCTGGTGGCGGAGCGGGGCAAAGAACAAGCGGACTTAACGCCTCTTTTTGACGCATTAAAAGTAGATGAACCGCAAAAAATTGATGGCATCCAGGATCTCAACAATATGCCGCTTAGCGATGAACCGGATTGCATTGTCAGGGAATTGAATGGGCTACTTTTGCCTTGAGTAGCAAGGTATATGCAAAACCCATGGAAGAGTCAGCCCGCCGGGCAGCGCTCCGGAAACGGATCGACAAAACTCGCGATCGTCATAGTAAGGGAAATCACCCACTATGATATTGGGATTTGCCACCGTGTTTTAGCCAGAACAAACCAAAACCGTCGGAGTACGGATAACCGGGTTTTAAATTCTTTCGGCTGCGGTAAGGATCGATGGCAGAGTGATGTAAATAGTCATCAGTCTGTTTCCCTGGAAATTGATTCAGTGAAAAAATAGCCTCCTCTTCATGCGTTATAGCCTTGAGAAGGATGTTTATCGTCGCGTTACTGTAGCTATTCTTATTATACGAACGAACTACATTTGAGTTAACACCGCCCCTGATGAGGCGTTCACTGGTCGAATAAGTGTTCATATCTGGTTATCCTGTACCATAGATTCAGGATGGTGCTTTCTTTGCGTTGGCAGGCGACCAGTGCCCGCCTTTTGGCTTTACTGGCGGATAGCAGCCGCAGATAAAATTCCCGGATAGCGTATTAATCGCGCATTTTATCTGCATCCCTGCTTAAACGCGACGGCATTTTATTCACTCGCTAAATCACCCGGAAATTCAATTCTCATCGACTTCCTGACGGAGAATCCGCGAGCGGCAAACATCCAGAATCTCATCTGCCAGCGCGGAATCATCAGGGCAGGCGCGGGACAGCACCAGGGCGCCGACAAGATGTGCAATGGTGTCGATCAGGTCAGCTCGTGTTGCGCCGCCCACTGCATTTTCATTTGCTAACAGTGCCAGCTGATTTTCAATTCCAGCCGCAAATGTCGCCTTGATTGTCTCAGACTGACGCGCTGTATCGGCACCCAGTGCCGACATCACGCAACCCTTGCCCATAGAGTCGCGATGCTGCCGGGAGAGGTAGTATTCAACAAATTGCTCCCGGTTCACCCCCAAAGTACTTTCTGCGGATCGCGAAAAACCGCAGCTCATCGCCTCTGACATCAAATCAGCTTTAGAGCCAAAGTGCTTATAGAATCCGCCGTGAGTTAAACCTGCCGCTGACATCAGTTCCGCGACACCCACGCCGTCATAGCCCCGTTCACGAAACAACACCGAGGCAGTTTCTACAATACGCATTCGGTTTTCACGAACCTGCTCTTTCGACACTTTCATGGCTTTCGCCTCCTGTCTTAAAAATTAATGCCGCAAGTATACATTGATGATGACCATAATCAAACCGATTGACTTTTTAGATTATGATCATCATCATTAGGTTTGTGTCATCACCAATCACTTAGCAGGGAAACGAACATGACGAACCAACAGTTATTTCAACCTTATGATCTTGGGCCAATAACGCTTGCCAACCGTATTGTGATGGCGCCATTAACACGTAATCGCGCCGGAGCGGGTCTTGTGCCTGGCGAACTGGCGGCGACCTATTACGCACAGCGTGCAACTGCCGGGTTGTTGATTACTGAAGCTACGCAGGTCTCAGCACAAGCGCAGGGCTATCAGGATACGCCGGGGATTTACACGCAAGCCCAAATTGACGGCTGGCGTAAAGTGACTGATGCGGTGCATGCCAAAGGCGGGCTGATATTTGTACAGCTGTGGCACGTAGGGCGAATCTCCCATGTAGACTTGCTACCTGATGGCGCTGCGCCAGTCGCTCCGTCCGCTATCCGTGCCGAGAGCAAAACCTTTGTGAACAACGGTTTTTCTGATGTCTCTGAGCCACGGGCGCTCGATGTGGGCGAAATAAAAGACATTATCGAAGATTTCCGCAAGGCCGCTGCCAATGCCATTGCCGCCGGATTTGATGGGGTTGAGATTCATGGCGCGAATGGTTATCTGCTGGAGCAGTTCCTCAAAGATGGCGCTAATCGGCGTACCGACGCATACGGCGGTTCTGTCGGGAATCGTGCACGGTTGCTATTAGAGGTCGCGGCCGCCGTTAAGGATGAGATCGGCGCTGAGCGCACCGGTGTCCGCATTTCCCCTGTTTCGCCCGCTAACGCGATTTCCTGCAGTGATCCACCGCCACAATATGACTACCTCGTTGAGCAACTCGATACATTAGGCGTTGTGTACCTCCATGTAGTGGAAGGCGCTACCGGCGGCCCGCGTGATATATCACCGTTTGATTACGCTTCCCTGCGTCGGCGTTTTAAAAATACCTATATCGGCAATAACGGTTATGACCTGGAGTTGGCGTCCAGCCAACTTGCGGAAGGCCGGGCCGATCTGTTCGCGTTCGGGCGTCCGTTTATCGCCAACCCGGATCTGGTTGCAAGGCTGAAGACGGGAACGCCTCTGAGCCCACTTATCCCTGAAACGCTGTATGGCGGTGGCGCGGAAGGATACACCGATTACCCGTCGACTACCGCGGTCAGCAACTAGATCAGCGGGTGTCACGCTACTACATACATCGCAGATTGCGGATTCTGTTTACTCATGAATAAAGAAGATCAACTTATGACCAAATCATCAGTCCTCATTACAGGCGCCTCTACGGGCATCGGTGCTGTTTACGCTGAGCGGTTCGCACGCCGCGGCCACGATCTTGTGCTGGTGGCTCGCGACCAGACCAGACTGGATATTCTTGCAGACCGTCTGCGACAAGAAACGGGTATTTCTGTCGATGTATTGCCCGCTGATCTCACGCTATCGGATGAATTAGCGACTGTCGAGGCTCGCCTGCGTGACGACACGCGGATAGGTATTCTTATCAATAACGCGGGTATCGCACAGTCGGGCGGCTTTATAGAGCAGACGCCTGATTCGATTGAGCGGCTTATAGCACTTAACATCACGGCCCTGACGCGACTTGCCAGTGCGGTGACGCCCCGATTTGTCCAGGCCGGAGAGGGCTCGATTGTCAATATCAGCTCCGTGGTTGGCCTTGCCCCGGAATTTACTATGTCGGTTTATGGCGCCACCAAAGCCTTTGTCCTTTTCCTGTCTCAGGGAATGAATTTGGAACTGTCATCCAGCGGTATTTACGTCCAGGCGGTGCTTCCTGCCGGAACTTACACGGAAATCTGGGAACGTGCAGGGATCGATATCAGTACCTCGGCCAGGATGATGGAAGTCGGTGAGTTAGTTGATGCAGCACTGGTTGGCTTTGATCGCCGTGAACTCGTCACCATCCCACCATTGCATAATGCTGCACGCTGGGACGCTCTTGATGCTGCGCGGCAGGCTCTGCTTTCCGACATCAAACAAGCTGAAGCTGCAGAGCGATATAAAACCGTTTAGTCAATGAGATGCCCTCTGCAGGACACTGATAACAGTCTTTCGGCTGTTCTGCAGAGAGGTAAACCAACATTAAATTCCGTATAGCTGGTCTTCTCATCACCGATGAGAAAGCGCAAACAACGCGTGAAGGTCTGATTTAAGCATGACAAATATTCGTGAACGCTGGCTCATGAATTGCGCACCCAGGGCAGAAGGGTCCCAGCCATCGAACCTGCCTACCTTAAGACGCAGTTTGACGCCAATAACCCAGAGCCGGATGCCAGGTTTGAAGAGTATGAGCTTATTCGGGCTAAGCTGACGAAAGTTGTTAGTAAGGCGATGGCTGAAGCGGAAAGTCCAGCGGTGGTGGCTGAAGTGGTTGTTAAGTCTGCTCAGACTTCACAGCCAAAGTTGCGCTACACGGCCGGAAAACTGGATTTCATCTTCAGATTCGCGCCGGAAAAATTGCTGGATAAGGTGGTGCGGCACAGTCTTTAGCCTGATACGAGAGAATAAAAATTTTTCCGGGAATAGGGGTAAACAACAAATGAATAATAACACAATGAAAGCTTTCACCTTTAAACGCTATGGCAAATATCCTGAATTGGGATTCGATCAGGTCGATTATCCTTCGCTTAAGGCTAATGAAATCCTGGTTAAAGTTTACGCTGCGGGTCTCAACCCTATCGACAATATGATCCCAACCGGAATATTTAAGCCGGTTCTGCATTTTAAGCTCCCGGCCACCTTGGGTAGCGATCTGTCTGGTGTTGTTATTGCAGTGGGAAGCCACGTAACTCGTTTCACGTCAGGCGACGAAATCTTCGCCAGTATTTTCGATAGCGGAACGGGTTCTCTCGCCGAATTTGCCGTGGTGCCGGAGAACGCTGCGGCCATAAAACCATCAAACCTGAGTTTCGAGCTGGCGGCTTCGCTCCCGATGGTGAGCCTCACCTCGTGGCAGGCATTGGTAGAGCGCGCCAGGCTTCGGTCAGGGCAGAAGGTGTTCATCCCTGCTGGTTCGGGGGGGGATTGGCACGTTTGCGATTCAGCTGGCGAAACAGTTCGGCGCAACGGTGGGAACCACGACCAGTACAGACAATGTCGAATGGGTGAGTCACCTTGGCGCAGATGAAGTGGTTGACTATAAAAAGCAAGAATTCGAAACCATTCTGAGCGACTACGATATTGTCCTTGGCACTATCAGAGGCGATGCAATTGAAAAATCCACCCAAATTCTTAAGCCTGGCGGACAGATTGTTTCTCTTATCGGGCCGTTAGATACAGCGTTCGCACGGGCCCGGGAGGTAAACTTCTTTCTGACTTTTATCTTTGGGTTGATGAGCCGCAAGATTATGCGTCTTTCAAAAAAGCGAGGTATCAGCTACTCATTTCTCTTTGTCCGTCCTGATGCGGATCAACTTACCCAAATCGGCAAACTTATAGAGACTGAACAAATCAAACCAGTGATTGACAAGGTGTTCCCTTTTGCCGAAACAAAGGATGCTCTTGCCTACCTTGCCCGGGGACATGCGAAGGGCAAAGTGGTCATCAGGATACAGCAGTAATTCCTTTCAGATAACACCAGAGGTTCACATCTGTAATCGGCGATCCTCGCTAAGGGGCGGGCCATGCCCCGGGGGATTTGGGTGCTGATCTGGTACCCTCACACCGCCAAACCGATCCGGCTGTAGCCGGTTAACCCTTCCGCCACCTCTGGCCACAACGTTTCAATCGGCGTCTGTGACGCCTTCAGTTGGACGTCATCTTTCGCATTGCAGAAATTTATCATCCAGACTTAAACCAAAGACGTAGTCTGCGCAGGCATTGTGCTTTACACTGCGCGCTGCAAAAATTGAGTAGATAAACGATTAATCAGGCGGTAATGGCGATGAATGGAACGATCACAACGTGGTTTAAAGATAAAGGTTTTGGATTTATCAAAGATGAAAACGGTGATAACCGTTATTTTCATGTGATTAAGGTCGCCAATCCTGAGCTGATTAAGAAAGATGCGGCGGTGACTTTCGAACCCTCCACTAATAACAAGGGGTTGTCAGCTTTTTCTGTAAAAGTCGTACCGGAAAGCAAATACATCTATATCGCGGGCGAGCGCCTGAAGCTTACGTCGATCAAGTCTTACCTGGTGTACAGCGAAGAAGTATCAGCCGATACCCGCATTGATAAAGAAAATGCGGTGCTGTCTGTGGGGGTACTGATGAGTAGTATCAGACCGAAATCAGCCGCTAAGCCTGGTGAAATGCGCTCGCTGAAAAAACTGGCGATCACCACCTTCCAGGGAACGACGTTAATTTTCTCGGAAGATGAGATTGACGTGGATGCCACGGTGAAGCTGCTTAAGGTCTGAAAGCATTCGGACTGATGCTGTGCCATTTATCAGCGGGATTTCAGCATCGCTTACTGACCTCTGTGCGCCATGATATACGTCTCTTTCACCAACACCGCGGTGTATTGAATAATGGCATGCAGGTCATGGGGTTGTCAGTCTGATTGACAACCGATTGAATACACGTGGCATAATAACGTGAATAACTGCCAGCAATCACGGCTACCTGGCCATCATCATAAACGGACTTAATCATGGCAAAAATATTACTGATGCTGCTGATGGCTGCCACTGTAGTCGGTTGTACCCCTCTCACTCCGAAAGACTGTCAGAAAGCGCGTGCGACTGATGCATGTAGTTACAACCGCACAGGTAAAGTGACTGATAATGATATCTATGGTGAGCAGGCGGCTGGCATTAAAAAAGCCCTCGATACTGCGCTTACAAAGCCCCATGCCTGGGACGGTAAAAGATGTAATCTGCATCTGGATTTTAAAATTGATGGCACCCTGCAGAATGTCATCATCAAGAGCGGCGACAAGGATTATTGTCATGCCCTGGCCGAAGCGGCCAAACGAGCCAAATTTCCGGCATTTACCGACCAGCATGTTTACGACGTGATGGGGTCTGCGCGATGGGATATGCACGGGCAACCATAATCAACCATCCATTCCCCGCATCGTCACCCGAAGCGAACTGGCGTAGCAACTGACATAGACAGACGTTAACCCCCGGAGGCTATTTATGAACAATGAAGTACCGCTTAAATATTATGACATCGTGGATGAGTATTCGACGGAATGTGCAGAACCGGTAAGCGAGTCAGAACGTGAATCCCTGGCGCGCTATTTCCAGCTGCTGATCACCCGCTTAATGAATAACGAAGAAATCAGCGAGAACGCGCAGAAAGAGATGGCCAGTGAAGCCGGTATCAACGCACTGCGTATTGATGAGATAGCCACGTTCCTGAATCAATGGGGTAATGAGTAGCCCTGTTAAGGCCTTTTTAAAACGATGCCCGGGCGCCAACACATAATTTCCTAATGCGTGTCCGGCATTGGGGCGCTACTTCGTCAATTCTTGATTCCGGTGGGCCTGCGTACCATTTATCCGGGTCAGCAAGAATTGCCCGCTGAATCGACATGGCTGAGCCTGACCTATCAATACTGCCCCGGCCGGGAGAATTCGACCGCTTTACGTTCATAGTGGTTCGACGTCAAAGAGACGGGTCAGTGCCAGAAGCGGATATTTTGAGTTTGACAGCAATGTTCCGGCAGGAGGCAGATCCCGTCCAGAGATTTTTTTCTCCAGTTTTGCTACCTTGCATTGGATGCTGCGGTTTTTGAACGGGGTGATATAACGGCACTACTGGCTGACATCAGTGCTCCGACATTGATCATCTGTGGGGAACAGGACACTGCAACACCTGTTGAACTGAGTCAGGAGATAGCTACTCTGATCCCTGAGGCCCGTCTACTCCTGCTGGCTGGAACAGGTCATCATCCTCCGACTGAAGCTGCGCAGGCAGTCACGGCTGCAATTGCAGAATTCCTGCAAGTGGGATGTTCTCATCATCACTAATATCCTCACTTGTCAGGGTCTGTCATAGAGATAACATTTGCCGGGCAGGGGGCTAAGCGATGGTCGCCAGAAATAATTTTCTGGCAGACGTCCGCTCCTTGCTTATGCCGATCTTTAGTTCTTGCATCCATCAGTTGAACTCACAGCCAGGAGCGGACCTTGATTACATAACGGAGCGTTAGTACATAAGGTCTTGTCACAGCACCTCAAAAGTTTCAATTTCACACTGGCAAAAACTATTATATCCTCATATATCATCTGGCACCGTCCAGTCGCTTAGCTACGGCACCGTCCATCGCTATGCTATTGATTAACAATCCTGAGGTTGATCATGCAGCATCTTGTCAGATTTGGTCGTATAGCAGCCGTGTTACCTGTTAAAAATATCATGATTTCCAAAGAGTTTTATATCAACGGACTGAATTTCAAAGATGTATTTGAAAATGGAGATCCTGTGGGCTTTGTGATAATAAAGCGTGAAGAGGCTGAACTACATTTGACTCTCCAGCCACAGCACAAAGCTGCTTCCTATCCTATCGCTCATCTTCTTGTTGATGATGCAAATGCCTTATATACCCTTTGTCAGGAAATTGGTGCCAGGATTGTTAAAGGCATACAAGATAAAGATTATGGCATTCGGGCATTTGTTTTCGCCGATCCGGATGGAAATCGTATCGATGTGGGACAGATCCTGGTGAAATAATTAAGATCAGTTTTATACGCGAACCGGTCGCCAATAAATGGCGACCGAAATGCAAGGTGGAGCATTTTTGCGAATAGGGTGGCAAACCCTTATTCATGCCTTTGCCCAAGTGTGCAAATCAGATTTAATTGTGTCAGGTACCTGTTGATCTAATCTCTTCTTAGTACTATGTCTGCTTCTCGCTCACTTTTGGCGATGGCGCAGTGCGTGATAATAAAGATGTGAATGCTTTTGTGGCTCAGGGGATCGCGCTGGGACGTGTGGGTCTGCCGGATGATATTGGCCGTGCTGTGGCCGCCATTCTCTCTGACGAAACGGGACAACATTCGATATTGCGGGCGACCAGTTGCTGTAACCACTCAGGTATTGAAACATTCGCCTTCAGTCGTCCTCTCCTCTGCTTTTAGGCAATTTCCTGGTAAGTGATGTCCATTACCTCACCACAAAAAATCGTTGAGCTGGTCGCACTTCAGCTCGGTGGTTCACATCGGTTATCGATTCAGACACGGTTGTTCGTATAAATTCTCGCTAACCTGTTGGTCAACAGGGCGTGCCGGAAGCGGACATGACAAACAGCACGGCGTATTATTAGTCAATGATGATGAGGCAAGCTCACAGAGTTTTTTTATTTTAAGCTGATATTATTATTTTTCGCCCATTTTCTTAATCTGCCATTAGCATTGGCATAGGGTGATGATGTGTTAAATGAGATCATGCGCCCCATAGTCCATTTTGTGTACCATGGTTTACCATACAAAGCGTCATCTGTGCGCTCATCAATAAGTTTCACTATTTTATCTTTTACTGCCTCGAGCTCAGTGATTAACGCGTTATAATTCAATCCGCTATAATCAGAGTAAAATTTTTGCGCCAGAAGCCCCAGTTGATTCCACTTAAAACCGGTTTCCGGGAAATTAACGGGCACTCCTTTCTCATCAGAAGTGATCCACTTTACAACCAGGGTGTTCCACCCGAGCAGATAGGAAACCAGATCACGAACACTCATTTCCGTGCCCTTGCAGTGTCCATCCATTGAGTTATCTGAGGTAAGTTCGGCGGGGATGGCATTAAGATAACTAATTAATTTATTGAAATTTTTATCAATTGCTAAAAGCAATTCAGATTTTGTTTGCGGCACATTCATACAGAGTAACCCCGCACTTCAGAAAAGATGCCATAAAGACGCCATGTGGTGTTTAAATATCAATCAATTATGTACTTCCTGGCACAACAGGGGAAGCCCCTGTGAACAGCTCTCTCTTTGTTCAAGGCACATTGTAGTCAGTCAGGTCTTCATTGTGGCATGAGAGCCATTCCGGTTGTAACGCCGAACGGTCTGCTTTTCGCTGTGAGTTCAACTGTAATGGTCTAATCAAACCGGACACACAACAACTACCTCGCTCACTCAAGCAGAAACTGCTTGCCAATTTTAAAGATGATCTCACTGAAATGACCGGTAATGCTCGGCTATTTACACTCACAACTAGCCCTCCTATATGGTATGGCTCTCTACACGATGAGTTCGTCATTGATTCACCATATGGCAGATACCTCGTCCATTTCAGTTGTCATGACTGACGTTTTTTTCAGCACCTAGAGGCAGGGAAGTGCCAACAGTGGACGTTCGACTTTTATAACGATCCTGAGCACAACGTTTTCTCAGTGCCAAAAAACTTCCTGTAAAATATTGATTGGCTGAGGTACTGCTCAAGCGTCAGACAGGCAGGGCACGGTCTTTCACAACCGTTTTCATAACCAGCGTTGAGGTAAGCCGCTGCACCCCTGGCATACCGGAGAGTTTTTCATCATACAGCTGCTGAAAAGCCGGCAGGTCCCGGGTGATAACGTGTAGCAGATAATCCGGATCGCCAAACAGTCGCTGCGCCTGAATAATTTGCGGTATCTCTTTTAATGCCGCCTCGAAGGTGCTGACCGCCTGCCGGTCTCCCTCGCGCAGGGTGACGAAGACTATGGCGGAAAAGTTCAGCCCGAATCTGGCCGGGTCGAGATACGCCCGGTAGCCGCTGATAACACCTTCCTGTTCAAGTGCTCTGACCCGACGCTGGCAGGATGATAAGCTGATCCCCACCCGTTCCGCCAGGTCAGTTAGCGAAAGTCGTCCGTCCTGCTGAAGCTCTGCAAGAATATTGCAGTCTGTTCTGTCCATTCCTAATAACCTCCCGGCTTGTATACGTTTTTATGCTGTAAATGAAAGCACATTCCGCATAAAAAGCGATAATCTTTCTTCTCTTTTAAACGTATCAGTCAGGAAAGGGTTTCAATACATGCAGTTTTCAGACACTGATAAAGGGCCGGTCAGAAATGCGACCTATGAGGATAACGGCGCATGTCAATGAGTATGTTCGCCGCGTTCTGGGCTGTTTCCGTGCTTTTCGTCATCACGCCGGGTGCCGACTGGGCCTACGCCATTTCAGCCGGCATTCGGGGACGCCGGGTTATGCCAGCAGTAGCCGGCATGCTGAGCGGTCATCTTGTTGCAACGCTTATAGTGGCAGCGGGCGTCGGCTCGGTCATTGCGGGCGCACCGGGCGTACTGACCGCTCTGACCGTTGCCGGCGCTGGCTATCTTCTCTGGCTCGGCATTGGCATGCTGCGCCACCCGTCAGCGCCGGTGGCGGAGCAGAATGAAGATGCCGGTTCGCGACTGAAGTGGGCGCTTAAGGGTTTTTGCATCAGCGGTCTTAATCCAAAGGTCTTTCTGCTGTTTTTAGCCCTGCTGCCTCAGTTCACCGACGTCCACGCCGCCTGGCCGCTTCCGCTGCAGATGACCGCGCTGGGGCTGGTACATGTGATCAGCTGCGGTGTGGTCTACCTGCTGGTGGGGTATGGCTCCGGCACGGTGCTCCGGACGCGCCCGCGCGCTGCGCTGAATGTCAGCCGGATCTCAGGCGGCCTGATGATCATTGTTGCGGCCCTGCTGCTGGCAGAGCAGTTTCTCTGACGCGCGGCCACAGGGGCTAATCAATAATACATCATGCAGCAGGTACTCTATGAATACACTCAGCGCAGGGACATGACGTCTCAGGCACAGGTTACACGCTATACCATCAGGGCGGGAATCATTGCCGGTGTGGGTCTGGCGCTGGTATACCTGAGCCTGTTCATGCTGGGCATGAAAAGCACCGCGCCTGCGCCTGCCGCCGTCAGGGAAATATGTCATACCCCGCTGACGCAGCCGGAACTCCGGATAAAAAGCGGTGCGTTTTATCTGCGCTGCGGCACGCCGGGACTCGAAGGCCTCTGGCGGATTGAAAAATATAATCAAGCGTTGCCGGGAGCCGGTATTCTCGCACCCGCAATATCCTTCACTAATACAACGATTTAGCTGAGAACACCATGCCATCAATCACACTGACACACCTGAAAAACCTCAAGCAGCGCGGCGAGAAGATCACCATGCTCACCTGCTACGACGCCACGTTTGCGCACGAGCTGAGCACGGCGGGCGTGGAGATGCTCCTCATCGGCGATACGCTGGGGATGATCCTGCAGGGCCATGACAGCACCCTGCCGGTCAGGCTGGAAGATATGGTTTATCACACGGCCTGCGTAAAGCGCGGAAATAACGGCGGCTTCATTATCGCCGACCTTTCTTTCATGACCTCCTCTTCGCCTGAGCAGGCCCTGCACAGCTCGGCGCAGCTGATGCAGGCCGGTGCTCAGATGGTCAAGATTGAGGGCGGAGAGTGGCTGTGCGACACGGTGCGCCAGCTGACGCGCAACGGTATACCGGTCTGCGCACATATCGGGCTCACCCCGCAGTCGGTTAATGTCTTTGGCGGCTTTAAGGTGCAGGGGCGGGACAGCCAGCAGGCAGCCGCCCTCATCGATACCGCGAAAAAGCTTGAAGAAGCCGGCGCGGCGATGGTGCTGGTTGAAGCCGTCCCCGCCTCACTGGGCAGAGCGCTGAGTGAGACGGTGTCCGTACCGGTCATCGGCATCGGCGCCGGCCCGGACACCGACGGACAGGTACTGGTGCTGCATGACATGCTTGGCCTGAGCATCACCGGCAGGTCCCCAAAATTCGTAAAAAACTTTATGAAAGGACAGAATGACATCCAGGGCGCGGTAAAAAGCTACATTGCAGCAGTTAAAGACGGCAGCTTCCCGGCGCCCGAACACTGCTACTCAGAATAATTTATAGATACAGCCGCTTATATTAGCGGCTCATACCTGTAATTTGGCTAAAGCTACTGATCACCAACGTCCGCTGTTCGCTCTAAGCTGCCTGGGACCGGTGTTGTGGGGCGTTAAAAACATCACGGCGCATTATTAGCGTGCGCGGGTTAGGGTGCCTGTATTTTTCGTTCGGCAAAATAGTGAGCTGGCGTGCTGCCCATCGTTTTCCTGAACATGGTTATAAAGGCATTAACGGACTCATACCCTAGTTTTTCTGCCACATTTTGTACAGATACGCCGCTGGCTAACTCTTGTAGAGCAATAATCAAATGGAGTTGCTGACGCCATCGCCCGAAGGTCAGCCCAGTCTCGCGCAGCATCAATCGTGCCAATGAACGCTCACTGAGCGCCAGTCGTTTCGCCCATGCTTTAAAAGTGCTCCGATCTTCAGGATGGCTCACCAGCGTATCGGCCATGGCACGTATTTTGGGATGAGCAGAGACAGGCAAGCTGAAGTTCTGCTGCGGCATCGTGACTAATTCATCAAGTGTCACTCTGGTCAGCCTGGCAATATGACTATCCGGTGGGTAATCAGCGCTCTCGCGGGTTAAACGATCAACTAATTCTTTAATCAACTGAGAAATTGCCAGCGTGCAACACCGATCCGGGAGTGCGGCGGCTCCGGGTTCAATGAATAAATAATTAAGATGTGCGTTCCAGGTGGCTCCCGCGCTATGCGGGATCCCTCCGGGGATCCATACGGCACAGTGAGGCGGCACTATCCATATCTCATTTTGCGCGCGACAGATAACTGCGCCATACAACGCAATAATTAATTGCCCTTTCCGATGTGTATGGACCGGCACTTCTGCTGCGTAATCAATGAAATCAAGATGACGCGCTACTGCCGGGCACGCTGTGGCGTCGGGGTCAAACAATGTAGTGGCATATTGTGCTGTCATATTATTGGCAACATTTAGGTATTTTTTGACAGAATAGAGTATTTAAGGGAGCGCGCAACCCGGTAATAATTGCCGGCATGAGCAAAATAGACTTCTCCCACTGCCGTTTTTTGCGGGCTATATATGTCGTGTTCCATCGTGCGGGCGCAACACTGGTCTCATCGAGGTTGCAGAACGATGCAAATGCCTTGCTGTATTCCGTCAAGAGCTTTGCAGCCGCGATGCTCGCTTATTACATCGCCTTATCGATAGGTCTTGAAAGGCCCTCCTGGGCAATCATAACCGTTTATATTGTTTCGCAAACGTCGGTTGGCGCCTCGCTGAGCAGAAGCGTCTATCGTCTGGCCGGAACCATAATCGGAGCCGGGGCGACCGTTTTGATTGTGCCTGCTTTCGTTAATATGCCGATCTTTTGCAGTGTGATACTCACTGGCTGGATTACTTTTTGCCTTTACTTATCACTGATCGAACGCTCGCCCCGCGCCTACGCCTTTGTATTGGCCGGTTACACCGCGAGTCTGATTGGTTTTCCCGCGGTATTTGATCCCGGCGCGATTTTTGATACAGCCATTACCCGGGTGCAGGAGATCGTTATTGGTATCCTCTGCGCAGCGCTTATTCACAGGTATATTTTGCCAAAGCGTATATCAGGGCTGTTCAACAGCAAAATATTGGAAACGCTGTGTTTTGCGCGGCAGATGATTGCGGACACATTAACAGGCAAAGCCGATGAGATTTCAGGGAACTTGCGGCTGGCGCTGGCGTTGCAGTTCCTGCAGGGTATAAGCCATCATATTCCCTACGACTTTGCCATCTCAGTTCCTGTCCGCAATGCCAGAAAAGTCATCCATGACAAACTGGCGCGATTGTTAATTGTGAGCTGTGAATTACGTGATCGTATGCAGATGATCAGTACGATACCTGCCGACATACAGCTGCTGCTGAAAGATGTGCAGAGTTGGCTTGCTTGTCAGAATGAGAGTGAACGAAAAATAACGGGAGAAGCGCTGAAAGAATGCAGTGCGAAGTTAACCAATCGGCTCGCTTCAAATGCGCTGACATTTGAAGAAGAGTTGCAAGTGAGTTTTACCCGTCACCTTAACGAGGCCATCCTCCTCCTGCAACAATGCGAGCGCCTTGCTGAAGCCATCCATCATGCGAAACCCGCGCAAATGCAGGCAGAAGACAAGGCTGTGAAAGGCTATGTTTTCCATCGTGATAATCTTACCGCTGCACGTACTGCGCTGGGCGCTTTCGTGACAATACTGAGTGGCTGCCTGTTATGGATTGACTCAGCCTGGCCTGATGGCAGCACAGCGGTTTCTATCCTCGGGGTCTGCTGCACACTGTTTGGCAGTTTCGACACTCCGGCCCCGCATCTTGTCAAATATATTATTGGTTCAGCCTGGGGCGTGATTATCAGTCTGCTCTACAGCTTTGCCCTGCTTCCTCAGGTTACAGAGTTCAATGTGCTGGTTGCGGTACTGGCGCCGGCATATCTGCTGGCCGGATCGCTGCAGGCGCGGCCAGCCACCACCTTTATGGCCATGGGGATCACACTGACGCTGCCCATTTTATGCGAGTTAGGCGCCCACTACAGCGGAGACTTCGCCGCGGCGGTAAACACCGCCATCGCATTATTTTCCGCGACCGGCTTTGCTGTGGTCAGCATGAGTTTGCTGCAAACCGTGCAGGCCGACTCTGCCATACATCGTCTGCTACAAATTTGCCGGCGCGACATCCGGCGCAGCGTGAAGGGCGTTTTTACTCCGGATGAGGTGCACTGGACGAATTTGATGATAGACAGAACCGCATTGTTACTGCCGCGCTTGCCGCGGAGCAGGCAATCATCAGAAAAGGCGCTTAACCAAATGTTGCACTATCTACGTATTGGCCTCTCCGTCATGCATTTACGGCGTTTTCATCCGCAGACTGGCAGTGAAACTGCCAAAGAGATTAACGAGGTGCTTAACGTGCTTAGCCGCGAGACAGACACCAGGCTCTTACGCCAACGTATTGAATCAATGATTAGCATTTATTCTGCTGAGGAACATCAACAATCGCGCCAGCTCATTGACCGACTGATTGATTTGCACTGCGCATTGCGAGAACAGCATAAGGGGCAAACTGATGATTAATGACATTAATATCGGCGGTGTCTTTTTCCCCGGCCTGCTGGTTATCGCGCTCGTTAGTTTGTTTTGCACGTTGCTATTCGTGCCTCTTCTCACTTTCAGCAGACTCTATCGTAGCTTGCCTTGTCGTCCGCTGATTGATTTCTCAACGTATATTGTGAGCTTTTTCCTGCTTATGCAGGGGTTGAACGCGCTGGGGTTATTAGCATGAAATCATTTCTCTCTTTGTTAAGCCGCTATGCGCTTACGTTAACCGCAGTCGTGGTGGCAACCAGCCTGGCTTTCATGATGTGGAAACATTATGCGCAGAGGCCGTGGACCCGCGATGGTCGGGTTGGTGCTGATGTGGTGCAGATTGCGCCTGATGTTTCCGGGCCAGTAAGCAGTGTTGCAGTAAGCGATAATCAGTGGATTAATCGTGGCGATGATCTCTATTCGATAGATCCGCACTGGTTGAAACTGGCGGTGGTCAGCGCGCAGGCTGAAGTCGAAGCTAAACGTCATGAGATGTTAATGCGTCAGGATGCGGCCAGACGGCGTTCCCGGATCAAAGGCGTTATTTCCACCGAGGATTTACAACAAACAGACAGTGCGGCAAATGTCGCGGCGGCGAATTATCATGGGGCGCTGGCTGCGCTGGAACTGGCACAGCTTAATTTATCACATGCCACGGTTCGGGCACCGGTAGCTGGTTATGTCACGCATCTCAGGCTGCGCCCCGGTGATTATGCAACCGCTGGAGTGACAAAAGTTGCCATCATCGATGCGAAGAGTTTCTGGATTGTTGGCTATTTTGAGGAGACGAAGCTACGTCATATTCGCGTGGGGAACACCGCACAGATCGCTCTTATGGGATTTGAATCTGTAATAACCGGCCATGTTGAAAGTATCGGACATGGAATAAGCGACAGCAATGACGAGACGGGTGGGCTTGGCCTGCCAGAGGTCGATCCCACGTTTAACTGGGTGCGACTTGCGCAGCGAGTGCCGGTACGCATCCATATCGATAAGTTACCTGCGGGGATCGAGTTAGTGGCAGGATTGTCCGCGAGCGTATCCATCACGCCTTAAGGGCGAATCCTTTCTCTGTCGTCCATCTTGCAGAAAAGCAGACTGAATCGCCACCGCCGGGCTGCCCCCGAACCGGGGTTAACACAGTGGCAGGGAGTGGG
This sequence comes from Pantoea sp. B65, assembly GCF_047308185.1. Lineage (NCBI taxonomy): Bacteria > Pseudomonadati > Pseudomonadota > Gammaproteobacteria > Enterobacterales > Erwiniaceae > Pantoea > Pantoea sp. B65. The sequence continues at coordinate 161,933 of NZ_JAHXPU010000042.1, forward strand.
TGATCCCGGCAACGCAACGGCCCGCGCGCAGCAGGTGATCACGAAATAAAAACGTCCTGCATTTCTTTTGACGGCTAAGGCATCGTTAGTCCTCGGGCAGCCAAACCATTTCCTGATCCCGTGGCCTGCTCCCCTGGTGATATAAGTAACGTCTGCTGCTTGCATAAAACCGCCCATGGCTATGTCATGTACCTATTAATGATTCAGCCTGTAACCAGCGTTCAAAATCTTGCAGGGCAGGTTCATTGATTCCTGTTTCTGCTGGTTTCACTAAACAGAATGTTTTGCTCAGATAGTCTGATTCCGGCCAGGGCGCAACAAGCGCTCCTCTATTAAGCTCTTTTTCGACATATATGCGCGGCACCATTGCTACGCCATGTCCGGCCAATGCGGCAGCTATTGCCATTTCATGAAGGTCATACCGGACACCCTGCGCCGGGTTATCAAGCGCTATCCCGCTCTGCTGAGCATAATGAGGCCATGCTTCCGGATTCTGCCGCCGGTGAATGCGCGGCAGTTTATTCAACTGATCAAAGATATTCTTTTCTGTTAACAATGCGGGATGGCATACCGGCACCAGTTTCTCCTGAAAGAGAGTCTGCGTATGCATGCCTGCCCATGCGGGATGCGCAAAATGAATCGCAGCGTCAAAGCCACTCCCCGTGAGGATAAAAGGATCGGTTCTGGCCGCAATATTCAATGTGATGTCCGGGTACCGGGATGTGAAGCCGCTGAGCCGGGGAATGAGCCATCGACTGCAAAACGTCGGCAGGGCGGCAATTTCCAGGCTTCTACTGCCTTCCGGCATGCCCATTACGTACTGAGTGTCCCTGTCTAGCCGTTCGAGCATTTCTCGTACGTGATGCGCATAGCGAGCTCCGACTGGATTGAGCTTTACCCGGGTTCCCGTACGGTCAAACAGTCGGCAATTGAGCAGAGATTCAAGGCGGGCAATTTGTCGACTGATGGCGCCTTCCGTCAGCGATAATTCCTCTGCGGCCCGGGCAAAATTACCGTGTCTCGCTGCGGCCTCAAAAGCCTGTAGCGAAGCGCTGCTGGGAATTTTTCTGCGCATTAAAATTGCCTTTTTCTCGGAGTGTGATGCGTTGTTGGTGACTAAATGTCACTAATTGCTGAAATAATATCGATTTATAGCCGAAAATGCAGCGTGTAGCATGAATAAAAATCACTAAGCAGGTTCATCAGGTTCCTGCTGTTTATTTATGCAGAGGTGAGCCAATGTTCTACATCGTGGAGTGCAGCTATACCGACCCTAAAAGCGAGGAAGAGTGGAATGAATTTTACAGTGACGAAAAACTGCCTGCGTTGGTCTCCGTCACCGGATTCAGCACCTCCCAGCGTTTCCAGGCCCTAAAACCTGGCTGCCCGGTATATCTTGCGATCCATACAGTGAAGGATGCGGATGTGATTAACAGCGAAGAGTACAGGCTAAAAGGCGGCGGTAATTTTTCGCGCTGGCAGGAGCATATCACTGACTGGCATCGTAACCTGTATAAGTGTGAAGGCCCGGCGCCCGCCGTATCCGCAGATGAAATACTGCTGCTCAGTTCACAGCCGCTCAGCTTTATTGAGACCGGGTTGGGATACCGTGCGCTGGCGATGCAGGCGTCAGGGCTGGACAGAACTCCGGAACAGCGCGTTGCATATGTGGTGGGGCGTAAAAATGCCGCGCAGTTGGCAGATCTGCCCGGCGCATACCTCTACCAACCTCTTACCTTGCAGCTGACGAATCCTGCTAAGGATGACGGGGAAGGGAATTCATAAAACATGTCAAATCTGACATTTTATATTTCTCAGGATTGCTCTGACAGGTTCACCGACCTCACCGATTTAACCCATGCCATACCTCACGGAATATCCAGCCATGCTGAATAAGCCTTAATGTGAAGAAACAAATACCGACGCTTGCTGCACAGGCGGAACGGCGAAGTTACGCTGCATGCGTTTTATCTCCTCTGCCGGTGGCAGACCAAACAGGCGTTTGAACTCGCGATTAAATTGCGACGGACTTTCATAGCCTACGGCGTAGCTCGCTGCGGCAGCGGTGATATGCTGACGCACCATCAACATCCGCGCCTGGTGCAGACGTACCGATTTCACATACTGCATCGGCGGCAGACGGGTTATCGCTTTGAAATGGCTATGAAACGTCGGCACACTCATTCCGGCTTCCATCGCCAGTTGCGTCAGCGTTAACTGCTCAGCGTAGGTGGCATGGATGCGCTGTAGCACTTTGCCTATTTTGCCGAACTGCCCCTGCAAGGCCAGCGTGGCGCGCATTGCATTTCCCTGTGTGCCCGTCAATACGCGGAAATAGAGCTCACGCACCCGCGCAGGGCCGAGGATCGCCGCCTCAAGCGGATTGTTCAGGACTTCAAGCAAGCGCAGCACGGCCGTTTTTACCGCGTCGTCCATCGGGCTCGACATCATGCTTTGCGGCGCGGCGGGAGGATGCGGGGCGTCATGCTGTTCAATCTGCAACATCAGTTCAGCGGCAAGCTGAAAATCCAGATGCATATAAATTGCCAGCAACGGATGTTCTGCCGACGCGTCGGTTTCCATCACAAACGGCACCGGCACCGAAACCGCCAGGTAGTGCTGTTCGTCATATAAATAGGTCTGCTGACCGAAAAAGCCGCGTTTGCGGCCCTGGCAGACAATCACGATCCCCGGATCGTAAAGCACAGGCGTTCTGGCAAGCGGGCGATCGGCACGCAAAATTCGCACATCAGGTAACGCAGTCAGGTTGTACCCCTCCTGCGCCGCAAGGGCTTTCATTAAGGTGATCATCCCGGGCATCACAGTCCCTCATAAAATCAGGCAAGAAAAAGACAATATACGGCCTAAAAATGCGGCAGGACAGAGAATACCATGCAACCTTCACTGTTCATGGGAGTTCTTTTTATGACATATGCAAAAACAATTTTAATCACCGGCGTCAGCAGCGGCTTTGGTCGTGCGCTGGCGAAGGAAGCCCTCGCCGCAGGCCATCGGGTCATCGGTACCGTGCGCAACCACGAAGCACAGCAGGCTTTCGAGGCGCTCGATGCGCAGCGGGCTTTCGGCCGCCTGCTTGATGTCACGGACTTTGCGCGTATTGATGGGGTGGTTGCGGAGATTGAGTCTGCCGTTGGTCCGCTGGATGTGCTTGTGAACAATGCCGGTTACGGCCATGAAGGTATAATGGAAGAATCCTCGCTCGAAGATATGCGCCGCCAGTTTGACGTAAATGTGTTTGGCGCAGTGGCGATGATCAAAGCCGTGCTACCTGGCATGCGCCAGCGCCGTCGCGGCCATATTATGAATATCACCTCGATGGGCAGTTTCATTACCATGCCCGGCATCAGTTATTACTGCGGCAGCAAATTTGCGCTGGATGGAATATCAGAAACGTTAAGCAAAGAGCTTGCCCCGTTCAATATACACGTGACCGCCGTGGCGCCTGGCTCTTTTCGCACCGACTGGGCCGGACGATCAATGGTACGCAGCGCTCGCAGCATCCCGGACTATGACGCTTTATTCGATCCCATTCGTCAGTCACGTAAGGAAAAAAGCGGTAAGCAACTCGGCGATCCGGTTAAGGCTGCATACGCCATGCTGGCAATGATTGAGAGCCAGAACCCACCAACGCATTTATTATTAGGTAGTGATGCATTAAGTTTGGTGCGGCAAAAGCTCGCGGCATTGGGTAAGGAAATAGAACAATGGGAAGAAATAACGCGCTCAACGGATGGTTGATCGGCTGCTGAGCTAGAGAGTGCAACTGGATAATGGGAATGGCCGGTCACACAAACGGCCATTTCGCGCAGGCACAGTGCGGATGCCCATTGCCCATATAGTTCAGCTTTTTCACTCTCAGAGCTTGCGGTGAGGTCACAGCTCATAACAGACTGCTTAAAAAGTAGTCTTATGGTCGGATATTTTCCGTTTTTCCGGCGGACCCCTTGGTCATCTTTTACTGTACCAGGGTATGAAAAGTCTCAGGGTCCCCCCCCAGAATACGCCGTCAACAAGTCCCGTCACACCGCCAAACAGCATACAAAAGCTTGCGGTAGACCGTAATCCGGGCTGCCTATAAAGGGCCGACGTCAGGATAAACTTCATACAAAAAGCAATCACAATCAATCCCAGGGTTAGCGGTGTCCCACCCCGGATAATCATGCCCGGATTATCTGTATTTCTCAGCGGTGGTTGTGAGCGCCATAACCTGTATCCGAGTGCGGTGCCTGCGAGCAGTCCGGCTGCCATCATTGTAAGGCTTATTCCAGCCAGTTCTGTCTCGGTGATAACGGCATATGTTCCCCAGACAAGAAAAAGCAGCGGAAGAAAAAACAACCGCCCGATTGCCATCTCCCGGTCATAAAGAGCAGTAAAACCGCGGCGCAGTAAAAAGGCCAGTAGGATCCATACCCATACGGGTGTTTCTCTTAAAAAGTGTACCGTATCCATCATTTGTCCCGGTGACGAAAGTTAATCTTTTTCAGTACAGGTGAACCGCCACATCATCTCCTTTCTGTGGAAGAGAGGCGACTTCAGCCAGTTGTTCCTGTGACCAGACCTTTCTCAGACGGTACGTTTTCATCTTTTCAGCGACAGTGATCATTATTCTCGTTCCCTGCAATGCCTGTGATGATACTTGCATATCAGTCCGGTACTGTACACGACACCGCCATGACAGCCAGGCGACACGCCAGTGACATCAGGCCTGAATCCGGAATATAGCGGGTCTGGTCCGCAACATTTAAGACCTGCAGGTACAGTTACACCTGATGTTGGCAATGGAAGCAGGATATCTGACGGGGAAAAACTGATAACCGCCACGCTGGTTGATACGCAGGAGCGCGAGCAGTGCGCGGCGCGACCCTGCAGGCGTGACATGCTCCCGTTAATTAAGTCGCCGGGATGTAACTAATGCCTTTATCAGTTCTAAGAACAACGGCGAACTTCCCTTTCTCGCTCATAGCTGATGGAGTGCCACATAACGGCAGCTTCTGCCGCCAGCCAGCCGATATAATCATCTGCCTGGACAACGCCAAACTGCCTGAAATTAAGGTAAAAACTCGCTCATGATGAACTACAGTGCTGTGCCGGGATACTGCTCCGGATTCGGGTGGAAGTTAGGGTCTTCGAAACTGGAGTTATTGAACCGTTTTTTTGCAGTTGGTCCATCGTATTTGTAAGTCACGTCAGGATTGGGAGTGAGGTGCCATGAAGCGCCGTCTTTGTCGCGTTCGATTAGAACAGCGTCCGAGGTACAGAAATCTCCTGAGCCTTCATTCAGCATAAACTGATAATAGCGCCCTGCTTTTGGGGTGAACTTGATTGTGATGTAGCAAGACCTCGTTCGTGGCCCCTCCCACATCATCGACACCTCTGTTTTTATATCAGGCCGGACGCGTGTTTCATAGTAGTCGGAGGTCAAATTTTGCCCTGCTTTGGGCATGCCCATATCCTGCGTGTTGATGAATGGTAGGGGACCTGACCGGATGACGCCTCCTGAGCGGACACCATTTTCATATTGGTAGATACCAGCATGTTGCGTGTAGTTAACTATACGAATCCATGCGGGGTTTGGTTCATTATCAGGTGCATTAAAGTAATTCGTATGAGGGAAATATTGGCAACCAGTAAACAGGGGGAGGGCCAGTAAGCATAGTGAAGTGCGTAATGACATGGTAAGCATCCTTTGCAATGTATTTGGTGTTCTTTCTGAAAACGAAAAATACTCTGCACCAGAGCTATTTTCTGTAACTATCTGAATTGCTGTTGCTCTGAAGTTTGTGAGTCCTAAACCGCACGATTGCGTAAATCCATTGCGGTAAGGTTTTTCGCTCAGTGGGTGCCACTCTACGTTAAGCACAAACTCTTGATATGGGATAATTTCCTAATTTTAAGTGGCCCCTAAGTGTGCAGTTTGGATATCGAAATGCATCGCCATTGCGCTCGTGGCCATCCTTTAAGTTGACGACGCTGCCTGATGCTCATTGATGACCAAAAGTCACTTGCGCTTCTCGCTCAGAGCGGGTCTGACGCTGGTTGCTACTTATTAGTGAGCCATTAGGTTTAGCATGAACGCCAATGGCGTTTTGGCTTCAGGGTAAGGCTGGACAGCTCCCGCCCTATATTTCCCACGGCTCTGATGTGTCTGGACTATCCGTGGCGATTCAGTCATGCATAACCAGCCTGTAACGGATAATCTGGCGTGAAGTTCCTGCTTTCTCGCGACATAAGCTGAGTATATTTTTGGCTTTACCTGTTGCTCAAGAAATGCTCTGTTTTAATTTTAACCAGCGGACAGCCGTGATAAAGTTCATCCATGTCAAACGGACGACAGGATACAGGCAATGAATGCCGGCACACCCACACCGCACGACGCAGTCTTCAAACAATTCCTTACCCGCACTGAGACCGCGCGGGATTTCCTGCAAATCCACCTGCCGCCAGCACTACTGAAACGCTGCGACCTGAATACACTGCAGCTGGAGTCAGGCAGTTTCATCGATCGTGAACTGCGGGGCATTCAGTCCGACATTCTCTATTCGCTGCAGACTGACAGCGGGGAGGGCTATATTTACTGTTTGATTGAGCATCAGAGCACCCCCGACAGGCTGATGACCTTCCGCCTGATGCGCTATGCACTGGCGGCGATGCAGCGGCATCTGGATAACCATAAAAAGGCAAAGGAACTGCCGCTGGTGATCCCAGTCCTGTTTTATCACGGTAAAATCGCACCTTATCCCTATTCCATGAACTGGATGGATGCATTCAGTGACACGAACGCAGCGCGGCAGCTTTACTGCGGCGATTTTCCGCTGGTGGATGTTACAACGATCAGCGACGATGAGATTATCAGGCACCGGCGTATTGCCGCGCAGGAACTGGTGCAGAAGCATATCCGTCAGCGTGATATGGCAGAACTGGAGCCGCTACTGGTCATGCTGCTGCAGCTGGATTACAATACATCCGAACAGCTGGAGGCGTTATTCAACTACATGCTAATGGTTGGGGATACGGCAAATCCTGACGCCTTTATCAGCACTCTGGTGCAGCGTTTACCGCAACATGGAGACATAATCATGACTATCGCACAAAAGCTCGAAGAAAAAGCACGGAAGGAAG
>NZ_JAHXPU010000043.1:0-11601 GCF_047308185.1 Pantoea sp. B65
TTCAGCGAACGGTGCATCCGCTCATGCCGTCCGTTCTGCTCCGGGTGACCTTTCCTGATGCGCTCCGGCAGGATACCCAGCTTTATCAGCCACACGCTGAGCTGGCTCAGTCCGGCGATGCCTGAACCGGCGAAAGGCGCCCCGTTATCCGTACGCAGTACTTCCGGCAGCCCGCACTCCCTGAAGACCTTTTCCAGACAGGCGCGAACGAACACCGTACTTTCCGCCTGGCCAGCCTCGCATGCCAGCAGGTAGCGGCTGTGGTTGTCGGTCAGGGTAAAGGGACGGCAGTAGCTGCGGTCCAGTAGCCGGAAGCGGCCCTTGAAGTCAGCGCTCCAGACCTGATTAACGTGACGGATATCGGTCAGCTTCTGCACGTTGCCCGGTGTGCGTCTGCGCTTTTTACGGTCAGGTATTAAGCCTTCGCGTTTGAGGAGGTCACCGACAGTGCTGCCGGCCGGGACATCAAAGTTTACGTTGTGGTTCAGGAGCCACTGACGGATTTTACTGGCCCCCCAGTCCTGATGAGTGAGCCTGAGGTCGATGAGCTGCCGGGCGACATCGGGTGGGATGCGGTGCGGCTGCGTAAGACGTGCACGGGAACGGTCAGCCAGAGACAGGGGGTCATCGTGCTGAAAACGGTTAAGCCACTTGTATCCGGTTTTACGGCTGATGCCGAACTGGCGGCAAAGGGAAGCAAAAGAATGAGTGCCTGCATGGCAGGCACGGATGAATTCGAGGCGTTGCATGATAACAGTCTCAGTCCAGGGCATAGTGAGTCTCCTCCGCTATGCCAGTTATAACTGTTACCCATGTGCCCGGTCTAAAGTGTTACCCATGTGACCGGTTTGTACCTTTATTCCGCCCGTATCAATGGTTTGCACTGCGGTCGCCATCGGGACGGGAGCCATTAATGGCTCCCCTACAGCTGGGGCCAGGTATTCTGCCGTAGGGGCGGGATTTATTCCGCCCGTATCAATGACTTGCACTGCTGCCACCTTCGGGACGGGAGCCATAAATGGCTCCCCTACATCAGGGCGGCAGATATTCTTCTGTAGGGGCGGCATTTATGCCGCCGGTATCAATGACTTGCACTGCAGTCGCCATCGGGACGGGAGCCATAAATGGCTCCCCTACAGTAACAATGACAGTGACAGTGTTCCCGGGATACCGCCCGGACCGGTTAACGCGCCAGCCAGCCGCCATCGACGGCAAGGGTGTAACCATTCACATAATCCGATGCTGCGGAGGCGAGAAATACCGCCGGCCCCATCAAATCCTGGGGTAAACCCCAGCGACCTGCAGGAATACGCTCGACAATGGCGTCATTACGATCCTGGTCAGCACGCAACTGCTGAGTATTATTGGTCGCCATATAACCCGGGGCAATGGCGTTAACATTAATACCGTGTTGCGCCCACTCGTTAGCGAGCAGACGGGTCACGCCCATCACAGCGCTTTTTGATGCGGTATAGGATGGCACGCGAATACCGCCCTGGAAGGAGAGCATCGAAGCGATATTGATAATCTTACCGCCGTTGCCCTGCGCAATAAACTGACGGGCTACCGCCTGCGACATAAAGAACACGGTTTTAATGTTCAGGTTCATCACGTCATCCCAGTCTTTTTCGCTGAACTCCAGCGCATCCTGGCGGCGGATAATCCCGGCGTTATTCACCAGAATATCGATATGGCCAAACTCCGCCAGCGCCCGCTCCAGAAGCGAGGGCAGCACTTCAAGTTTGCTTAAATCGGCTTTCAGACTTAAAAAACGACGCCCCAGAGCGGTCACCTGCGCGGCAGTGTCATCCGGCTCCACAACGTTAATCCCGACGATATCGCACCCGGCCTGCGCCAGGCCAACCGCCATACCCTGCCCTAAACCTGTGTCGCAACCGGTGACGATGGCAACTTTACCCTGCAGTGAAAAATTATCGAGAATCATTCTGTCTTCCTTAGTGCACCGGGCCGCATTCACCCGGATCAAATGTAGGGATAACAATCGGTAAGAGTGATGGCACCACCGCCAGCGACAATGCCATCCCCCTCCAGCCTGCAGTAAGTCTATCCCTAATTTTCCGTGTAGACAATTAAATTAAAACACTGTTTTGTTTTTAATAAAACTTCAACACAAAAGGATCAATTGATTAAAAGCTATACTGCACACCGATACGGAAACGCGTCTGCCGTTCATCGGTGGTTTTACGCACGCTGACGTTACCCACCTCGGTATACGGCGCCCAGTTTTGATTGATATTCCACAACACCCTCACATTATGCTCGTAGTCCCATTTCTTATTATCAAAACGGATCTGATCGCTGCTTTTATAGATGTAGTTATATTCAAACCTTAAATCCTGATAACGATATCCCAACCAGAATTCGCCACGATTGACTTTTTCATCATCTTCCCCCTCCTCGGTCTCACGGGTATATTCATAGCGGTAACGGGCATTTAAATAGATACCGCTTTTAAAGTTATAACCGGTGGTTAAATAAGGCTTATAAATACTGCCACTGTTATAAGACTCAAGGGTAAAGCCCGGCTGAATAAACCATTCCGGGCTCATTTTAAATTGGTAACTAATGGTACTTTCGGTACCACTACCGACCACATCATTAAAGGGTTTATCCTGATGTTCGCCGCCGGACTTCCATTTTGTTTCCAGCGAGAAACCAAAGCCATTGTCGAAGCGGTGCGAGACCAGCACCCGGTCCTTATTGGCTTTGCTGTCATCCAGCCATTCGTGGCGCAGATCAATGGTCACTGCCGCCGCCGGTAAAGAGGACAATAGTAGCCCGCAGATCAGTAAAGTCTGTTTTTTCATTGTAAAAATCCCATTAGTATTGATCGATGAAATTCACATCGGTTGTTATTGGTTGATTATTTTTGTTTATTATCTGCCAGCGTCAGAAAGTGGTTATCCTTAACCTGACCGCTAACGGCATCGGCGTAATCTGCTGATTGTGAGCGCAATGATATATTGCCATTAAATACGCCCTGCTTATCTGCCTGGGTATAAGGACCCGGACGGAAGAGATAATTAAAGCGTTTATTATCGATGGCAATATTATTACTGACTATCAGCGCACCCGGATTAAAATTATCGGTAAAACCATCCATGCCGTTCTCTATCGCTACACTGGCCGATATCTGATGCGCCACCGGTAAACCCTCGCCGCCCAGCTTAAAGCCATTGTTGCGGTTGCGCTGGGCCACACTGTTTTCAATGGTGACCTCTCCGTTCGGTCCATCTTCGATTTTATTGAACAGGTCAAAACCATCGTCGACGTTATCGTGTGAGAAGCAGGCAATCAGTTTATTCCCGTCGCCGACGCGCATTTTCACCGCAAAGCCATCGGCGTTGATCTGGCCGGGATCCTGATTAGCGTAAGACTCGGAGTGGGAAATAATATTATGGCTGGCCCAGAGCGCGCGGCCAATCCCGGCCGGTGAAGCCACCCAGATGCCGGTATCATCGGCATGATGCGCCACCACCTGGGTGATGCGATTGTAGCTGCCGGAAATATTGAAGCTTTTCTCCGTCACCGTAATGCCAGCGATATCCCAGTGGCTGGCCTCAAGATTAAGCCCGTGAAATACCGCCAGCCGACCGAGGGGACGCAGTTTTTTTGCCTGTTGTGGCGTACCGCTAACGCTGGCGGCCAGGGTCGTCAGGCTATAGTCGCCATCCGCCAGCCACAGAGTTCCTCCCGGCGCCAGTGCCGCAGCCGCGGTAGCAACATCCAACGGTTGCGCACGGCTGCCATTATTGCCGGCTTTACCCTGCGGCGACACATACAGATTATGCGCATCGGCAAGTTTCAGCGCAGTTACCGTCAGGCTGTCGTTCAGGGAGGCGCCACTGCGGGTCACCAGCCGCCAGGCGAGCTGCGTAGGTTTGGTGCCGAGGGTAACGGCCAGCGACTGCATCTCACCGGCAGTCACCGCCTTATCCTCTACCAGCACCTTACCGTTACTGCTGACGTTCAGCCTGCCATCCTGATTACTGCGTAACTGGAAGTGATACTCTGGCTGCGCCGCCAGCGCTGCGGAAGCGATCTCCACCCTCGCCGCCTGTGGCGCGGCAATAAACGACGGTTCAGCAGTGCCATGGTGCTCACTCAGCGTCAGACTGGCCTGATGGACGGTAATACGCGCATTACGTGAGGCGAAAAAGCCGACGTAATACCCCTCTTTATCCAGCACCGCAACACGCTGCGCATCCCCGATCTGGTGGGTTTCCCAGTTATCGCTGCCCGCAGCGGCCCAGCCGGAGATAAAGCCGTCATCGGTGCGCGCCAGCCGCAGACGAAAACGGGGCGTTTGCCGGATATCCAGCCCGTGGTGATAAGCCTGACGGATAATCTCAACCCCGGCATTTCCCCACTCATGTTCGACGCCATTACGCGCGATTTGTGTCACCTGTAGCAGGTTATGGGACTTTTTATCCTCGGTAAGCAACGCATTCATCACCATATTGGCGGCGGCCGGAAACTCCTCATCACCGGGCCGCAGCACCTCAGCACGCGCTTTCCCCAGCACATCCCTTACCAGCAGTCCCGCCCCTTCCTGCCCGGCAGGCATGGCGCCATTTTCCGGGCCGAACTGGTCGACACTAATCTCGGCATCCAGCTGCATATTGGCGCTGACTGGCAGCCGGGTGTAATAAAACGTCAGGCCGTCATGGCTGTTGCCAATCTTGCCGCCACGGCTCTCAATCTCTACCGGCGTGATCAACCGTCCGCCGGCCTCAGGTAAGCGCTGCCCATTGGCCTGCGTTACCTGATTGAGCCCTACCTTTTCCGGCAGCACATTGGTGGCGAAATTAACATCGGTCGACTGGCCGAACGTAATGGCATGCCATACCAGCGTATCGGGATTGGGTAACTGGGCGGCAGCACTGATGCTGACGACCAATAGCGACAGAGGGAGTAGTTTTATTTCCCGCATTTATCATTCCTTTAAGCGAGCGAAACCTGTCCTGCCCAATGGGCAGGAAGGTGTTCAATCAATGGAGGTATGGATTAACGTTGTGGCAGCTGAACCGGCGCAACCGGGGTGACGCCATCGGCCGCATTCATTTTGCGTGAGATATCACTATTGCCCCAGCACTGCTCGTAGGGATAGCCAATCAGGTTTTCAATCACTGCGCGCACCTCAGGTTTGATCGCGCTCAGTTCCCCACCGGCTTTAATACGCGCCACCTCTTCCAGCACAATAAAGTGCGTTTTACGGTTCAGCGTCATCTGGCGACTAAAGATAATCGCCGTCAGCGCCAGCACAATCACCCCGGCGAAGAATACCCAGGAGATAGCGGTAATCGCGCTTTCTGGCTGAACATGGGATTTTGACTGGAAGCCGTAATAGCTGAGGATCGCCCCCATCACAAACACAATTACTGAACGGACGATCTTACCAGAGAAGGTCATGGCGCCGGCATAGATCCCCTCGCGACGGCGGCCGGTAAATACTTCGTCAACATCGGCGAGGAAGGTGTAAACCGTCCACGGAATGTAGTAAACCCCACCGGTGCCGAGACCAAACACCACGGTGACGCCAATAATCGCCACGGTCGCCAGATGCGGCGGCAGGTTAAGGAAATGCAGCAATGAGTAGCAGCACACGGCAAAAATAACCACTAACAACGCCCAGGTGTAGGGTTTGCTAAAACCACGTTTGACGCAGATACCAATAAATAACGCGGTGGAGAACAGCTGTAATATCGCATTCAGGCTGTTCAGGCCGGCGAGAATGGCCGGATCATACTGCAGAACAAAAATCACATAGTAGGTAAATACCGAAGCGAATAACCATTCGGCGCCAAAGCCAAACAGATACATGCCCAGATGCTTACGGAACACACGTAAATAAAAGGTGGACTGCATATCACGCGCCAGCGCAACTACGGTTTGCCATAAGGATTTTTTCTGTCTGACGGCAGTAATGCCAATATCCTTACGCTCCCAGGAGAAACGGTAGAGCATGGCGATGGCGACAAACAGGATCAGGCCGTAAGTAATGCCGGTATACTGGAACGGCTGTGCTGACTCTTTACCGTATAGCAGGATAAACTGGCCGGGAATAAAGGCGGCGAGGAAGTTCGCCATTTTACCAAAGATAGCCTTATAGCCGGTCAGCTTGGAACGCACGGAAAAATCATCGGTCATTTCCGTCGCCAGCGTTTCATATGGCACCATCACTGAGGTGTAAATCAACTCAAAGATGACGTAGGTGCTGAGGTAGTACCAGAAGCCAAAACCCTCGACCCACAATAACGGATAGAACATCATTAACGGCGCGCCAATCAGCAGGAAGAAACGCCGACGACCAAAACGCTTGCCGAGCCAGGTATTACCAAAGTTATCGGTTAAATAGCCCATCAGTGGATTGCTGATGGCGTCGATCACGCTGGCTACGGAGAAGATAAATGAAGCCTCCAGTAGCGTCAGTCCGCAGAAGGTGGTGTAGAAATAGAGCAACCACGCGCCGGCAATCGCCAGGGCGCCGCTGCCCAGCAAGTTGCCGCCGCCGTAAGCCAGTTGATGGCCCAGCGTGACCTTCCGTCCCTCTCCCAAAGGTATCGTACTTTTTATCATGATGTTAAGGTCTCTTTAATTAATGAACCATTGTTTCATTTTAAGTGAATGGCCATTTTATATATTTAAGAGACCCTGAATGATGTGACTTATGTCACTCTAAAAGGTAAGCCTGGTGTTTTATTTGTAATTTGCGATACAGCTAACATTTGCACAGAGCTACCATACATGCATCCTTCCAGCATAAATAATTAATTTGTTTAATATCATAATATTAATAAATATAGCAGCACCAATAATCACCATGTGAACGTAAACCAACGCTGTTTATGTGCTTTAAAGCGCTTTTTGCGTAAAGTAAAATTTAGTTAACGATTTTCATCAATCGGCGGGGGCTATGATCATTTCAGATTTAATGAAATATCCGCAGCCCGGGGTGACGTCACAAGACTGCGCAAGTTATTTTACGGCGCACACAGCAGAGATTGTCGGTGGGATAGCCGCACTATTCTGCGGCAAAGCAGTATGCCCACTCGCAACAGTCGTCGCAGCTGGGAGAACGACACAGTAGCTCACCGGTCTCCTGCAGGCAGCGCTGGCGGTAGAAAAACTTTTTCCAGCGCATATTGGCGTGATTCATCACCACCAGCTGCGGAAAACAGTCGCTCATCAACAGACGCAGGGTTTCACGTGACGATAATCCCAGGTCCTGCCACAAATGATTAAATCCCAGCGCCACACTGGCGATGATCTGATGCATCGGGCTGGCGCCGGGCGCCTGCCACTGCGCCAGCCAGTCAGCCAGCTCCGTCAACTCTTGCTGCCGCCCGCTCTGCAGCTCACCAATCAATTGCTGCTGTGTTATCACCCGCGCTTCACAGCTGGGGGTTGCCTCTCCCAGCCGCTGCAGCAGTTGTCGCCAGTCAGCGCCGGATAGCCCCATGCGCGGCGCGAAGTGCCCCTGCCCCTGCTGATAGTTGGCCAGCAACTGCGCCAGCCAGATGTCGCCTGCCATTATGCTGCCCCCTGTGACTGGCCGGTGACCGCCTGCTGCCGCTGTTGCCACCACTGTTGCAACGTCCCGTTGACGCTCTGCCAGGCACCGGTGACCTGCGGCTCAATCCCCGCCTGCTCCAGCGCCTGCCACGGCTGGTGACCAATGCGTGCACAAAATACCGCCTGCATATCCGCCAGCAACGCCAGCAACGCCGTCAGCCGATCCTCACTGTTATCCGTTTCACACTCGGCGGGATCCTGGCAGAAACGCGGGGTAAAACGCTCTCCGACTGAGATTACCCCTGCTGCCGAGAGGCTGTAGATATGAAAGCGATCCGCATGACCAAAGTGCTGGTCGATAAGATTCCCCTGACTACTGGCCACCGCCACCAGACAGGCCTCGGGCTCTTCAGACTCGCCCTGGCTGGCAAGGCTGGCATGAATTTGCGCCCGCTGATGCATTAAAGGCAGATAGGGTTCCGCCTGCGCCGGAATGGCGGACAGCGGAAAGGCACTGCTGCGATCTTCGCCCAGCATGCCGATAGCATCGGCGCGGCACTGTTTGCAGTGTGACATTTGCGGCATCACCGCCCCGCACTGCTGGCGTATATCGGCGACCATCGCCGCGTCCGGCTCCGGTTGTCCGGCGAGGCCAAATACCGTGCCGTGCTCCGGGCGGGCAATCAGCGGCATAATATTATGCACAAAGGTTCCCCAGCTTTTAACCTGCTCGCTAATCGCCAGCATATGCTGGTCATTAATCCCCGGGATCAGCACCGAGTTGATTTTCACCAACACCCCGCGTTCAGTCAGTTTGCGGATCCCCTCTTCCTGGCGCGCCAGTAATAGTTCGCCCGCCTCGCGCCCCTGATAGCGATCGCCCTGATACCAGGCCCAGGCGTAGATTTGCGCCGCAATATCCGCATCGAGGGCATTCAGGGTCACCGTCACATGATCCACTCCCACCTCGACCAGCCGATCGACCACATCCGGCAGCATCAGACCATTGGTCGACAGACAGAGGCGGATATCCGGCAGTTGCTGGCGCATCAGTTCAAGGGTCTGAAAGGTGCGCCCGATATTGGCTAATGGATCGCCGGGACCGGCAATTCCCACCACGGAGAGTTGCGGAATAGCTTTTGCCACCTGACGCGCTTTCGCTACCGCCTGCTGCGGCGTCACCAGCTCCGAGACCACCCCGGGACGCGACTCATTGCTGCAGTCATATTTCCGGTTGCAGTAGTTACACTGCAGATTGCAGGCCGGCGCCACCGCCAGATGCATACGCGCAAAACGGTGGTGCCCGCTGAGGGAATAGCAAGGGTGATGCGCCACTTTGCTGGCCTGTAACTGATTAAATGTTGCGGCATTACTGTGGCAGCCGCCCTGGGCGGATGCGGAAGGACAGGAACTCATAGCGTAACCCTTAAGTGAAGGATGATGCCAGAGTGTTGCAAAGGCTGAGCCAGATAAGCCGCCGGCAATAACTGCAATTAATTCAAAAAGCTATAAATAAAAAAACCTGTCAGCAACCGCTGACAGGTTAAAATGTGCTAAAGGCGACAAACAAATTGTTATAAACCGACAGGGCGCCGGGCGCGCTACAAACGGTGCATATTGATATCCATAATCTGGATACGGTAGGCCACCTGGCGTGGCGTCATACCCAGCAGCCGGGCGGCTTTCGCCTGCACCCAGCCGGTCTTTTCCAGCGCCGCAATCAGGCGCTGACGTTCATCCAGCCCCTGATCCTGCCAGCTTTCCGCACTGGCGGGCGCCACAGCCGATTTGGCGGCACGTGGGATCGTTTCCGGATGGTGAAACAGGATCACATCGCGATCAATCACCCCTTCTTCGGTCATCACCGAGGCGCGCTCCAGGCAGTTTTCCAGTTCACGGACATTTCCCGGCCAGTCATAACTCATCAGCAGCCGAATGGCGCCGTCGCTGATATGCAGTTCGCGCCCCTGTCGCAGGGCGATTTTCTGCACCAGAAAACGCGCCAGCTCGACAATGTCATCCTGGCGTTCGCGCAATGGCGGCAGCATGACCGGCATCACATTAAGGCGATAATAAAGATCTTCGCGAAAATTTCCCGCCCGCACTTCCTCTTCCAGGTTACGGTTAGTGGCGGCGATAATCCGCACATCGACATGTAAGGTGATATCGCCGCCAACCCGTTCCATCTCCCCTTCCTGCAGAATACGCAGCAGTTTGGCCTGAAAAGAGGCGCTGCTCTCACCAATTTCATCCAGAAACAGCGTGCCGCCATCCGCCAGTTCAAAGCGCCCCTTGCGCTGCCGCATGGCGCCGGTAAACGCCCCTTTTTCATGACCAAAGAGTTCGCTTTCCAGCAAGTTATCCGGCAATGCCGCACAGTTAAACTTCACAAAAGGCGCGCTGGCCCGCGGTGAGTTGTAGTGAATGGCATTGGCAATTAACTCTTTCCCGGTACCACTTTCACCGCGTACCAGCACCGTGGTATCCCAGCGCGCCACCTGGCGAATAATATCTATCGTCTGACGCATCGCCTGGCTTTTCCCGACCAGACTATCGAACCCCAAATGTTCCGGCTGCCCTTTACAACGCCGGGGCGGCTCGGTTACCGCTGCCGACGCAGACGGGCTGCTCAGCTGGCGCAGCCGCACCGTCTGCGCCAGCAGATTGGCGACCATCTCCAGAAAACGGGTAATCGATGGCAGCCGTGCTTCCTGCAATACCATGGGTTGCGCGGCTAAAACCCCGCAGGGTAGTCCGTCCGCTCCCGGGATCGGCACACCGATAAATGGCAGCTCGTAATCATAAACATTCAGCCGGTCAAGAAAACGCTGATCGTCGGCTACCCGCGGTAACACCAGCGACTGATACTGATGGAGAATGGTGCCCAGTAATCCTTCCCCGGGCCGATAGCGCACCTGGCGCGTCAGCGCTGACAACTCGGGGGAACTGCCATGCAGCGCTTCAATAATTAAACTGCCATGGGCTTTATCCACCAGGCACACCATGCCATGCTGCATAAACGCCATATCATGCAGTTGCTGCAATACCCCCTCCAGCGCTGCGCTAAGTTCGGTACTACGGCACAACACCCCGCTGATGGCATACAACGCCGTCATCTGCTGAGAAATATCAAAACGCCGCAGGCCCTCTTCATTACCTGGCAAATGATTCATCACAGTTCTCCCGCAGACAGGGGCAAGCTGATAGCGAGGCTGGTGCCATAAGGGGGATGATATGCCATATTGATCGAGCCCTGCTGGTAGGCTACCAGGGTCTGGATCAGGCGTAATTCCATGCCGTTGCCGGGGGCAGCGAGTACGCGATCCGACTGGCAGTAACTTATCGCTTCCAGCGGCAGATTGTCGTCAATATGCAGCCGCAGCCAGTCGCCTTCGCCACGGGCAAGAATATGGATATTGAGTAAAAATGGCGCCAGCCCGCCCGCCAGCAGCAGAGCGCGATCCAGCCACAGGCTAAGAATAGCGAGCAGGTGGGTGCGCTGACCACACCAGCTGAGGTCGGGATCGCTCAGTTCATAATGCAGGCTGCCGCAACCCGCCAGACGATGGTGATAAAGCACCTGCAAATCTTCAAACACCGCGCTTAGCGGCCAGTGCCCGGCGGCTTCAAACGCCAGTGATGGCCGGCACTGTTGCAGACGCGCCACCGCTTCCACGCCCTCCTGCCAGGCGGCGTTCAGCGCCACATTCTCTTCACGTTCGCCATTTAAACGCCGGGCCGCTGCCAGCATATTAATCGGACAGTTAAGCTGGATCAGCGCGGCATCCACTGATTCACGGATCGCCGCCAGCAGTTTGCCATTGGTCAGCTTTTGTTTCAGATGATCCATTCTGCCCTGCTGCTGCTGACGCTGTTGCTCACTGCAGTCGTTTATCACAATCAGCATGCGCGGCGAGGGGGTCGCCACAAAGTAGTCGCTGGCCTCTTCATTCACCCCGGGCAGTTCACTGCCCGCCAGCGCAAACCAGCGCCGGGTGCTGCCGATCAGCACCGGGGTCATTTCACCACGCAGCAGCCGGGTTTTATCGGCGGGATAATTTAACA
>NZ_JAHXPU010000043.1:11718-96080 GCF_047308185.1 Pantoea sp. B65
CCACCACCGCCACTGGGATATTATTCAGCACCGAGGTAATCAGGCTGAAGTTATTACGCAGCCGCTGCTCCAGCGCATAGCGGTCGCTAATATCCTTATGCATCGCCAGGTAGTGTTCCAGCCGTCCGTGGCGATCAACAATCGGTGAAATACTGACCTCGGCCAGATACAGCGAATGATCGCGCTTACGGTTGATCAGCTGTCCGCTCCACGGCTGCCCCTGCGCCAGGTTATGCCACATTTGCGGGTAGAGCTCGCGCGGCGTCTGCTGGCTGGCGAGAATGCGATGATCCTGCCCCAGTAACTCATCGCGCCGGTAGCCGGTAAGCTGGCAAAAAGCCTGGTTGGCATAGACAATGCGCGCATCAGGTCCGGTTAACGATATCGCCACCGAGGACTGCTCCACCACGGTATAAAACAGTGTGGGATGTGCCTGCGAAAGACTACTGACCAGCGCATCTTCATCATGAGTGGCTGGAAACAAACCAATGCTCATCTCTTTCTCCCGTTTTATAAACCGCAGGGCGCCATTTATGGCTCCCGTATAGAATGAACCGACAATCCCACCGGATTGGCCGGCAGGCGGCATAAATGCCGCCCCTACAGAATAAGCCGGCAATCCACCGCATTGCCCGGCAGGCGGCATAAATGCCGCCCCTACAGAATAAGCCGACAATCCACCGGATTGGCCGGCAGGCGGTATAAATGCCGCCCCTACAGAATGAGCCGGCAATCCACCGGATTGGCCAGCAGGCGGTATAAATGCCCCCTACAGAATGAGCCGGCAATCCACCGGATCGGCCGGCGGCGGTATAAATGCCGCCCCTACCGAATAAGCCGGCAATCCACCGGATCGGCCGGCAGGCGGTATAAATGCCGCCCCTACCGAATAAGCCGGCAATCCACCGGATTGGCCGGCAGGCGGCATAAATGCCGCCCCTACCGAATAAGCCGGCAATCCACCGGATTGGCCGGCAGGCGGCATAAATGCCCCTATAGAAACCTGCAAACCCTGTTCCGCTTAACCAGTAACTTGCATAAACCTTGATCTTGATGTGGTCTTTTGCGGTTATTTTTTCACCAGCGCCCCATTTCGCCACATAAGATGGCATGGTTTCAGACCGGGGATCGGTAACGGGCGCGGCGGTTGCGCCAGCACAGTGCAGGGGTTGCACCTTGTTCAGGCGGGCAGATAGCAAGGGGGAAGAGGCCTGACAGCCACTGCTCTCAACGCCAGGCGCTCATTGGTTCCGGGGTGATCAGGGCTACAGTAACTGACTCAGCCAGTCGCGCAGATATTGCTGGCGCGCCAGCTCCATACAGTGTTCCCGCGCTGTCGCCAGCGCCTGCTCCTCTGCCAGTTGCTGCGGCGGACGAATCGCTTCACATAACACAATATGCCACCCCAGTTCACTGCCGATCACTTCACTCAGCTCGCCCGCCTGCAGCGCAAACAGCGCCGTTTCCAGCTGCCCATAGAGCAGGCCGCGGCTCACCCAGCCCAGTAGACCGCCCTGTAGCGCGCTGGGACAGTGAGAGTGACGTTCGGCCAGCGCGGCAAACTGCTGCCGATCGGCACAAATTCGATCGCGCAATGCCGCCAGCTGCAGTGCGGCATCCGCCAGCTCGGGCGGCTCCGCGGTAATCAGCAGATGCCGGGCCTGACGCTGTTCCGGGCGGCAAAAGCGCTCGCGGTGCTGCTGATACCAGCGGTGGACGGTTTCCGCCGCGGGCGGCGGCGCCTGATTTGCCACCCACTGCATTTGTGCCTCCAGCAGCGCCTGATGCTGCTGAATTTGCCGCTGATCTTCCGCGCTAAAGCCGGCATCGGCCAGCGCCGGTTCGGCCGCTGCCGCCGCTACTCTGACCTGACGTTGCTGCGCGGCGCGCACCACCGAGTTCTCCAGCGCCAGCTGACGTGCCAGACGCTGCTCAAACTGCGCCTGCTGCGCAGCAGGGATCGCCTGCGGATCGCACTGCCAGTGTTGCTGCGCTAACAATCGGCGACGGTGGCGTTGCCAGGCGTTCATTGCGCCTCCTGTTCGAGCCGTAACGCGCTCTGCGGCACGCGAAAATGACGCTGATTGAACAGCACCAGATAGCCCTCATCGTCACCGGCCGCGGTTTCCATCACCTCACCGCTGTCGCCCGGCGCGACCACTACCTGACCATTCACCGTCAGTGGCAGGGTAGCGGCCACCTGGTCGCCAAAATAAAATGCCAGCTGACGCCAGGGAGCGGCGCCATCAATCAGCTCCACGTCGCGGCAACCGACGGTAACGTCGGCGTCGAGAAAGTGCACCTGCCAGATAATCAGATCCTGCAGAAAATACCCCCAGCCGCGGATATAGCCGCAGCTGCCGCGACGCACCAACACTTCGCCGCGCCCCCGACCGGCAAAAGTGCCATCATTACGCAGGGTGCGCACCACCCGCACCTGTTGATTAAGTTCAAAGCGCTGACCGGTCATGGCGCACTCCTCTGTCGTACCCGCTGATAACTCTCGGCCAGCAGCCGCCGCGCCAGATGCCAGTCACTGTCCGCCACTGCCGTCAGCGACTGACGCAGCGGCACCGCCTGCTGCAATTGCTGACGAAACTCCCGCAGCACAATTATGGCGACCGAACGTAACTGCTGCGGCTCATAGGGCAGCTGGAAGAACTCAAAAAAATCTTCCGCGCTTTCCAGCGTGGCGGTTCCTGCTAGCTGATGAAACCACGCCATCTTACCCCTCCTGTACCATGCAGGGTTGCGTACTGCCGCAAAGTTGCTGCCAGACCGATTGCAGCTCGCCGTCGTCCGGGTTGCGTTTACAACGCTCGGCAAAGCTGTGCACCCACGCCAGCAGTTGATCGATTTGCTGCGCATCCGGCTCATACCCCAGACGGCGAAAGATACCACTTACCGCCTGACGCCCGGAGTGCTTGCCCAGCACCAGCCGGTATTCACGGCCAAACAGCGCCGGGTCGATTCCCTGATAGCTCTGCTGATGACGCAGCAAAGCGGCGACATGCACGCCGGACTCATGGGTAAACACCTGCCCCCCCACCAGCGGCTGCTGCAGATCAATCGGGCGGTTAGCGGCATGAGCCACATAGCGGCAGAGTTCCGGCAGCATGGCAAAATCCGTTCCGGTATCCGCCCCGGCAAAATGCAGCAGTCCCAGCGCCACCTGCTCCAGCGCAGCATTACCGGCCCGTTCGCCCAGCCCCATAACCGTGGTATTGACATGGCTGGCGCCAGCACGCACCGCAGCCAGAGTGTTTGCCACCGCCAGCCCGAGATCGTTATGGGCATGCATCTCAATTTCGCCGCGCCAGTGGCTGCGCAACTGGCTAATCCGTTCATGGCAGGTAAAAGGATCCAGCAGTCCGAGGGTATCGGCAAAACGCAGCCGTTCGGCGCCCGCTTCAGCGCCAACCATCGCCAGCAGACGCAGCGCGCTATCCGTAGCGCGCGAGGCATCCTCACAGCCGATACAGACATGCAGCCCCAGCTGGCGCGCGCGCAGCACCAGCGTTTCCAGGCGCTGGGTAATTTGCGACCATGGCTGATGCAGTTTCTGCTCGCGCAGAAAATCGGAAGCCGGCACCGAGATATCGACCCAGTCCATACCGCAACGTGCCGCTTCTTCAATTTCCTGCTCATTCATCCGGCACCAGGCCATCATCACGGTATCCGGCAGCGCCAGACGCAGCCGCCGCAGACGCGCGCACTCTTCCGCCCCCATCGCCGGCGTGCCCACTTCCAGCTGATTAACGCCCGCCTGGACCAGTTTGCGGGCGATGGTTAATTTCTCTGCGGCGGTAAACGCCACCCCCGGACTCTGCTCGCCGTCACGCAGCGTTGTGTCATTGATCGTCACCATGATTCTGTTCCTGTCAGCCGTAAGTAGGAGCAAACTGCATACTGTCGTTCTGATGCCAGTAAGGGGAGAGGGTGCGCAGCCTTGCGACAATTCCCGGCATCTGTTCCAGTACGTAGTCGATCTCTTTTTCGCGGGTATAGCGGGAGAGTGAAAAACGGATGCTGCCGTGGGCGGCGGTATAGGGAATATTCATCGCGCGCATCACGTGTGACGGCTCCAGGGAACCGGAGGCGCAGGCGCTGCCGCTGGAGGCGGCAATACCACAGTGATTCAGCAACATCAGAATGGCTTCGCCTTCAATAAATTCAAAAGCCACATTCAGCGTATTCGGCGTACGCGGCTGCTCCCCGCCCATCACCAGCGCATGTTCTACGCTGGCGACAATACCGGCCTGCAGGCGGTCGCGTAACGGCGCGATACCCGCCGTCATCATCCCCAGATGTAACCCCGCCAGTTCGCAGGCGCTGCCCATGCCGACAATACCGGCGATATTCTCGGTGCCCGCCCGGCGTCCGCGCTCCTGGTGTCCGCCGCGCAGCAGCGGACGGAAACGGGTATTGCGCCGCAGATAGAGGCAGCCAACCCCTTTCGGGCCATGCAACTTATGCGCTGAGCAGGAGAGCATATCAATGGCGCTGCTCGCCAGATGCAGCGGTATCTTACCCACCGCCTGTACCGCGTCGCAGTGGAAGACAATCCCCTGCTGATGGGCCATTTCCGCCATTTCCGGCACCGGAAACAGTACCCCGGTTTCATTGTTGGCCCACATCACGGTGACCAGCGCCACCCGATCGCTTAGCAGGCTGCGATACTGCGCCAGATCCAGCGCCCCCTGCGCGTTAACCGCCAGTCGGTGTATCAGGTAACCCTGACGCTCCAGATGTTCGCAGACCATCAGCGTCGCCGGATGCTCCACGCTGGTGGTGATAATCTCTTTTCTTTCCGGCCGGGCGTTGACCGCCGACAGGATCGCGGTGGAACTGGCTTCGGTGGCGCAGGAGGTAAAAATGATTTCATTATCATGCTGTGCGCCCAGCAGCGCGGCGACCTGTTCACGCGCCCGCGCCAGCCCGCGCCGACAAGGTTCTCCGGCATCGTGAATCGAAGAAGGATTGCCATAGTGCTCACGCAGGAAAGGGAGCATCGCCTCCAGTACCATCGGGTCGATGCGGGTGGTGGCGTTATTATCGAGATAGATAGTTTTCATTAAGGCACTCCTTAGAAACGATGGGATCAGGCAGCAACCACCTGCATATAGCGGTGTAAGCGTTCGACGATTTTTTGCTGCAACCAGGCAAGGGTCATATCGGTCATCATGCAGCCGTTACAACTGCCGGAAAGGCTGACTACCACCTGTTGCTCGCTGACGCTAATCAGCCTGACGTCGCCGCCATCCGCCTGAATATGCGGACGCAACGAGGACACCACCTCATCAATCTCCTGCCACTGCGCGTTATTTGCCGCTGTCGCTGGCGCAATCGCAACCAGCGGGGCTTCACTCAGAATCGCTTCCAGTACCAGCTCGATCTTTTCGTGACAGGCGGTGCAGCCACCGCCCGCTTTGGTGTAGTTAATCACCTCTTCGAGGGTAGTCAGTCCGTTGCCGGTCACCGCCCGACGGATCTGCCCTTCATCGACAGCGAAGCATTTGCAGATCAGCGCGCCCTCTTCATGATCATCATCTTCCAGCGTTTCACCGCGATAGTTGGCGATGGCGGCCTGCAGCGCCTCCTGCCCCATCACCGAACAGTGCATTTTCTCCGGCGGCAGACCATCCAGAAAGGCGGCAATCTGCTGGTTGTTAACCTGCTGCGCCTGGGAAAGTGTCCGGCCAATAATCAGTTCGGTCAGCGCTGAAGAAGAAGCGATGGCACTCCCGCAGCCAAAGGTCTGGAAACCCGCGTCCAGGATCATCTCGGTTTCCGGATCCACTTTCAGCATTAAACGCAGGGCATCACCACAGCTCAGTGAACCGACATCGCCCACCGCATTCGCATCCGCTACCACTTTGGCGTTACGTGGATGAAAGAAGTGCTCTTTAACTTTCTCCGAATAATTCCACATCGTGATCTCCCCATTGAGTTGCCATTACAAGGCGTCGCAATATCACCGCGGCGACCCGATCACTGGAGCAAATGTAATGCCATGGCAAAAAGCATTAGTTTTCAGTCAGCTAAAAAAAAGCCCTGCAAAAAAAAACCGACCTTGTCGTAATTTATGTCGGCTTTGTCACAGAAATGACATTTACTCGTCGCCGTAATCTTCCAGCCAGTCACCCGGGTTCTGCCACTGACTGACGCGCGCAGCGTCGCGTTTCTGTCGCCGCTGATGACGATCTTCAAACGATGACCAGTGTTGCTGAATCTGTGTCAGCAGGTAAGAAATGGAGGTTTGCGGCGGCACCCGCACCGCACGCACGCCAACCTGCAATAACTGGCGGAACAGGGTATCGCCGATCGCCACACAGTAGAGCGTGACGCAATCTTCCAGCGCATCGATCCGGCAGGCGAGCTTCTCCGGCTGATGCCCCTGGGTAACCGCAAAGTCGGCGACTTTCAGCAGCATTACCTCATCCTCGCGCACACCGTAAATCACCAGCCGCGGTGTGATGCCGAAATGCTGATCGACGTAATGATAATCGGTGCTGGCAAAGGCGACTTTCATCGCCCATGGCTGCGGCGCCACCGCACATAAATGGCGATTAATCCCGCTCATAAACCACCTCCGCCATGACCGGGAAGCGCTGTTTCAGCGGCGAATGGTAAACCGGCTGATGGTGATGGCGCTGCTGCATCAGATTGGCCAGTTCAAACAGCGTATCGCGCACGCCGGCATAGCCCTGGCGCGTACGGCGAAACTCACCGATACGATCGAAAATGGGGAAACCGCTGCGAATAAATGCCGGCTGATGCTGTTCAGCAACATCGGCAGCATGGGAGTTGGCAATCAGCAGATCCACCGGATGCTCGGTGATCGCGGCGGCTAAATCCTCCAGATCGCCGATCAGCACCTCCTCCACCTGCAGTGCGGCCAGGCTGACCTGATTCACCGGCGCCAGCACCGTTGACAGCACCATCCCCTGGCTGAGGGCAAAATCGCACCAGGCGGCCAGCAGATCCCCCTCCGCCGCGATGGCGATACGCCGTTCCTGCAACCACATATGACAATCGATCATCGCGTCCTGTAACTGGCTACGCTGACGGGCGATCCATGCTGGCACCTCGCGTCCGGACTGCTGCTGCAAATGCAGGATCAACTGGTCGATAGTTTCCATGGTCATCAGATGCGGCAAATCGAGCGCCGCGCCGCGGCTGCGCGCTGCCAGCAGGCTGCTGGCGCGGTTCAGCGAGACCCCCAGCGTAATGGTGGTCAGACTCTGCCCCAGCTGCTCAATCAGACGTATCGCGGTGCCGCCCTGCGTTACCGGATTAAAATCGCCGGCGGCCAGATTGCCGTCCATCGACTGCGACAGATCAGGCAGGATCACCGCCTGCAGGCCAAACCCCTCAATATAACTGCGGATCAGCTCGATATCGCCCGGCGTAAACAGATGGCTGACCAGCAGATTCACGCGCTTATTGCGGATGCCCAGCGGCGGCGTATCCGGCACCCACTGTTTGATCACGCTCTCCAGCACCGCGCTGTAGCCGTTCTCCATTGAACCGTAAAAATCCGGCGTCGCCACCGTCAGAATGGCAATATGGCGAAAACGCGGCTGCTGCTCGCGAAACTGGCGCACCGTGCGATCGATATCGCTGCCCTGGGCTTCTGACAGCCCGGTACTCAGCAGAACAATGGCTTTGGGTGCATTGCGCTGACACAGGGTGGTCAGGGCGGTGAGGATATTGTCATCGGATCCCATAATGGTGGTGGTGGGATCCATAGCGGTGGATTGCAGCGGCACCGGCTCATGGAAATGCTGAATAAAAAATACTTTGGCAAAGGCGCTGCATCCCTGAGCGCCATGTACCAGCGGGATAGTCTGTTCAATACCAAGACTGGCGAGGATCGCCCCCAGCGGCTGGCCGCTTTTAATCGGGCTGGTCGCCAGTGGCTTCTTGTTTCGGATAATACGCGCCATGATCCTCTCCTGATTTATTCATGCCACGGCGCGGTACTGTGTACCTGCCGCCAGACCGGACTTTCCAGCGTCAGACAGAGCTGACGCGCCATTTCCACCATGCCGCGATAACCGGCGAAGGCGTGTTCCCGCTCCTGGTTAATATCCAGAAACGGCAGCCGCGCTTTGTAGGCGGTGTACATATTGCGCCCGCCGGCAATCATCATATCGGCGCCAAAACGGTACAGGGTGTCGAGCAGCAGCCGGGCATTGCCCTCTTCCAGCATCAGCGCCTCATCCCCCATTAGCTGGCGAATACGCTGTTTATCTTCTTCGGTGGATTTGCGGGTACCGGTTGCCACCACCGTGATGCCAAGATCCTGCAATGCCGAGACGACCGACCAGGATTTCACCCCGCCGGTATACAGCAGCACCTTGCGCCCCCGAAGTCGCTCACGCCACGGCGCCAGCTCCAGCTCCAGCGCCGCTTCCTCGCGGGCGATAAGCCGTTCGGTACGCTGCTGTAAATCTTCATCCTTCAGCAGGCGGGCAATCTGACGCAGCGAAGCGGACATTTCACGAATTCCGTAGAAACTGCCTTCAAACCACGGGATCTGCCAGCGCTGCTCCATCTGGCGCGCCACATTGATCAGCGCGCGTGAGCACACCAGCATATTGACCTCGGCGCGGTGCATCGTCTGGATCTCAGCAAAACGCGCATCGCCTGCCAGCGTGCACAATACGCGGATCCCCAGCTCATCAAGCAGCGGCAGTACATTCCAGAACTCGCCGGCGATATTGAACTCGCCGGTCAGGCAGATATCATGATGACGGAAGCCGCCAGCGCTGCTTTGCGGCCAGGGCGCCGGTTCACGTTGCCCCATCACCTGATTTAGCATCACTTCCCCGGCTATGCGGTTGCCGAGATTTTTACTGCCGTAGAAACCAGCGGCATCAATGGCAATCACCGGCAGTTTCATCGCCACCGACGCCGCCGCGCAGACCGCATTCAAATCGTCGCCCTCAGTGGCGGGCACGCAGGTGTTATAAACAAATACCGCCGCCGGCTGGTAGTGGCTGACAATATGGCGCACCGCATGAAATAACCGCCGTTCGCCGCGCCCCATAATCACATCCTGCTCGCTGAGATCGGTGGTAAACCCCAGCCGGTTGATATTCGGGCCGGAACTGCAACTGCCGCGGTTATCCCATGAGCTGCCGACACAACCAATCGGACCATGAACCAGATGCGCCACATCAGCGACCGGCATCAGAGTGATTTGCGCGCCGTCAAAGGCGCAGCCGCCGACGGTTCCGCCAGGTTTGGGCGCACTGCAGCCACTTTTTTGTTTGCGGTTATGTTCGCAGGCAGGTTCATCTAGTAGTGCCAGGATCTCGTTGCCTTTCATCTCACGCTCGCTTTATCAGTGGATAGTAACCCGATAGTGCAAATGGTGATCCAGCATTAACAATATGATTTAGAAGGGTTTATTTTTGGCGGATTTACGACAAAAGCAACAATTGCAGCAGGTGTGACAAACAATGCTCACACCTGGAGAGGATTAGCTAAAAACACGCTGCGTCAGAGGATTGTGTTTCCCCAGCCGCCTGGCCAGCCATGGCGGAAGTTGTTGCGTGAGCATGGTTTGTAATGCCTGCAACTGCGTGGTAATCAGGGTGCCTGGTTTGGCTTTGACCGGATGGACATTACAGCGGATCACCCGCGCCGCCGCCGGGCCGCCAATCGATTCGCAAAACAGCAGATGACAGCCCTCCAGCAGACGGACGCGGGTTTCGTTGCTTTCCAGTCCCGGCGTGTCGCCCGCCCAGCGGCGCAAGTCATAAAGCCCGGCCCCGCTGTCATCAAGCGCATAGATAAAAAACAACCGGCTCTGACCAAAATGCCCATTAATGGTCACCCCATCCTGCGAGGCAAAGGCGACCAGCAACGTGGCCGGGGTAAGCTGGCGCGGTTGCAGCGTCAGGTGAGCAGGCAGCTCGCCGCGCAGGCAGGCCATAATCTGGCGCCAGCGCATCGCAGTCAGTCGCGCGCGATCGGCCGGAAAACGAGCTTCCAGCCATGCCTGCGGCAGACGTGCAATCTGATCGACATCCAGCGCCCCCTCCTGCTCCATGCCCAGCCAGTCGACCACTTGTGCCGGCGTCAGCTCCGGCAGGCAGTGCATTAGCGCAAAAACGCGCCAGAACAGTATCTCATCCTGGTTCATGGTTCCTCCTGCAGCTTATTCGGCGCGTGTGGCGCGCAGTGAGACCGGAAAACGCGGGCGCGGTTGCTGGGGCTGCACATACCAGACCTTGTCCCCCTCTATTTCCACCCGCCCACCCCAGCGTTCAGCATTATCGAACTCGACGGCCATGACCCGCGCTTCAAGATCCAGCTTCGCGACATAGCACCATAACTGCTCGTTACTGTGACGAAAAATCACCATCGGCATCGTGTTTTCTCCTGCAGTTCCCTGCCCCGGCCGGGGCAGGGAGGGCGGCTAGCGGATAAGGTCGAAGTTGTAGTCGGTTTTACCCAGCTTCATGGTCTCTCTGTCCAGCTGTTCCAGCACGGCATTGACCAGGCAGGTCAGAATGGTCATTGCCCCTTCATAGCCCCAGGTGGTCTGACGGTGCAGATGATGGCGGTCAAACAGCGGGAAGCCAAGGCGGATCAGCGGAACTTCAAACTGTTCGCCTTTTGCCAGGGTATCGCGCTGAATAAACTTGGCGTAAGAGTTACCAATCATAAAGTCAGGCTTGCGGGTAAACATCAGCGAACGGAAGTGCCACAGATCGCAGTTGATATAGACTTCGCTCTCCTGACCATAAGGTGATTCCGCCAGCATCTTCTTCATCGCCTTCTGCCAGCGCTTATTGCCGTTATGACAGAGAATGGTGGTCGGTTCACAACCCAGTTCCAGTAAAAAACGCGTCAGACCCATCACAAAATCCGGATCGCCAAACAGACCGAAACGCTTGCCATGCAGCCAGGTATGGGAGTCCAGCATCATATCCACCAGCCGGCCACGTTCCAGCGTCAGGGCATCGGCAATCGGTTTGCCGCTTAAGCGGCTGATAGTCATCAGCAGCTCATCGGTAGCGGCCAGGCCAATTGGCGTGTTGACTTCCGTAGCCGGTTGCTGCCAGTCGCCCTGCACCACTTTGCGGGTTTTCACCAGTTGCCATGGCTGCAGCAGCAGGGTATCAATCGCATTGGGCGCATCACGCATTTCCTGCTGACTGGTGCCGCCGGCATACATGCGGTAATGACCGTCAGCCGGGGTATCCAGCACTTCTGAAGGATCGGACAGCAGGCTGTAAGGCACCGCCATCTGTTCCATCATCCGTTTCAGCACGCGAAAATTCCCCAGATAGGTTTCAAAACCGGCGACCAGATTAATACTGGCGACACTGCCAGGTTGATACGCCCCCTGCTCTTTTGCGGTAAAGGTGCGGGCGAAACCTTCAAACATATTGTCCCAGCCGGTGATATGGCTGCCGATAAAACTCGGCGTATGGGCATAAGGAATCGGCATATCGGCAGCAACAAAGCCATCTTTTTTGGCATTAGCGATAAATGCCTGCAGGTCATCGCCGATCACTTCCGCCATACAGGTGGTTGAGACGGCGATCATCTCCGGCTGATACAGGGTACTGGCATTCTGTAAGCCGGTATTCATATTGCTGTTGCCGCCAAATACCGCCGCATCTTCCGTCATTGAGTCGGAAACACAGGCCACCGGCTCTTTAAAATGGCGGTTAAAGTAGGTGCGGAAATAGGCAACGCACCCCTGGGAACCATGCACATAAGGCAGGGTATTGCTGAAGCCCAGCGCACAGAGCACCGCCCCCAGCGGCTGGCAGGCTTTTGCCGGGTCAATGGTCAGCGCCTCGCGCTGGAAATTCAGCGTCTGGTACTCTTCACTGGTGGTCCACTCAAACACCTCGCGCACACGTTGATCATCGTGCGCCTCTTCCATGCCGCGTTTACTGCGAAACAGCGTCTGGTACTCTTCCTGTTCAAATAGCGGGTAACAGGCGTCTATTTTGTCTCTGGTCTGGCTCATGATTATCTCCTCCCGTGCCACTAATCCGTGGACAACCGGGGTATCAGGCAGTTTGCAACCAGGGGGCGGTAAGCTGCGCCCAACCGGGATTATTCAGGGTCATATCCATATCACGGGCAAAAATGGCAAAGCCGTCATAGCCGTGATAGGGGCCGGAGTAGTCCCAGGAGTGCATCTGACGAAACGGCACGCCCATTTTCTGGAAGATATATTTCTCTTTAATGCCGGAGCCAATCAGATCCGGTTTCAGCGCTTTCACAAAGGCTTCCAGTTCATAACTGCTCAGGTCGTCATACAGCAGCGTGCCCTCTTTCAGCTCCGGCAGCGTGCGGTCATAATCATCGTTATGACCAAACTCATAACCGGTACCGATAATTTCCATTCCCAGATCTTCATAGGCGCCGATAATATGGCGCGGACGTAAGCCGCCGAGATAGAGCATCACTTTCTTCCCGGCCAGACGCGGACGGTATTTGGCAATAATCGCCTCGGTTTGCGCCTGGTAGCGGGCAATTACCTGTTCGGCTTTTTGCTGAATATGGTCATCGAACTTTGCCGCAATGGCGCGCAGAGATTCGGCGATTTTCCCCGGACCAAAAAAGTTATATTCCATCCATGGGATGCCATATTTCTCTTCCATATGGCGCGAGATGTAGTTCATTGAGCGGTAACAGTGCACCAGGTTAAGTTTCACTTGCGGCGTGTTTTCCATCTCCACCAGCGTGCCGTCGCCGGACCACTGCGCCACCACCCGTAACCCCATCTCTTCCAGCAGAATGCGCGATGCCCAGGCATCACCGCCGATGTTGTAGTCGCCAATAATCGCAACATCGTAATCGGTGGTCACAAACGCCTGACCATCACGGTTGCTCAGTACCCAGTCGCGGATCACATCATTGGCGATATGGTGGCCAAGTGACTGCGATACGCCGCGAAAACCTTCGCAACGTACCGGCACCACCGGCTTACCCAGCGCCGCACTGCTGCTTTTGGCCACCGCTTCGATATCGTCGCCAATCAGCCCGACCGGGCACTCCGACTGCACCGAAATCCCTTTGGTCAGCGGGAACAGCATCTCCAGCTCTTCAATCAGCTTCGCCAGCTTTTTATCGCCGCCGAAAACGATGTCACGCTCCTGAAAATCGGAGGTGAAGTTCAGGGTGCCGAAACTGTTTACCCCGCTCCAGCCGGTGAAGTAATTCCGTCGGCCGGCGCGCGAGTATTGTCCGCAACCAATCGGACCATGGGAGACGTGCGCCATATCTTTAATCGGACCAAAAACCACCCCTTTTGATCCGGCATAAGCACAGCCGCGCACCGTCATTACGCCGGGTTGCGACTTGCGATTCGACACCATGCACTTACCGACCCCCTCCTGCGCGGGGTCGGCCACCATAATGTGTTTTTTGCGCTCTTTGCGCGTCTTTTCCGGGAACACTTCCAGCACTTCCTGGATAAGCGCCTGGTTACGCTCTGATGTTGTGGCATTACTCATCACAAACCCCTTATCAGGAAGCGGCAGCTTCTTCGGCAGCGGTACGGCCAATAATGGTGTCGTCTTCCTCAGCGAGAATGCCGAATTCCATTAACAACGCTTCCAGCTCATCCATCGTGATCGGCGTCGGCACCACCATATTGGTGTTGTTCAGGATTTTGGTAGCCAGCGTGCGGTACTCATTGGCCTGATCACAATTCGGATCGTACTCAATCACCGTCATACGGCGGATTTCCGCCCGTTGCACGATATTGGCGCGCGGCACAAAGTGGATCATGGTGGTACCCAGCTTCTCCGCCAGCGCAATAATCAGCTCATCTTCACGGTCAGTCTGTCGCGAGTTACAGATCAGGCCACCCAGTCGCACCTTGCCGGATTTGGCATATTTCACGATCCCTTTCGAGATATTGTTGGCGGCATACATCGCCATCATCTCGCCGGAACAGACGATATAGATCTCCTGCGCTTTGTTTTCGCGGATCGGCATGGCAAAACCACCGCAGACCACGTCACCCAGCACGTCGTAAAACACAAAGTCGAGATCCGGTACATAGGCGCCTTCCTCTTCAAGGAAGTTAATGGCGGTGATCACCCCACGTCCGGCACAGCCGACACCTGGCTCCGGGCCGCCTGATTCCGCACAGCGCACGCCGCCGTACCCGATTTGTAGTACATCCTCCAGCTCCAGATCTTCAACCGAGCCGACTTCTGCCGCCATCTCCATAATGGTGTTTTGCGCTTTCGCATGCAGGATCAATCGGGTGGAATCCGCTTTCGGATCGCAGCCGACAATCATGACCTTTTTACCCATTTCCGCCAGGGCCGCGACCAGATTCTGGGTAGTCGTGGACTTGCCGATACCGCCTTTGCCATAAATGGCGCATTGACGCATTGCCATGTTGTTCTCTCCAGTGATGTCGATTAACACGGGTTATCTGTTGCACGGAATGTACCAGTCACGGAAAATAAACAACCTGTTGATAAATATCATATTTAATAAAATCACCTCGTCGCAGAACGACGCGGGGCGAAACAATTACCGCCGGTTTGTTGTAAAGCAGACAATTGCGACGTGGGAAATGCCGGTAGGTAGCGGGGCAGGCAATGCGGATTGATGATCAATTATTGCAAAATAAAAAAGCCGCAGGGAAAACTGAAACTGGCGCGTTTCAGCCACCGCCGGGAAACTGTTATTGATAATAATTACAGTTATCATCCTTGTAACTCACTAATAAATAAGATTTTAAACTTCATGATAAGGAAAAATAATGGTTTTCTGCGTAATTGTGCGAAAGAGGGGATAAAACAGCGATTGGGATAAAGAAAATTAGTTAATCAAAACGAATAAAAATGATCGTGGTGAATCGTTTCAACCCCGCTATCTTAGCGATCAGGAACTATTGCTGGTTCCCTTAATGGTGCAGATTATACCGCCCGGCAACTTGCCGGGCTTTTTTATGGCTGGCGATCGCCAGCGCTGTTACTTCATTCCCAGGCGTTTAGCTAACCGATGCAGGTTACCGGCATCAAGGTTTAATGCGCGCGCACAGGCCGACCAGTTCATCTGATTTTCCTCCAGTCGCCTGGTGATGAGCTGCCGCTGAAAGTCCTGAGTAGCCTGCAGAAAGTTTACCGTTGCCGGCAGCGGATGCGCCGGAGTTGCCATCGGTTGAATCGATTCAACTGAGGCAGATGGCAGATTAAACAGCTGACGGTGCAGCGTCACTCCCCCTTGCGGTTGCGATGCTCTGGCGAGCACCGCTGCACGCTCAATCGCATGCTTCATTTCGCGAATGTTGCCGGGCCAGGCATAGCTCTCCAGCATCTGCCGGGTATCGGGCGGCAATATCAGCTGGGCAAGCGCCAGTTTATGGCGAATACGTTCGACAAAAAATCCCGCCAGCAAGACGATGTCGCCTTTCCTTTCGCGCAACGGCGGGACATTCAGCGGAAAAACACTTAACCGGTGGAACAGGTCAACCCGAAAGCGTCCCGCCAGCACCGCCTGCTTTAAATCGCAGTTGGTGGCGGCGAGAATACGCACATTGACCCGTTTACTGCTGTCATCGCCCACCCGTTGCAGGTCGCCATACTGAATAACGCGCAGTAATTTGGCCTGCAGCACCAGTGACAGTTCAGCGATTTCATCCAGTAATAGCGTGCCGTTGTCAGCCATTTCAAACTTGCCGGTGCGGTTATGTATCGCGCCGGTAAACGCCCCTTTGACATGACCGAACAGCTCACTTTCCGCCACGCTTTCCGGCAGCGCCGCACAGTTCAGATACACCAGCGGCTTATCGGCGCGCGGTGATAAACGGTGGATGGCATTGGCGACCAGCTCTTTACCGACCCCGGTTTCACCGGTGATCAGCACATTCAAATCGGACCCGGCGACCACCGCTATTTCATGCCGCAGTTGCTGCAACGGTGCGGAGAGCCCCACCATCTCCTCCTCGCTACGCCGGGGATGCGGTTGTCCCGGCGCGGGCATACCGGCCGCAGGCAACGCCTGATTCTCCAGCGCCTCCACCAGCAGCGCATTATTGAGCGCGGAGGACGCCAGCGCGCCGAGCAGCCAGAGTTCGTCATCGCTGAATCCGTCAAACTGCGCCGGATTGAGACTGTCAAAGGTCAGCGCGCCGATCAGTTGCTGATCGGCAAACAGCGGCAGACCAATGCAGGCATGGACTTTTAACTGGTCATGTCCAGGAATCAGGCCATCGTAGGGATCGGCTAACTGGCTGTCAGCCGGAAAACGCACCACATTTCCGGCCCGGGCAATGGCTTCAAGACGCGGATGAGCGGCAAGGGTAAAACGTCGCCCCAGCACATCCGGCGACAGACCATCAATCGCCAGCGGCCGGAACAGCTGATTTTCATATCGCAGCAGCGCCGAGGCATCGCATTTGAGTAACGCCCGCATGCTGCCGATCAGGCGCTGAAAGCGGTCGCGCCCGGAGAGACCGCGCTGGAGTTCAATGGCAATACTGGCAAGGGACTGAATCGACAGGCTCATGTTTTGTCATTCCGACGTTTTGTCATTGCGACACAGTTAAAGTCAATTTGACAATAATAACCCATTGTCAAATTGACTAATATCTATTTTAAGTTGTTTTAATTCAATTAGATATAATATGGCACACCGTTTGCTAATTAAGAGGAAGTTCAACTTTCACTTTTCAAGGATGCGGTTATGGCTATGCAGGTTAAGAACAATATCAGTTGGGTCGGACAACGGGACTGGGAAATCCGTGACTTTCACGGCACCGAATACAAAACACACCAGGGTAGCAGCTATAACAGCTATCTGATCCGCGAGGGCTGCAATGTGTTGATCGATACGGTTGACCAGAAATTCAGTCGCGATTTTGTCGCCAACCTGCAACAGGAGATCGACCTCAATCTTATCGATTATATCGTGATTAATCATGCCGAAGAGGATCACGCGGGGGCATTAACCGAACTGATGGCGCTCATCCCGCATACCCCGATCTATTGTACCGCCAATGCGGTTGACTCGATTAACGGCCATCATCATCACCCGGAATGGCAGTTCAGAACGGTAAAAACCGGCGACAGACTGGATATCGGTAATGGCAAGCAACTGATTTTTATTGAAACGCCGATGCTGCACTGGCCAGACAGTATGATGACCTATATTACCGACGATGCGGTGCTGTTCAGCAACGATGCCTTCGGTCAGCACTATTGTGATGAACATCTGTTTAATGATGAAGTGAATCAGATCGAACTGTATGAACAGTGCGCCCGTTACTATGCCAATATTCTGACGCCGTTCAGCCGGCTGGTCACACTGAAAATTAACGAGATCCTCGGCTTTAACCTGCCGCTGGCGATGATTGCCACCTCCCACGGCGTCGTATGGCGCGACAATCCGGCGCAAATCGTCAGTCAATATCTGGAGTGGGCAGCGGATTACCAGCAAGACCGCATCACCATTATCTATGACACCATGTCAGCCAATACCCGCATGATGGCTGACGCTATCGCGCAGGGTATTCATGATACCGATCCCGGCGTGGCGGTGAAAATCTACAATATTGCCCGCCATGATAAGAATGAGATCCTGACGCAAATCTTCCGTTCAAAAGGTCTGCTGGTGGGTTCATCCACTATGAATAACGTGATGATGCCAAAAGTCGCCGGCATGCTTGAAGAGCTGGCTGGCCTGCGTTTTCGTAATAAAAAGGCCGCCGCTTTTGGCAGCTATGGCTGGGCGGGCGGCGCGGTGGATCGCGTCCAGACACGGCTGATGGATGCCGGCTTTGATATTGCCCTGGCGCTGAAAATTAAGTGGCGGCCGGATGCGCCAGCTCTGGAACAATGCCGGGCGCACGGGCGCAAAATCGCCGCTGAATGGGCACTGCCTTCGCCGGCTACGCCAGTGACGTCACCTGGTACCGAAGTAGCGGCATAAATTTACCCTTTTAACTCCACTCTCGCGCCGTTGCCGGGCTCTCAGCGCCCGGCAATCCGCCAGCAGGAACCGCCGATGAAAGAATTATTGCTCTATAAAACCATGCCGGTATGGAACAGCAGCACGCTGCCGCACAGCTTCACACAACAACACAACACCCAGCCCGGAAGCTGGGCAAAACTAACTATCCTGCAAGGCTCGCTGACATTCGCCATGATGACGGCATCCGGTGATACCACTGAGTTACTGCACTTCACCCCGCAGAGCGCTACGCCGTTGGTTGAGCCGCAACAGTGGCATCGCATCGCCGCTTGCTCCAGCGATATGCAGTGTCAGCTGGCCTTTTACTGCACGGCGGAAGAGTACTTTAGCAAAAAGTACCAGCTGACCGCCCCCCATTCGGAAGTGGTGGCAGCGGCACAGCAGATGACGCCAGGTAAAGCGCTGGATCTCGGCTGCGGCGCGGGCCGCAATGCGCTCTATCTGAAGCTAAAAGGATTTGAAGTTAGCGCCTGGGATAAAAATATCGTCGGTATTGATGGCGTTAATCAGCTGATTGCGGCGGAACATCTGGCGGGGATCACCACCGCCGTGCAGGATCTTAACAGCATCCGTTTCGACGGCCGCTATGACTTTATTTTCTCTACGGTGGTGTTTATGTTTCTCAACCCGGAGCGCATCCCGGCGCTGATTGAGAATATGCAGCAGTGTACCGCGCCAGGCGGCTATAACCTGATTGTCGCCGCGATGGATAGCGAAGATTATCCGTGCCCGATGCCCTTCTCATTCACCTTCAGATCGGGCGAACTGCCAGCCCGTTATGCCGGCTGGGAGATCATTAAATATAATGAGGACGTCGGTCAGTTGCATAAAACCGATGCGGCCGGTAACCGCATCAGGCTGCGTTTCGCCACGTTGCTGGCACAAAAAGCCCCCGACTAAGCAGTAATACCGCCATATTAACATCGAACCGGGGCCATTTATGGCTCCCGTTGCCGTGCCTACAGAACAAACCACGCCCCTACAGCCATCAGACCACACAAACCGCTGCGTTGCCTTATCCCTATAATAACTGTTTGAATTGTAGCAAAAATGCTATAGCCGGGTAAGTCAGCCGTTATCAACGTTCACATCTTATGTATCAAATGGTACAATTCTGCCGCGGTGTGGCGAACCAGGAATTTTCTGACAATACTGTGTTGACCACATGAACCACAGAACCGGCTTTGTTCTGTCTCATTCGCGCCCAATAAAGCCATTACAAAACAGTTTCCAGCTACAGCCATGGCGGTTTTTCTGTGGCTAAAAGAGATGAATTTGTGGCCGGGAACGATTTATTTTTTTAGGGGAGTTTGTGTTATGGCAGAAAATTCCGCTCGTCCCGGTAAAGGGCTGAGCATCTGGTCAGTGCTGTTCGGGCTGATACTCCTTGCCGTCGGGCTGTTCTTCGTTATCGGCGGCGGCAAGCTTATTTCGCTCGGCGGCAGTGGGTATTTCTTAATTGCCGGTGCGGTGATCGTCCTCTCGGCAATTCAGTTTTTCCGCCGTAAATCATCCGCTGTACTGCTGTTGCTGCTGGCGTTCGTCGGCACCTTAATCTGGTCGCTGGTTGATGCCGGTTGGGATTTCTGGCCGCTGGTGTCACGCCTGATGGTGCCGGCAGGGCTGATGCTACTGGCCTTCATCAGCTGGCCTGCGCTGCGTAAGCGTGAAGGTAAGCAGCCACTGGCAAAAGCCTCTTATACCCTCGCGGCGCTGTTAGCCGTGGGTATGATTGCCACCTTTTTCCAGATGTTCCAGCCGCACCCCACGGTAGCCTTTAACGGCGAACCGCTGCCGCTGGTGCCGGTGGATAAAAGCAAAGTCCAGAAAGACTGGGATAACTACGGCAACACCCCGGGCGGCAGCCGTTTTGTGGCGCTGGACCAAATTACGCGCGACAATGTGAAAAATTTACAAGTTGCCTGGACCTTCCATACCGGCGATACGCCGATTAGCCCAACGGGTAACGGAGCGGAAGATCAGCAGACGCCCCTGCAGGTTGGCAATACCCTCTACCTCTGTACGCCACATAACAATGTGATTGCCGTGGCAGCCGACAGCGGCAAGCAAATCTGGAAACGTGAAATCAACGCCCAGGCAGAAGTCTGGAACCGCTGCCGTGGACTGGCTTATTTCGATGCCACCAAACCACTGACTCAGCCAGATGTACCGGATTCCACGCCGGTCACCCCGGCGATCCTGCCGGCTGGTGATAGCTGCCAGCGCCGTATTCTGATGAACACCATCGATGCCCGTCTGATTGCCATCAATGCGGATAACGGTGAGTTTTGTGAAAACTTCGGCAATAAAGGCATCGTTGATCTGAAAGCTGGCCTTGGCGACGCGCAGGATCCGAAATATCAGCTGACCAGTGCGCCAACCTTAGCGGGTACCACGGTAGTGGTAGGCGGCCGTGTCGCGGATAACGTGCAGACCGATATGCCAGGCGGCGTACTGCGTGGCTTTGATGTGATTACCGGCCAGGTTCGCTGGGCGTTTGACCCGGGTAATGTTGACCCGAATGCGGTACTGAACCCGGGCCAGACGTATGCCCGCAGTACGCCAAACTCCTGGGCGCCAATGTCCTATGACCCGAAGATGAACACCGTGTTCATTCCAATGGGAAGTTCCTCTGTTGACCTGTGGGGCGCCAATCGTACGCCGCTGGATCATAAGTATGGCGCGTCAGTGCTGGCTCTTGATGCGACTACCGGCAAAGAGAAGTGGGTTTATCAGACGGTACATAACGATCTGTGGGACTTCGACTTACCGATGCAGCCGAGCCTGATCGACTTCCCGCAACCCGATGGCACCAGCAAACCCGCGGTGGTTATCGGCGGTAAAACCGGCATGATCTTTGTGCTCGATCGTCTGACCGGCAAGCCGCTGACCAAAGTCGAAGAGCTGCCAGTCAAAACTGGCCATATCCCGAATGAGCAGTACTCGAAAACGCAGCCATTCTCCACCGGCATGCCGCAAATCGGCAATCAGGCGCTGAAAGAGTCCGATATGTGGGGCGCCACGCCATTTGACCAGCTGGCGTGCCGTATCGACTTCAAATCCATGCGTACCGATGGTCTGTTTACGGTACCGGATACGGATAAGTCCCTTAGCTTCCCGGGTTCACTGGGTGGTATGAACTGGGGCAGCATGTCGACCGATCCAAATAATCATTATATTTTCGTCAATGATATGCGTTTGGGTCTGTGGGTACAGATGATCCCGGCGAAAACCAAAGACGCCAAAGCCAGCAATGGTGGCGAATCGGTTAATACCGGGATGGGTGCAGTGCCGCTGAAAGGCACGCCGTATGAAGTCAATAAAAACCGCTTCCTGTCCGCGGTGGGCATTCCCTGTCAGAAACCGCCATTTGGTACGCTTTCTGCCATTGATATGAAAACCCAGAAAATTGTCTGGCAGGTGCCGGTGGGTACGGTACAGGATACCGGTCCTTTTGGTATCAAAATGCACGCGCCATTGCCAATCGGTATGCCA
The DNA here is from genome assembly GCF_047308185.1 of Pantoea sp. B65. Taxonomy (NCBI): domain Bacteria; kingdom Pseudomonadati; phylum Pseudomonadota; class Gammaproteobacteria; order Enterobacterales; family Erwiniaceae; genus Pantoea; species Pantoea sp. B65. The sequence goes on from NZ_JAHXPU010000043.1 coordinate 33,190, forward strand.
ACCCTCGGCGGTACTCTGGCAACCCAGGGCGGCTTAGTCTTTATCGCCGGCACCCAGGACTACTATCTGCGCGCTTTCGATGCCTCCACCGGCAAGGAAGTGTGGAAAGCCCGTCTGCCGGTCGGCAGTCAGGGTGGGCCGATGAGTTATGTTTCGCCGAAAGACGGTAAGCAGTACATCCTGATTTCAGCGGGCGGCGGACGCCAGTCTCCGGATCGCGGTGACTACGTTATTGCTTACGCGCTGCCATAAATCCGCACCAGCGCCACAGGCCAGCTCAGGCTGGCCTGTTTCTTTCGCTACGCTACGGACACAAACGCACCTCTCTTTGATTGTCCTCATAAAGCAGCGACTTATTTACCTGCCCGTTTGCTTCTCCAAATCCCCCGCATCAGTGATAATAGAGACTCTGGATTTTTCTCGCCGGGGACCCAATGAGCGATACACAGCAATCCCATCCGGTGCGCAAGCAGCCGATTAAACTCAGTACCTCCGTCACACTGATGGTGAGCTCCGTGCTTGCCTCGCTGTTGCTGGTGGTCCATTTGCTCTATTTCTTCCAGATCAGTGAGGTCACTTATCAGGGACAGAAAGATAAAGCTTTCGCCGTCGCCAGAACGCTGGCCGACTCGCCGCAGGTGCAGCAGGCACTGCTGAATCCGGCCAATGGCGGTCAGATTCAGGCGCTGGCGCAGGCAGTGCAAAAACGCAATGATCTGCTGTTTGTGGTGGTCACCAATATGGATGGCATCCGTTTATCGCACCCCAATCCGGATGTGATTGGTCATCGTTTTATCGGCGAAGATATCAACCCGACGCTACTCGGTAATGAGAACACCTCGGTTAACCATGGAGTACTGGTGGAGGCGCTGCGGGTGTTTACCCCGGTATACGATACCCAGCACCGGCAGATTGGCGTAGTGGCCATCGGTATTTCCCTCAGCAGTGTGGCGGTACGGGTCAATGACAGTCGCTGGAGTATCCTCTGGACGGTATTCTTCGGCGCGCTGTTCGGATCGCTGGGTATCTGGTGCCTGGTGAAAATGTTAAAACGGATCATGTTCGGCTTTGAACCGTATGAAATATCCCGTCTGTTTGAGCAACGGCAGGCCATGCTGCAATCGATTAAAGAAGGGGTAATCGCGGTCGATGATCATGAGCATGTTACGCTGATCAATCAGACTGCCCGCAGTATGTTTCGTGAAAGCGAAAACCATGAGCCGCTGGCGGCAGATAATGTCGGGCAGACATGGCCGGTGATGATTAATCTGCGTGAGGTATTACGCACCGGTATTGCCCGGCGTGATGAAGAGATTAATTTTAAGGGTCGGCGTATCCTGAGTAATACCGTGCCGGTGCGCAGCAACAACGCCATTATCGGGGCAATTTGTACTTTCCGTGATAAGACCGAGATCCATCAGCTGATGCAGCGCCTGAGCGGGATGGTGAATTATGCCGATGCCCTGCGTGAGCGTTCTCACGAGTTTATGAATAAGCTGCACGTTATTCTCGGTTTGCTGCATATGAAGAGTTATACCCAGCTGGAAGATTATATTCTGAAAACCGCCAATAACTATCAGACGGAAATCGGCTCCCTGTTGCTAAAAATCAAGTCGCCGGTGATAGCCGGATTTTTGCTCGGCAAAATTAACCGCGCGGGTGATACCGGTCATATCTTAACCCTGAGCGATGAAAGTCAGGTGCCGGATAACGATAATGAACAACAGACCGCCGCGCTGATTACCGTGTTGGGTAATCTGATTGAGAACGCGCTGGATGCCATGCACCAGCAGCCGGATGGCGAAGTGACAGTATTACTGCATTACCAGCAGAACTGGCTGACCTGTGAAGTCAGTGATGACGGCCCCGGCATTCTGCCCGAGCATATTCAGGCGATTTTTGCGAAAGGTTTCTCGTCGAAAGGGGAGGATCGTGGCGTAGGCTTATTTCTCGCCAAACAGCAAGTTGAAAGCCTGGGAGGCACGATTATGGTAGAGTCCGAACCTGGCGTATATACCCAATTTTTAGTTCAACTTCCCTGGGATGGGGAGAGGATGAGCCCATGATCAACGTGTTAGTAGTAGATGATGATGCGATGGTAGCGGAATTAAACCGCTGCTATATCGGCCAGATCCCCGGCTTTACCTGCTGTGGTACCGCCTCGACGCTACAGCAGGCAAAAAGCATGGTGTTAAATCCCCCCGCGCCGATAGATTTGATCCTGCTGGATGTCTATATGCAGGGAGATAATGGTCTGGATTTATTGCCGGAGCTGCGTCATGCCGGGCGACCGGTGGATGTGATTGTGATCTCTTCGGCGGCGGATGCCGTCACCATCAAAAAATCACTGCAATATGGCGTGGTGGACTATTTAATCAAGCCGTTTCAGTTCCCACGCTTTGAAGAAGCGCTCACCGGCTGGCGTAAGAAAAAGCGACTGATGGATAGCCAGCAATATTATGAGCAGTCTGACGTCGACCAGTTGATACACGGCAGTAATCCGATTGTCGCCGACAATAAACGCCTGCCAAAAGGATTAACGGTGCAGACCCTGCGCACCATCTGTCAGTGGATCGATAACCATCCCGATAGCGAATTCTCCACCGATCAGCTGGCAAGCGCGGTGAATATTTCGCGCGTCTCCTGCCGGAAATACCTGATCTATCTGGCGCAGATTAATATTCTGCTGACCAATATCCATTATGGCGTTACCGGCCGCCCGGTCTATCTGTACCACCTGCAGGCCGATCATCATGCCTTATTGAAACAGTACTGCTAGCTGAACGCTATCGGTTAGCGCAGATGATATTCATCATCCAGTAATCTGAAACTAAACTGCCGCTGCGAAGAGAGGATCACCTCCTTCGCTTGCGTGACCAGAATGGCTTCAATGTGCGGCAGCCCGGCCAGATAAGCCAGCCCCCCTTCGACTCCCATGCCATAAATCAAGGTGGTATAGATATCGCCATCAAGCGAGTCATCAGAAATAATCGTCACGCTAAGCAGTTCGTTATCTAACGGATAGCCGGTGCGCGGATCGAGAATATGGTGATAACGCCGCCCCTCGCGCTCAAAATAGCGTTCATAGATGCCGGAAGTCACCACTGACTTGTTAGCCACCTCAATAACCCCAATTAACGCATCGGGATCGCTAAAGGGCTTTTTTAAACCGATTGACCAACCGCTGCCGAGGGTATGAACATTACCGCCCAGATTGATCAGCGCCTGAGTCACCTGCTGCTGCTGAAGGAAGTTTTTAATCACATCGGCAATATAGCCTTTTGCAATCGCACCGAGATCGATCTCCATTCCAGCCATTGCCAGCCACACCGAACGCTCCTGTTCATTGAGGATTACCTGATGCGCATCGGTCAGCGCCAGCAACGCCTGCAATTCACTGGCGGGCGGCACCGTATCGCCGTGAAAACCGATTTTCCAGCGTTTAACCAGCGGGCCGATGGTGAAATTAAAACAACTACCCGGTAACAGACTGACGGCTCTGGCGCGTTTGATCAGGTTAAATACCGGTTCGCTGACGCTAACCGGATGGCTGCCTGCCGCGTGATTGATCGACATGACTTCGGAGTGTGGACGATTGACGGTTAACAGATCTTCCAGTTGCTTAATCAGGCCAAACACCTGCGCAGCCAGAGATTGATTGTCGCTAAAGAGCTTAAGGAGAATGGGTGATCCCATTAATACGGCGGAGTAGGCGTAAATCCGATCCTCGGTCTGCATGGCGGCCACCTTAAAAAGAAGGTTATCAGCCCTGCGACAGCATGATGCTGTCGCAGGCTGGTTCTGCGCTTACCGCAGTGCGTACGATGCTGCCTGATTACCCGCCTGAATACCAAAGATAATAATATCGGCAACCGCATTCCCGCCGATACGGTTGTTGCCATGCAGGCCACCGACAACTTCACCGGCGGCAAATGCGCCGTTAATCACCTGGTTCTGGCTATCCAACACCGCGCTATCGGCATTAATCACCACGCCGCCCATGGTGTGATGCACACCCGGGGCAATACGAATCGCGTAGAATGGCCCCTGATTGACAGGATGACGCAGGGCGCTGCTACGACCAAAGTCGCTATCGCACTGTGCCTCAACAAAGCCACTGTAACGCGCCAGTGTCGCCTGCAATGTCTGCGGATCGATATTCAGCTCAGCAGCCAGTGCCTGTGGCGTATCGGCGCTGATCACAAAGCCACGCGCCAGATATTCATCCGCTGCCTTGTTTTTCAGTCGGACCTGCTCATCAAAGACAATATAAGCGTATTTTTCTGGCAGGTTAATAATCGCCGCCGAGACTTTGTCACGGGTTTCCATCTCATTAAAGAAACGCTGACCGTTCTGGTTCACCAGAATAGCACCGCCACCACGAATCGATTCGGAAATCAGATAGGATGTGGTCTGTTCTACCGTTGGATGGATCTGGATCTCGCCCATATCCACCGTTCCGGCGCCAATCTGTTCCAGCAGGGCGATACCGCTACCGGTGGCGCCTTTATGGTTGGTGGTGACAAAACCGGCCAGCTCCGGACGGTATTTTACCACCATCTCGCTGTTGGCACTGAAGCCACCACTGGCGACCACCACGCTTTTACTGACAATCGTCAGCTGTTCCTGGTCCTCATTAAGCACGCGGACACCGGTAACCACGCCCTGCTGATAAAGGATCTCGGTAACGGACGTATCCAGCATCACATCAATATTGCGTTTATTGAGGTTTTTCACCAGTCCGCTGATCAGGTAGCCACCCACCGCCGAGCCATCAGCCGGACGGTGAGTACGGTCAACACTCATACCACCGGTAATGGTGATATCGTTCAGCTCAATACCGCGATCCGCCAGCCACTCTACCGCCAGTGGCGCCTGCTCCACGAATCGATTCAGCAAGACGGTATTATTTTTGTAGTTACCGCCTTTCAGGGTTTCCTGATAGAACCACTCTTTGCTGTCGACAATGCCTTTCAGCTTCTGGAAACGGGTTTCCGCCGCGTTCATTCCGGCAGAGGCTTTAATGGTGTTACCACCAATGCCTGACATTTTCTCGATAACCAGCACCCGCGCGCCATCATCGCTGGCCTGAATCGCAGCCGCCAGACCGGCTCCACCGCTACCGATCACCACCACATCGTAGTTTTGTGACGCGGCCGGGTTACCGCCCTCTTCCAGAATCTGCGCTTTACAGGATTTCGCCAGCGCTTTTGCCACCGCTTTCTTCACCGATTCGCTCTGGGTCGTGGCGCCGCTGACCGCATCCACATGCGGACTGTTAGCATCAAGAATACGGCTACGGATAGTTTCGAAGCTGGTAACAAAGGCGACATCCAGACTGGCATCCGGCTGCAGCGTCACGTCGGTAATACGATCGGTCTCAAGGCTGACGTTGATCACCGGCTGGCTGTCATCATCGGTCTGCACTTTCTCCTGAAACACGCCGGCTTTGAATTTCTTCGACGACAGGCTCATATCGCGGATCATCGCGTCGACCAGCGAGAAGCGCCACAGTGGTTCCGGGATAGTCAGCTCTTCACGCTTAGTGCTGTCAATGAACAACTCAAGTGTTTGCTGGCTGGCAATACGATCGGTCCAGTCCGGATAGGCAATACATGCTTTACCGACGGCCACCAGATCATAGCCATGTTCCAGCGCCATATCGGTATCGGTTTTATTAACCACGCCGCCGACACCCATCACCGGCACGCGGGCCAGTTCAGCAGAGCGCATGGCAATATATTTTTCGATCAGCGGCGCCGGGTCCTGAGTATCGACAATCGATGGACGCAGGAAATATCCCATTGAGAAGTGCAGGTAATCCAGGCCGCGCTGCGCCAATTTTTCCAGCAGGTACATGGTATCGGCAAAACGGATACCCGGCTCTTCCAGCTCTTCCGGCGAGAAACGATAGCCGATAATAAAGGAAGGATCGGCGTACTGGCGGGCCATGCTGTGGGTGATATCCAGCACCGCCAGCGGGAAGCGGGTGCGGTTATCGCGACTGCCGCCCCAGTGGTCGGTACGCTGGTTGGAGTGTGGTGAGTAGAACTGCTGAATCAGGTAAGTATTGGCGCCGTGGATTTCCACACCGTCAAAACCGGCTTCAATGGCGCGACGAACCCCTTCGCCAAACTGGTAAATAGTGTAATCCACCTGTTCGCCAGTCAGCGCCAGCGGCTTAGCAGCCCCTTCGCGCGGCGCGGCGATGGCACTCGGCCCAACCGGAGAGTTCCCCCCAATCAGCTCCGGCTCCACCATCCTGCCGCCATGGTAAATCTGCAGAATAGCCTTAGATCCCTGACCTTTAATCGCCGCGGCGATTTGCGCCAGACCGGCAACTTTGTCGTCATGGTCAATACCAATTGCCCCAGGGAAAGCCAGACCTTTATCATCGATAAAACAGCATTCGACAATGACCGCGCCAATGCTGCCAGCACGTACCCGGTAGTACTCCACCAGCTCAGGGCTCACCATACCGTTATTGATACCGGTACAGGTAGTCATCGGGGCCATCAGCAGGCGATTTTTCAGCTCGACCCCATTTGGTAAAGTAAACGGCGTTAATATCCGATCGTTGATGCTCATAATAAGCGTCTCCATAATTTATAATGTTGCATATACTTTAAATTTGTTATCGGTTTATTATTTTATTAATTTTCATTCTTTACCGAAGTCATAAGATAAATATAATTGTTTTTTTAGATCTGCATGAATAACATTAGTTAATTAACTAATTACAATAAACTTGTCTTTATCTACTTATTGCAAATTTACATATAAAATCAAAGAGTAAAATTATCAGAGATAAATTCTAAGTTAAATTAGTCATGCGGGTAGTGGTTTATCAAGCCGGCAAGCAGCAGGTACGACCTCAGGCTAACCGCTTCGCTTTTCAAAAAAAGCTTTATCAATGTAGTTTGTTGATCAGGATCAACGGTATTTTATATAAAAGTCGCATTATATAAATATATAAACAGCCGTAATAACGTATCACTTTAGCTGACAAGAATAATTGTAAGGGGACGAGTGTAGCCACTGCCATTATTTAACTTTAAAAAGTTAAATAACTAAAAAAAGCAGACTATTCTCTTGCACAAAAAAGAATTATCAACTCTTAAAGACGATTGAACTATGACAAACGTTACTATGTCCACCCCGAAAGAGCCGGCAGGTGCTCCTGCCAGTGGGAAAATGAAAAAACTACTCTCTATGCTATCACCGGCAGTGATTGCCATTTTATTATTACTGGTGCCGGTACCTGACGGACTGGAGCCCTACGCATGGCATTTCTTCGCCATCTTCGTCGGTGTGATTGTTGGCCTGATCTTCGAACCGTTACCCGGTGCGGTGATTGGTCTGACCGGCGTGGTGGTTATCGCCTTGTGTTCACAGTGGCTGTTGTTTAGCCCGGCACAGCTGGCCGATCCTAAATTCAAACTCGCCGGCCAGTCGTTTAAATGGGCGGTGAGCGGATTTGGCAACTCGACGGTATGGCTGATCTTTGGCGCCTTTATGTTTGCTGCCGGCTACGATAAAACGCGTTTCGGTCGCCGTCTGGCGCTGATTCTGGTGAAATATCTCGGTCGCCGCAGTCTGACGCTGGGCTACGCCATCACCTTCGCCGATCTGTTGCTGGCGCCCTTTACGCCATCCAACACCGCGCGCAGTGGCGGTACCATTTATCCGATTATCGCCAACCTGCCGCCGCTGTATGGCTCCAAGCCTAACGACCCGAGCGCGCGTAAGATCGGCTCTTATCTGATGTGGGTGGCAATTACCGCAACCTGTATCAACAGCTCAATGTTCCTGTCGGCACTGGCGCCGAATCTGCTGGCGCTGGCGCTGGTAAAAAGCACCGTTGGCATCGATATTAGCTGGGGCAGCTGGTTTATCGCCTTCCTGCCGCTGGGCGCGCTGCTGCTGCTGACCATGCCGTTGCTGGCCTACTGGCTGTATCCGCCTGAAGTTAAAGTGAATGATGAAGTGCCACGCTGGGCGCAGCAGGAGCTGGAAAAACTCGGCAAACTGTCACGCAATGAAATTCTGCTGCTGGTGTTTGTCTGCTTTGCGCTGGTTATGTGGATCTTCGCCTCCAGCTGGATTGAACCGGCACTGGCTGCATTGCTGGTGGTTACCCTGATGCTGTGGACCGGCGTGCTGGAGTGGAATGACATCACCGGTAATAAACCGGCATGGAATACCTTTGTCTGGTTCGCCACCCTGGTAGCGCTGGCCGATGGTCTCTCCTCTACCGGTTTTATCAGCTGGCTGGGTAAAGAAGGCGGGGTGTTAATGAGCGGCATCGCGCCGGGCACCGCAACCATCGTCCTGTTACTGGCCTTTTACCTGTTGCACTATCTGTTCGCCAGCACCACCGCACATACCACTGCGTTGCTGCCTGCGGTGCTGACCATTGCGGCCACCATTCCGGGCATGAATATGATGGTGTTCTGTCTGCTGCTGGTGACCTCTCTCGGCGTAATGGGTATTATCACTCCTTATGGCACCGGCCCAAGCCCGATTTATTACGGCAGCGGCTATCTGCCGACCAAGGATTACTGGCGTCTGGGGACTATTTTTGGCGCCATCTTCCTGGCTGCACTGATTTTCATCGGCTATCCGTGGATGACAATGATGTTCTGATAGCGATGGGGCGGGCACGGTGTCCGCCCCTTCAGCAACGGCTGTATAAGAACCGGAAAGTCGCCATTCGCCTGATTTTGCATCGCACTACTGAAAATGATAATAACCATCGGATTCAGGCGAATGCCCACAGATTGCTGGAAAATTTAAATTATTGATTATTAAGTGAGAGAAAAATGTCGAATAAAGCTTTCCATTATCAGGCGCCTTTCCCGCTTGCTGCGGACGATACCGAGTATTCGCTGATCAGCAAAGATTATGTCTCAGTAGTAGAATTTGAAGGCCAGCAGATACTGAAAGTCGATCCTCAGGCCCTTACCCTGCTGGCGCAACACGCCTTCCACGATGCCTCGTTTATGCTACGCCCCGCCCATCAGAAACAAGTTGCCGCCATTCTGCATGACCCGGAAGCCAGCGAAAACGACAAATATGTCGCTCTGCAATTCCTGCGCAATTCAGAAATTGCCGCCAGAGGCATTCTGCCGACCTGTCAGGATACCGGCACCGCGATTATTATGGGTAAAAAAGGCCAGCGCGTCTGGACCGGTGGTGGCGATGAAGCCGCCCTGTCGCGCGGGGTGTATAACACCTATATTGAAGACAACCTGCGCTATTCGCAGAATGCCGCGCTGGATATGTATACCGAAGTGAACACCGGTACCAACCTGCCGGCGCAAATTGACCTCTACAGCGTCGATGGCGATGAGTACAAGTTTTTATGTATGGCCAAAGGCGGCGGTTCAGCGAATAAAACCTATCTGTATCAGGAAACCAAAGCGTTACTCAGCCCGGGTAAACTGAAAGATTACCTGGTGGATAAGATGCGTAGCCTCGGCACCGCGGCCTGCCCGCCTTACCATGTGGCCTTTGTTGTCGGCGGCACATCCGCAGATGCCACCCTCAAGACGGTAAAACTGGCGTCGACTCACTATTATGATGAGTTGCCTCATGAGGGCAATGAACATGGCCAGGCATTCCGCGATACCGCACTGGAGCAGGAACTGCTGGAAGCGGCGCAGAATCTGGGGCTGGGCGCGCAGTTTGGCGGTAAATACTTTGTTCACGACGTGCGCGTCATCCGTCTGCCACGCCACGGGGCATCCTGCCCGGTCGGTATGGGGGTTTCCTGTTCCGCCGACCGTAATATTAAAGCCAAAATTAACCGCGATGGTATCTGGCTGGAAAAAATGGAACATAATCCAGGCCAGTATATTCCACAAGCGTTACGCGAAGCCGGTGAAGGCGAAGCGGTAAATATCGATCTTAATCGTCCAATGGCCGAGATCCTGCAACAACTCTCTGCCTGGCCGGTCTCTACCCGCCTCTCTCTCAGCGGCACCATTGTGGTGGCGCGCGATATCGCCCACGCTAAGCTGAAAGAGTGTCTGGATCGCGGCGAAGAGCTGCCGCAATATGTTAAAGATCATCCAATCTATTATGCCGGACCAGCCAAAACGCCTGAAGGTTATGCTTCCGGTTCGCTTGGCCCGACGACCGCAGGACGCATGGACTCCTATGTTGATCTGCTGCAGTCACACGGCGCCAGCATGATCATGCTGGCCAAAGGCAACCGTAGCCAGCAAGTGACCGATGCCTGCCATAAGCATGGCGGCTTTTATCTCGGCAGTATCGGTGGCCCGGCGGCAGTACTGGCGCAGCAGAGTATCAAGAGTCTGGAGTGTATCGCCTATCCTGAACTGGGGATGGAAGCGATCTGGAAGATCACGGTGGAAAACTTCCCGGCCTTTATCCTGGTGGATGATAAAGGTAATGACTTCTTTCAGCAGATCACCTGCCGTAATCAGTGTGCTGGCTGCGCGAAATAAGCAGCGTAATATTCTGCAGTCTTAGCTGACTGCGTAGCGTGAACCACAGGGATGTGATTCACGCTGCCGCAGGATACTTAATGCATGGTTGAACGCTGGCTAAGCCAGTGGGCATGCAGTCTGAGCGCCGCCAGCCGTACCCCCTCAATATCGCGCACAAAGTCTTCGTGCGTCATATCATCGAGTTTCGGGAAATTCTCTTCCAGGCCATGCAGGGCAATCACCTCAAGCGAAGGCTTAAGTGACTCCGGCAGTTGTGACCAGTCATCAAGCGCCACACCGCGCATATAGCCAAAACACCACTGCTCCAGGATGGTGAATTCCTCATCATCAATGACATGGGTGCCAAACAGCGGTTCGAACTGATCGGGATAGCCATTCAGCCGCTCAGCAATATCGTTCATATGCTGGAAGCAGAGATCCATAAAACGCTTCAGTTCCTGTTCCGATTCCCAGACCGGCGCATTTTCCTCTCCGCCCCACAGCGCCATTAACCACTCACCGGGCATAACCGGATTCGGGCCTGAAAGAATGGCGGTCAGTAAACCATCCAGTTCAGAGGCATCAAGGATGGCGTGTTCATTGGTGTACTTCAGCAGTGTGCTATCCAGCCAGTCCAGCTCATCGAGTTCCAGTGGTCCTTGTTTCATACTCTTTCTCTCCCGGGAAATTATTGCTACTACTGGTCGTCGATAAGCATACCTTTATGTCTGCCGGAAACGGATCTTTATTATCGTCTAATGGAATGCGTATAACAGCGCGCAACTGTCGCTGAAGAATGCGATTTATCCCGACCAGAGGCATAAGAAATTATTTAAACCCGCTATTATCTGCCGGCAAATCAGCAGCCATCACTTCCCGCCATCAGCAGAAAAACCTGCCGCTTCAATGGTCACGGCGCGAAAGCCGTCAGCGCTAAACCTCAATATTGTATTAACCGCCAGCCCGTTCACAAGGTATTGAAAAGTCAGCACCTCTCTCCTATTTTTTCAGTAATTACTTGCTGCGCTGATCACTGCTTGCCGGTGTGGGAAAAGTGTTATGAAAATTGCGCAAATTGCACCACTGAATGAGGCCGTTCCCCCGGTAATGTATGGCGGCACCGAACGTATTGTCGCTGTCCTCGCCGATACCCTGGTGAGAAAAGGACATGATGTTACGTTGTTCGCCTCCGGCGATAGCCATACCCTGGCCCGGCTGCATGTCTGCCGCGATCGGGCGCTACGTCTCGATCCAACGTTGCTGAAATCCGCGCTGGCCGCGCACTTTGTGATGTTTGACGAACTGCAACAGCGCGCCGGCGAATTCGATGTGCTGCATTTCCATACCGATATCCTGCATTTTCCGTTCTTTGAACGGATAGCGGCGAAGACACTGACGACACTGCATGGCCGGCTGGATATCAGCGATCTGCCCGCCGCATTCCGCCGCTGGTGGCAATATCCTCTGGTATCCATATCTGATGCTCAGCGCGAGCCATTACCCGGCGCCAACTGGGCGGGCACCGTCTGGCATGGTCTCGACCCCGCGCACTATACCTTTACCGCCACACCGCGCGCGGGCTATCTGGCTTTTCTTGGCCGGATATCGCCGGAAAAGCGTCCGGACCGGGCGATTGCCATTGCCCGTCAGGCAGGCATCCCGCTGCAGATGGCCGCCAAGGTTGACGATGTGGATAAACATTACTTCCGTCAGGTGATCAAGCCTCTGCTGACCGGTGGCGGCGTGGAGTTTATTGGTGAAATCAGCGATCGGCAGAAAGCGGATTTCCTTGGTCAGGCGTGTGCGTTGCTGTTTCCCATCGACTGGCCCGAACCCTTCGGTCTGGTGATGATCGAAGCCATGGCCTGCGGCACACCGGTGATCGCCTGGCGCCGTGGCTCGGTGGCTGAAATCATCGAACCGGGTATTACCGGCAGTATTGTGGAAAACGAGGCCCAGGCGGTCGCTGCCTGCCGCGAAGCTGCGGCACTTGACCGTTACCGGGTGAGGGCCAGATTCGAACGACGTTTCTCTGCCTCCGCGATGGCCGAAGACTATCTGCAACTGTATCGCCGTTTACTGCCACCCGCCGCCAACACCGAGGCGTTGGATCTACAGGCCTGATTAAAAAAGCAAAACAAGCATTAACTATCAATTAGTTAATCAAAAAACAAAAAATCCACTGGCCTTTATGCCTTCTCCCGCGCCTTGCTGGCGAAAATTCCCGCTTGCTTTTTTATATCGTAAGACATATAAAATACATATCTTACGATACAGTCGTAAGATACTTTCACTAAGGAGATAACGATGTTTAATCGCATGTTTAAAGAGCACCGGGGTGGCCATCGTCACCCGCAATCGCCATCAGATGACCGTCAGCCCGGCGGTTTTGACCACGGCGATAATCAGCAACAAATGGTTGAAATGATGTTCGCCGAATGGCACCAGGCGATGCGCGCCAGGCATGGCCACCGCCACCATGCCGATCAACGCGGTGATCGTCATGATGGCCATCGCGGACATCGCCGCGATGGTGATGATTTCGGTCATCGCGACCGCCCGTCATTTCTGCGCGGCCGTAAATTTGGCGCGGATGAGCTGCAATTATTGCTGCTTAACCTGCTAAAAGAGCAGGCCAGCTATGGCTATGAACTGATAAAAATTTTAACCGATAAGAGCGGCGGCTTTTATACGCCGAGCCCCGGGGTCATCTATCCGGCACTGACCTGGATGGAGGATGTCGGCTATGTGACGGTTCAGCAGGAGGGCAACCGGAAACGTTACGCCATTAATCAGCAGGGCGAAAGCTATCTTGCCGAAAATCAGTCGCTTGCAGACGCACTGTTCGCCAAGTTAGCCTTATTCTCCCGCCAGAGCGATTCGGTGAATCAGGCAATGCGCGAGCAGCGCCATGAATTTGAGCCTGAGCTGATGGCGGCGCTGCATACTCTGCGTAATCAGTTGCATCAGTATCATCATAGCAGTGAGGATATCCAACGTCAGGTTGCCGCTATTTTGCAACAGACGCTGGCGCAGCTACAGGCAGTGAAACCCTGACTGGCCATGATGTTCCTTTACTGCCGGACCTCCGCAACCGGAGGTAACAAGGTTGCGGAGCCAAATCAGCCGGCGCGGCGCCGGGATGGTATTTCCCGGTGGCAGAAGTGCAGTTAACCCTGCCCGAGGAAAGAAATAATCTCTTTACCGGCACGCCGCCCGGCTTCCATTGCGGTGACGACCAAATCAGCGCCATGCACCGCGTCTCCGCCGGCAAATACGCGCTGATTTGAGGTCCGGGTGGAAAATGTCCCGCTTTGTTCAGTGATAATTAAACCTTTATTGTCACAATCAATGCCGCTGGCTGCCAGCCACGGCATGGCGTGTGCGGTAAAACCGAAAGCCATAATCAGCAGATCGGCCGGCAAAACAAATTCACTATCAGGAATAGTCACCGGACGCCGACGGCCATCCGCGCCGGGCAATCCCATTTCCGTTCGCACTAAGCGGACCCCCGTGACCATACCGGTTTCATCCAGTTCAATCCCTTCAGGCTGAACATTAAACAGCATATTCACCCCTTCTTCCCTGGCATTGACCACTTCTTTTTTTGAACCCGGCATACTGGCCTCATCGCGACGGTAGGCACAGGTTACGCTGGATGCATGACGGCGGATGGCAGTGCGCACACAGTCCATTGCCGAATCCCCTCCCCCCAGCACTACCACGTTTTTGCCCTCAATCGGCTGCCAGGGCCAGCCGGCATCCTCCGCAAGCCCCATTTCACGTCGGGTATTGGCAATCAGGAAAGGGAGCGCCTGAACCACACCGGCGGCATTTTCATTCGCCAGACCGGCACCAACCAGCCCATAGGAGCCGACGCCGAGAAAAATGGCATCATGGCTGGTAAGTAATTCATTTAAGGTCACATCCTTGCCCAGCTCACAATTAAGGTGGAAGCGGATACCCATCTGGCTGAATATTTCCCGCCGCTGCGCAATTCTGCCTTTATTTAATTTAAACGAGGGGATGCCGAATGTCAGTAATCCGCCAATTTCAGGGTGCCTGTCGTAGACATCAACCTGAAAACCCTGACGCGTAAGGATATCGGCACAACCCAGCCCCGCCGGGCCGGCGCCAATAATAGCCACGCGCTCAGATCGGGGAACCACCTGACTCAGATCGGGTCGCCAGCCTTGCTGTAACGCCTGCTGGGTGATGTAGCGTTCCAGGCTGCCGATGGCGACCGCCCCGGATTGCGATTTCAGCGTGCAGGAACCTTCGCATAACCGGTCCTGCGGACAAACCAGGCCACAAATTTCCGGTAAACTGCTGGTTTGATGGCTAAGTTCCACCGCTTTATGCAGCTCATTTTGCTTTACCAACTGAATCAGTTCCGGGATCGCATTATGCAGCGGGCAGGCGAGGTTACAACTGGCATACGATGCACAGTGCAGGCAACGCGCACTTTCGTAATCAGCCAGCGGTTTATCAATTGGCTGATAAATTTCATTAAAATTCTCTTTTCGCTCGCTGGCGAGAATTTTAAACGCCTCTTTGCGCGGCGGGCTATTCTCCATCCGCTGGCGTAGCGTCAGGCGTGACGCTGTTGGTCCCGGCGTGATACTGGCCCGCTGACGTCTTTTACGCAGCTGCTCAAGACCACTGTCATCCATAAGATGCAGCGCCTGGGAAGGACAGTGTGCAACACAGCTGGGGAGCTGTTCCGGGGTGTTTACGCAAAGATCGCATTTTTGCGCATAACTTCGTTGCGCGGCTTCGGTTAATGTTATGACGCCAAACGGACAGGCGATAATGCAGCTTTTGCAGCCGATGCATTTTTTTTCGTCAAGCTGAACGCTGTTATTATCACGATACAGCGCATTAACCGGGCAACTGGCGATGCAGGGCGCATTTTGACAATGATGACAAGTCTGCGGATGAAAATCTTCCCGGCCCCTGCTCAGCCAAATTCTGGGGTGGTAATCGGCCTTACTTTTTGGCCAGCTTTGGTTGTTATGAGCCACAGCACATGATATTTCACAAACATGACATCCGATACATTCCTTCACATTCGCAACAATAAATTTACTCATGATTAACCCGCAGCCAATTTTATGAAGTTTATACATTACCGGTTAAATTCTGCAGGAAAACAGGAAATAGCACAAATCTACAGCGCAATTTTTGGAATAATAACTTATGAAAAATAACTATCTCTCAATAGTTATTTTCAATCGTTTAGCGGAAGGGTTTACTGGAAATAGCCTACCAGGCTTTAGATGAATTAATTCAGGTTATTTATGCAATACCAAAAGAAATAAAAACCGACCGGTCAGATAATAAATATCTTACCCAGTTTGCGGGCAAGATTAATCCGTCGGAGGTTGCGGCGCAATTTTAAAAAAGCGACTTCCCTGGCGCGTCACCATCAACGCTGCCGGAAGCCGCAATTAATCGCTCTGCTATTCGTCGAAGAACCAGTAACCCTGATTAATCAGGCCGGTTAGCTCAGCGACAAAAGCCGTACTGTGCAACGCCTTACCCAGCTCTTTTTTGCCGAACACGGTGTAACGGCACAGTACATCAGCCGCTGCAGGATCGACCGTTTCCAGTTTTTCACTGTTGATAAAGAAGCTATCGCCGACGTTCAGCACCCGCAGCCCGCCAAGGCGCGTCAGCAGTTGGCCATTCATCAGCGCGTCGACAACCTCCGACTGCTCGTAAGGCGGCTCTGCAGAAGCAATATCCAGCTCGTGGCGCGGGGTTGTCACAAAGCTGCCGAACCACTGCTTAAAATCTTGCGGCTGTTTGATCATGTCGATCATCATCGTGCGCAGGCGCTCAAGCTCATAATCTTCCACCCGTCCCGGATGTTCCCGGCAGGTTAAATCCGGATCGCTGTAGTGCGCGCTGCCGAGATCGTTTTCCAGCGCATAGTCAGCAAAGCTACTGATTAAATCTCTGCCGTTTGGCCCGCGGAAGCCAACGGAGTAATTAAGCGCCGTCTGATGGGTAAAGCCGTCATGCGGGAAACCCGGCGGAATATAGAGAATGTCGCCCGGCTCAAGATCTTCATCAATGATCGGCGTAAAAGGATCAACATGCAGCAGCGCCGGATGCGGGCAGAACTGCCTCATCGGCAGGTTATCACCCACACGCCAGCGGCGGCTGCCCATCCCCTGAATAATAAATACATCGTACTGATCGATATGGGGCCCGACACCGCCGCCCGGAACCGAAAAGGAGATCATCAGGTCGTCTAAACGCCAGTCCGGCAGTACGCGAAACGGACGCACCAGTTCAGCAGAGGGAGCATGCCAGTGGTTAACCGCCTGGGCCAATAGCGACCAGCCCGTTTCACCGAGATTATCAAATTGCTCAAACGGCCCGTTGCTGGCCTGCCACTGGCCATTTGTATGGCTGACGAGACGGCTATCTACTTCCGGTTCCATCGCCAGACCCGCCAGTTCGTCCGGCGTAATCGGATCAACGAAGTTCGGGAAGGCATTTTTCAATACAACAGGTTGTTTTTGCCAGTATTTTTCTAAAAATTCGGGCCAGTTCAGATTGAGTTGATAAGCCATACTTTCACACCAGTGAGAAGACAAACGGCCCTGATTATAAAGAAGCTGATAGCAGGGCCGCCTTGTCATTAGTCAAGGCTGAGTGTTCCATCCGGTAAAAATATCCTGCGGATTGCTCCGTTATCTTTCCCCCGCGCTGACATTACCGACCGTCCTCGTCAGACAGCGATGACTTTGCTTCTGCGCACCGCCGCGGCCTGCCTGATTGCAGAATAAATAGCAGGAAATAGATTTTTTATTCGCGTTGAGGCGGTAACCGCAAGGCCGTTATTACCGGATAAAGCATCAGCCATGGCGCAGCAATAAATACACGGTTTAGATTATAATATTCACCATCAGTATAAATAACAGACCGCAAATTGATAACAGCGTGGACATTAAGGTCCAGGATAATAATGTTTCTTTGGTTGTCAGGCCAAAAAAGTCTTTTATCATCCAGAAGCTGGCATCATTTACATGCGAGCAAATGCATGAACCGGCACCGGTCGCTAAGGTGATCAATGCCAGATTCGTACCCGGGTGAATGGAAAGTAAAGGGATCACCAGGCCGGCAGTGGAGATTGCGGCGACAGTTGCCGAGCCGAGACAAATGCGCAAAAACGCGGCCACACTCCACGCCATCAGGATCGGATTAATATCCATTCCGGAAACCAGCGATGAAATATAAGTCCCCACTCCGGAGTCAATCAGCACCTGTTTAAACGCACCGCCGCCGCCAATGATCAGTAACAGGCCGGCAATACCGGCAATTGCCTGGCTACAGGAGTCCATTAATACTGCAATGGTTTTCCCGCGGCCGACCCCCATGGTGTAGATGGCGAATAGCAGCGACACCAGCATAGCGATAGTGGAATTACCAAAGAACTGAATCACCAGGTACAGCGAACCCGCATCGCCGGCATCCTTTGGGCGAAGCATGGCAATAATGGTCACCAGCGCCATTAGGATCACCGGCAACATCGCGGTTAAAAAGCTGATAGCAAAACCTGGCATTTCCTGTTCGGAAAAACTTTTGCTCGCGCCGAGAGAGGCAATATTGCCCTCTTTTTTAAAGGCATCCGGGATCAGGCGTTTGCAGACTTTATTCAGCAGCGGGCCGCAGAGAATAAAGGTGGGAATACCAACCAGAATGCCGTAAATCAACACGCCCCCGACATCGGCGCCATACTCGCGGGCAATTACCGTTGGGCCAGGATGCGGCGGCAGAAAACCGTGAGCAACCAGTAGTCCTGCCAGCATCGGTACGCACATATGCATCGGGGAAATTTTCGCTTCTCTGGCGATGGCGAATAAAATCGGCACCAGAAGGATCAGTCCCACCTCAAAAAACAGGGCAATACCGACAATAAACGCCGAACTGACCACCGCCCAGTCCAGCTTTTTCGCACCAAAGTATTTCAACATGGTCAGGGCAATCCGCTGCGCGCCGCCGGCATCAGACAATAGCCGCCCCAGCATTACGCCAAAACCAAATATCAGTCCAATATGGCCCAGCGTACCCCCCAGCCCGGATTCAACTGAAGTGACAACTTTATTCAGTCCCATACCGCTGGCAATAGCGACACCAATTGAGACAATAATCAGTGATACAAATGTGTTCAGTTTTATTTTTATGGTTAACAGCAGGAGTACAGCAATACCTGCCACAACAATTAATAGTGGCATAACGACCTCGCATTAATAAGGTAAGAATATTATTTTATAAACTTCAGGATTTATTAATATATTCCCTTAACGCTTCGCTTATTTTATTTACATCATATATACACCCTTTCCATGTTCCCCCGCTTATCGCCTGTAGCACTGCCCAGAGACGAGTATCATCCGGTAACGCAGGATCCGGCATTAAATCAGGATGGCTGTTCCTGGCATTCAGAATAGCCGTCGCTTCCTCTGGTGAGGGCAGGGTTTTATCATTGACCGTTCCGAGGAAATTGACATCACCCTGAAGTTGCTTACAGTCAATTTTTATTTCGACAATATCACCGGTGCGTAATTTCCCGATGGCGCCCCCAGCCAGCGCTTCCGGCCCGACATGTCCAATACAGGCTCCGGTTGAGACGCCAGAGAATCGGGCATCAGTAATCAGCGATACCTGCTTACCATAAGAAAGATGTTTTAGTGCGCTGGTTACCTGATAGGTTTCCTCCATCCCGGTACCGGAAGGGCCGGCGCCGATAATCACCAGGATATCGCCGGCTTTAATTTTCTCGTGCTTGATATCATAGATAGCGGTTTTTTCGGACAGATAAACCTTAACCGGGGCTTTATGGTAATAGATGCCCTGTTCATTAATCATATCGGGATCTATCGCGGTAGATTTGATAACCGATCCTTCCGGCCCGATATTCCCCACCGGGAACGTGATGGTTGAGGTCAGCCCGCGTTGCTGCGCCTGGGCGGGTGACATAATGACCTCATCCGGCGCCACCTGTTCCTGCTGCAGAAGTAATGCTTTGAATTTTTGCCGTCTTTCTGACTGCTCCCACCAGTCCAGATTTTCTTTCAGGCTACTTCCGGTTACGGTCATCACATCCTGATGCAAAAGCCCCAACTGGCGCAGATGCAACATCACTTCCGGTACGCCGCCCGCCATAAAAGCCCTGACGGTCGGATGATAAACCGGACCATTAGGCAGCACGCTGACCAGGCGCGGCACCTGTTTATTGATGCGGATCCAGTCGTCAACCGTCGGTATTTTACAACCCGCCTGATGCGCAATCGCCGGAATGTGCAGCAGCAGATTGGTTGAACCGCCAAATGCAGCGTGGACCATCATGGCATTTTCAATCGCCTTATCGGTGAGAATATCTTTGGTGGTGATCCCTTGCCGGTTAAGTAAGATCGCTGCCCGTGCCGATGCTCTGGCGATTTCAATCCAGACCGGTTCACCCGACGGCGCCAGCGCAGAATGCGGCAGCGCCAGCCCAAGTCCCTCGGCAACGACCTGCGATGTGCCCGCGGTGCCGAGGAACTGGCATCCGCCTCCGGAAGAAGCACAGGCCTGACATCCCAGACGTCGGGCACTTTGCAGCGATAACTCGCCATTAGCAAACCGCGCGCCAATCGTCTGGACCTTACCGTTATCTTCACCACTGCTGGCAGGCAGTGTCGCCCCGCCCGGGATAAGCACCGTGGCTTTATCATGCTGTGATGCCAGCGCCATCAGGGTGGCCGGCAATCCCTTATCACAGGTCGCCACGCCAATAACCGCCTTCGCGCCCGGCAGGGAGCGGATCAAACGACGCATCACCATTGAGGCATCATTACGATAAGGAAGAGAATCAAACATCCCGGTAGTGCCCTGGGTACGGCCATCACAGGGATCGGAAACATAAACCGCATACGGCAAGGCATGCTGTGCCTTGATGACTTCGGCGGCCGCTTTTAGCTGAATATCAAGCTCATAATGGCCCTGATGCAGTGCCAGAGCGACGGGTTTACCCTGCGGCCCGCGGATACCGCCCAGGGTACTGATTAACAGAATCTCGTCCCGGTCCAGCTCCTGCGGCGTCCAGCCCATACCGGCATTCATGGTCATGCCGAAAATATCACCACTGGGGCGGTTAATCAGCATCTCCGCAGTAAGGGGTAAATCACCTTTCGGGCCAGCAGCCTGTGTCCTTACCTGAAATATTTCCTCGTGGTGATCAGCAAAAATATCGCGAACAGACATAGTATCCCCTTAGAATTTTAAAATTCCCTGAGCTGACAACAACTCGCGGACTTTCTCTTTTGCCGCTGCAGAAGCGTCAAGAATCGGAGGCAGACAATAGGTGTTTACCGGCAGGCCAATACAGGTCATCGCATATTTGATCAATGATACAAAGGGCGTTTCCAGAGAATAGATGGCCGGAAGTTGCAGGAGTTTTTTATTCAGCATCGCCGCCGTGGCGAGGTCATCTGCCAGAAACGCATTGTAGATAGCCACCGATAACTCCGGCGCAAAGTTAGTGCTGGCGGTTATCGCACCATCGCCTCCCAGCAGCAGAGTATTCAGCAAGTGATCATCGTAACCACAAAATACTGAGAAATCCGGACGAACGGCTTTGACGGTATTAATCATAGTGCGCAGGTGACCGACACTATCAATAGTGTCTTTGATGCCCACAATGTTCTCATTCTGTAAAACCAGACGTTTAACCACTTCAGGAGACAAATCCTGGCCGGTAAGATCCGGAAAATTGTAGATAATCACCGGCAGATGAACGCTGCCGGCAATCCGCTGGAAATAGTCATCAAGGTTCCGGCTGCCTACTTTCCAGTAGTAAGGATTAATCGCAACCACGGCATCCGCACCCGCTGCTTCGGCCTGTTTCGCCAGTTGTACCGCGGTGTCAGTGGAAGGCGAACCGACGCCGATTAATACCGGAACGCGATGGTTTACTGCCGCAACCGCGGCTTCGGTTAATGCCATACGCTGCCGGGTAGTCATCTGACTGAATTCTCCCCCGGTTCCCAGATAAAATAATCCGCTGACCCCTTTGCCGATCAGAAAATCAGCAACCGACTGTAACGCGGTGTTATCAATATTGCCGCTGGCATCAAAGGTGCTGGATACCGGAGGGATAATCCCTTTAAATTTTCTATTCATCTTATTTTCCTTTGTTTAAGCAATTATGCTGATCTCTATACCCCAACCCCTGTGAGATCTGTTCTGCACACTGGCTGAGTAATTCAAGATAACCATCAATTTTTTTCCCTGAAAAAATAACCGGATCACCGGACAGTGAAATAGCATAGTTAACTCTGTTATACAGGTTGAAAACCGGCATACTCAGACATACCGCGCCATAGGTTGACTCTTCATTGTCTATTGCCCATCCGCGCAGACGAGTTTTTTGTAACTCATCCCGGAACCCTTTTTTATCGGTGAAGGTATTGCTGGTGTGTTTAGTTAAAATCAACGCATCCAAAAAGTAGTCCATCTCTTCTTTCGGTTTCCATGCCAGTAACGCTTTCCCAAGCGCCGTAATATGTAATTCCAGTTTTTTACCAATCCAGCTTTTCCGGGTAGGCGCAGACTCAGGGCTTTCGACCTTATCCAGATAAATGGCAGAATAGTTTTCCATCGCCCCTAAATGACAGACCAGACCGCTTTTCAGAGAAAGCTCCTGCATGGGGCGCTTTGTCACTTCAAAAATATTTTTTCGGTGCAGGGCCTGACAACCAAGCTCATAGTTTTTTATTCCAAGAGAATACTGATTGCGCTCATTTTTAAATAAAAAGCCGCACTCCACCATGGCATTCAATAAATTAAGCAGGCTACTTTTGGGATACTGAAATTCCTTCAGTAATTCCATAAAACTTACGCCGCCAATATAAGCAATATGCGTCAGTATTTTTTCAGCTCTGATTAATGAAGTGCAGCCTTTACCTCCCATAACGCCCCCCGATTCTTATTGTCATAAAGTCTATCCTGCCAAAATGGCGAATAATATATCTGGTTCAGCATGCTGAACCGGGATCGGATAGCAGAATGTGAGCTACCACCTGTTTTTCATCATCAGCGCTGCACGCATGTTTGATTATCGCCGGCGGACTGGTTGCCGGAGGAAAGAACCAGCGGGGATCCGCTTATTGTGATAGCCCGGTGTGATGACCGGCGCTTGCCTTGCCGGAATTGCTCCACCAGTGGAATATTCAATTCTTATTTTGGCTATTTATCCCATAAAAAATCTGAATATACTTTAATCATTCGCCAACAGAGCGGCATAGATCATCCTGCAAAGTGCTGTCGCACCGGCGCGCTAACACCCTGTATTTGTCGAAATATTAAAGGAAAAACATTATGAGCTTTGAAAAATTCACCGCTGAAAATTCCGCGATGCTGCTGATTGACCACCAGGTTGGCACTATGGGCTGGGCAAAATCGATGCCGTTTGCAGAACTGAAACGCAACGCGCTGATGCTGGCCAAATCTGCAGCCATTCTGCATATGCCCGTCGTGCTCACTTCCAGCATGGAAGAGTATGCTCAGGGGCCGTTGCTTGATGAGCTGAAAACCATTCTTCCGCACGAGTTTGCCACGCGCATTAAACGTCTCGGGATTGTCAACGCGATGGATGATGAGAACTTTGCTGCCGCCGTGAAAGCCACCGGCAGAAAAAAACTGATTATTGCCGGGGTGACCAATGACGTTTGTACGGTTTACCCGGCGCTGTCGCTTGCCGCCGATGGCTTTGATATCCAGGTGGTGGCCGATGCCGGCGCCTCTCCGACCAGAATGGCCGATGATATTGCCCTGCGTCGTATGGATAAGAACGGCATCACCCTGACCACCACCAACCAGCTGATTGCTGAGCTGGCGGGCAGCTGGGCTACGCCACAGGGTGAAAAGCTGGTTCAGGTGCTGATGGAGTCTTTCCAGTAAGCACTTTTTGCAGATGTTATGTCACTACGTGCCTCAGTGGTTATTCCCGCTGGGCACTGTTATGTGCCGGATGCCAGGTGACTGTAGCTGCATCGATGATCACAACAGTCACTACTTACCTTTTGCACCCAACACTTTCCGTCAGCGGATATAACTGCGTATCACATCGGCAATGCTTTTGTTTGCTTCACGATCGTCGCGATGTTCCACGTCATCGGCAATCTTCTCCAGGTACTTATTCAACTTGCCGCTGGTGGGCACGTTGCCGTAGGCGATCAGCATCTGCACAATATTTCGCAGGGCAAGAACCTCAAGGGAGAGGCGTTCAATAACGGGATCTTTGTCAGGCATCTGATGCTCCGGGGCAGGCGATTAATGGCATTTCCGATAGATTATCCCCGCCCGACAGAAAGCAATCTGTGGAATAGAACGGCTTTTCGTTGCAATTTTAAGCTACCCATAATCGAATCGCCTTAACCGACTGAATTTTCTATCTGCTGCTGCAGACCCGCGCTCCCTGCAAAAATTTTTTCTACTGCTAATATTCTTTACGCCAAAGACATCGATCTCAGCCAGACAGCGCCCGATTTCCCACTAAACGGCAAAATTCCCCGCCGGAACAGATGTTTAAACCCGCGGTCTCGATTGCGCCATTGGCAATCGGGCATAATATCAATGACAATCGGTTGTTCAACTGGCGTCCATGCTGCCGTCAGGGCAAATTTTGTGTTCAACCCGCCAATCTCACCTTCAGCGCCCGGCGAGATCCTCGCGGTCATTATAGCGACCGGGCTGACCGGGAGCAGATGGATGATTGATGTGATTACGCCATCTATTGATAAAGGGAAAAAGTGGAGATGTGATTGCAGTGAACAGAGAGAGCATTTACCAGGCGGTGATAACCAGCGCCAGTGGTCTGTCACTCGGTGCCATCTGGCAACATATTCAGGTCGAGTGCCGGAATACCCCCGCTAGTCTGGCTCTGAGAAAAGAGATTTTTTTTGGCCTGTTGCAACGATTGCTGAATACCGGGATGGCCCGGCTGGCCCGTGACGGCACTTATCTGACGGGCACAGTTGAACAACAGCTGCAGCTGTTGACGCACTGCTGGCCGCAACCCGGCTCGGATGATGAACTGGACGATCTTGATGAAACCGGCGTTTGGTTTCTGGCAAACGCGCCCGCCGGGTTGGTATGGGTCACCCCGGATGGGCAGGAAATCTGGACCTGATAAATAAAAGGCTGGCCAATGAATAATCGCCGGATATTACCGCTTACCGGGCTACGGTTGAGCGGCTGTAGCCTGCTGCCACAGCAGCAGTTTTTTACCCCGCCCCCGGCGGACGCTGAAGTCGCCGTACTGCGGATTATCGGCAGTACGGAGAGTAATGCCCGGTACCAGAGGGATGGCGGCGGGCAAAGGAGGGTGCGATATGACTCAGCAGAGTAAGCAGGATACGCGCTTGTTGCTGGCTGCGCTGGGTAAGCGGGCCAGCGGGGACGTACGCTCCTGGGCCAGCTTTGTCGCACACACCGAGTATCTGTGGCAGGACAGTGCGCTGGTGACGGATGCCGACGCCTGGCAAAGCTTGTGGTTTGAGATGGAAATCATCAATGGCCTGGCGCTGGCGGAGTGGGAAGAGCTGGGGTGGCCGGCTGACGGGTTGCAAAGCTGGGCTGACGACTATCAACAGGATGCCAGTGAACTGGTGGCGGAGCTGCTGACACTGCTCCGATAAGCCCCATAAACACCAGACACATTGCCCGGCTTAAAGAAATCAGATCAACGCTGCTGCGCCCGGTCAGTGTACACCTAAATGATTCCGCTTCAGCCACCGGCAACATAGTGCTCACCGCCGCAATTAATTGATCTCTTGCCGGGTGACGGCTGTTTAACAGCGTTGCCAGCGGCTTCAGCATCAGCTTCAGATCGCGCTGGCGACAGTGTTTCGGCAGGCACGCCGCCAGCGCCGTGCTCCGGCGCCGGGAAAAAGCGTGACGCAGATCGCACTATTAGTTAAGACGCTAATAGTAACCAGGGTTATTATCACTTCATCGAAGGCACACAGCCTTCCGCCAAAAACCTGAAAGGATTTTAACCATGAAAATTATCAAAACGCTGTCTGTTGCCGCTGTTACCGCCCTGTCACTGATGTCATTCGCCAGCTTTGCCCAGAGCATCTCCGTCAACTCTTCCACCCTTGAAGGTGCCGAAGCGAAAGTGGCCGCACAGGCTCAGCAGCAGGGTGCGCAGTACAAAATTGTAGAAGCCAACACCAACAACCGTGTACATATGACCGCCGAAATCTATAAATAACGGATGGTTGCAAAAGGAAGTGCCAGAAGAGGCCGCCCACCGGGCGGCCTCTTTTGTGCTGGCGCGACCACCAAATTAAATATCGCTGCCCTGTGACCGGTTCGCAGTTACCACTTCATTCTGCCGGAAAAACAGACAAATAAAGAACGTCAGTGTATCTGGTAACCCGGCCGGTTAAGCGTTGCGAAGGCAAAACCATCCCATTAAATATATAATTTACAGTAAGTCGTAAGTTTTGATTTCATATAATACGCAACATAATCATTGAAATTATGTAGAATGCTTTTTATATAATATTATTTTCAACCCATTTTATCCTGACTGAATTAACCTGTAGTTTGTTAATAACTGCAATATCCGTTTTAATCGGCGCGTGGAGGTTCAGGTTCACGCCAGACAGGAAAGAGTTCAGGAAAGCCTTCAATACGCAAAGGAAAACCAGCGTCACGATAACCCCATCGCCTGATTAGGGTCCGCGTACTAAATTTTGTACATTCGGCGTAACAGGGAAATTTCTCATCATCAAGTATACCATTAAATTCACTGAATAAGTCCCTTACCACTTTTCCACCACGGTAGCTCCGCTGTACCGCAAGCAGAGATATATAGTAATGAGGAGGGGTTTGCGGATGGTAGTGGTTGAGTCCATTGATAAGCGCAGCTGCAGTCGCATAGTTTGATCCGCACACTAAGCGCAGCTGGTCATCCATTATAGCAAGTTTTTCATCGCTCATATTCATTGCTTCAGGCCGGAAATAAACCAGGGCGCCAGCGTCATTTTCGGCGAGGAGTGTCCCGCCATATTCGCTGGCGAGATTGACGTAAATACGAAAAAAACGATGCAAGACATCAATGCGATCTTTCCGATCAGCAAAGACAATCTTGTGCACCGGATCGTTAAAAAACTCTTCAGCCAAAAGGTCACATACCTTATCCAGGTCCGAATCCATAGCATGCCTACATCTCATTTTTAAATCCTTTTAAATTCACAATAAAAGAAATGTATAAATAATTTAATATTTACTTACTCATTACTATAAACCCTATATCAGAATATTTTCCTGAAAATTATCCGATAACTCTATCCATATCATCAATATCAATTTTCATGCAGGAAAAACATGGTGTAAAAAAACGTAATACATTAATCACCCGCCATTTTATAAAGACAGCGAATTCTACCATACTGAGATTACCTTTAAATTTTTTGCTGATAAACCCATAAAAAATATCACTACAGTTGAATAACCCAGGGCCACTCACACTTGTTTCTCAGCTGAAGGGGAAAGTGGATTTTTATCAATACCATTATCATTCTGGTAGAGAAAGAGAAGCATTTCATGGATATATATAAACATCCTCTGAATTTCATTTTTATACATATTGATATTATCATCAACATCATCTATTGAAAGATTATTCATATACAACGACAGCACAGCCAGGTTGTTATTATGGTCATGCAGAACAAAAGTATAGCCGCTGTTAATATTATAAGGTCGCATTGGTTCAAAGACTTTTTTAACTTTCCACCTGGAATTAATCATAAGATCTTCGTCCCAGGCAAAAGGAGAAGTTCGGTTTAATGCTTTGATAATCACCGGATCGATATTTTGATATTTATTACAAAGATAATTATTAACCAGATTATCTGATAAATCACTAATAATGATCATTTTATCGGTATTTCTTTTATTCATCACCCCATAAACATAGTTCATCCGACCATATTTCCTCAAGTGTCTTTCCAGATTTCCTTTTATATGATTATTTTTTTCATCATCTGAAAAAAATTTTGCCCTCATAGACTCTCCCCTCCTATCACGATGGAAAATAACCGACAATCGCCAGAATTCAGCCCCGGAAATAAAAGTGTTATTAATGATAAACAAAAAAAATGAAATCTCCACGCATCAACCAGCGTGAGAACTTATATAAAACCATAAAAATCCAGTCGATGCTGAATTATGGCATAGTTATTACCAGCTGTAACGCATCAATGTTACCCTTATAGCTGAAATGTGATTCACTTTGGCTATTCAACAAGCTGAAACTGATTAACACTTCGGTTTTCGATATGATTTTATATTTTTATAATTGCCGAAGTAGATAATAATATAACTATAAATAATTTTTATGAGATTAATTTTCATAATAAGGTAATAATTCACTATGGTGTTGCTAAGCAAATCCGCGGGCTACCGCCAGACTTCAGATCGCGCTGGCGACAGTATTGCAGCAGGTATGCCAACAACAGCATACTCCGGCGCTGTATCATTTCCTCGTCGGGATCACCGTGATAGCCACCAGCGGAAAATCACCATCGTAAACCCGGGCGGTCCGTTGTGGATCAGCAAAGCCTGCAACCCGTTCATGGACTCTGGCGGGGGATTAAAATATGACCAATCTACTATTCAAAACTGAATGGCGCTATTTTTCGCGAAACTTACAACACCACCCAATGATGCGCACCGGAGGGTATCGCTTTCAATAGAAGGTAATCGACGTCGCCGGAGCAGAGATTCAGTATTGATCGGGGTTTTGTCGACTTGAACTGACACCCTACAGGATTCGAACCTGCGATCTACGGCTTATAATTTCCTCTCTTTACCTTTTAATACAATAACTTATATCGTCATACCGCGTTCACTCGTCCCATGATGCGAAATCATGCAAAGGCCTGTAAAAGGTTGCAAACCTTTGCATGTCCCAAATCTTTCCCATCAGATCACCGGCCTGCCCTCTTCATACAGTCGGGTAATCTCTACCATCGATATAGCGATAATCTGGAAATTTAGATTACTTTAAAATTTCTTGTCACCATAGTTTACATTTTGTGAAATAATCTTTAAGAATTCACTATCTACAGTGGCGAGAATATTACACTCATAATTTTTTGTTAAACAGCAATCTGAATTAGATGAAACATTCAATGACCCCATGAAGTTAATTGTTGATTCTTTTAAAAATTCAGGCATAAAATAAATGAGATAATGAAATGAAAAATACATATATTCAGGAAGATTTACGATGTATTTCTGCAATAGAGCAAGTTAATAGGTATAGAAATAGTTTAATCGTCTCAAATGGTAATGGTGCTTTAACAGAAAAATCACAAATTAATTACAGTGTGTTATATTCAAAATTTGTAAAACGATTGGTGGATTTTATACTATCTGCGGCCGCAATATTTTTGCTTTCTCCTGTTTTGCTATATCTGACAGTCCATATATCTTTGAGTGGCGGGTCTCCGATTTATGGACACCTACGCATAGGAAAGAATGGGAAGCCTTTCAAATGCTATAAATTTAGAACAATGCGAAGAGATTCAGATAAAGTTCTTAAAATGATACTGCGTGTAAACTCAGCAGCAGCACATCAGTGGGCCAGTGAGTTCAAACTGAAAAATGACCCCAGAATAACGCGCATAGGAAGGCTTCTCAGAAAGACAAGCCTTGATGAACTTCCTCAGCTTTTTAATGTATTCATGGGCAATATGAGCTTGATAGGTCCGCGCCCTGTTACTGCTGTAGAGATATCTGTTTATGGCCGGTCAAAAAGGCATTACTTTAAATGCAAACCAGGCATATCAGGGCTATGGCAGGTTAGCGGAAGAAACGATGTTAGTTATTCCCGTAGGATAGCTTTAGATACTGCTTATGCGAAAAGAAGAACCTTTTTTCTTGATATCATCATTATGATAAAAACGATTTTTGTTATATTTGGCCGTAAAGGTGCATATTAATATATGGAAAAAATCTCAGCATGGTTAACATTAATTATAATATGCAGACTATTTTGGTTATTTGTTGATGACGTGTGCATTAGATGAAATAAAACCGCCTGGTGGCGGTTTTATTAATTAAAGCCTCTTAAATGCACATAGTTTTATTATGTTTATCGCCCATAAAAACCAGATATCGTGAACTGAGACTTTCTGTTCTTCGTCGGCAGAGTGGAAATCACCACGCAAGCGTGTTTGTTCACACCACGGCATCTAAACGTAATAACGGCACGGCAACAGCATCTGTCAGAAAGATGCGCGTTGATTCTAACACTGCCGGCGCGCTGCACTGGTCAGGGTCGGGATAGAAGACTTTCGTTTTCATGACCTGAGACACACATGGGCAAGTTGGTTAATTCAGGCCGGGGTGCCCCTGTCGGCATTACTGGAAACGGGCGGATGGGAAAGTATTGAGATGGTACAACGTTATGCTCATCTGGCACCGAACCATTTAACTGAACATGCTCGGCAGATTGATGCGATTTTTAGCTCCTCTGTCCCAAATCTGTCCCATGAGGAAAATTTGAAGTCAGGAGGAAACGCATAAGTAGTTGATTTATAATGGTACGCCCTACAGGATTCGAACCTGTGACCTACGGCTTAGAAGGCCGGTGCTCTATCCAACTGAGCTAAGGGCGCATGGTGATTGCGTCGAATTATACGGTGCGCGCCTGATGAGTCAACGTTTTTACTCTTCCGCCCGCCCTGTTGCTGGAGATATGAGCGATCGCGGATAATTCTGTGCCTGACAGCAGCGCCCGCTTCTGCCAGAATAGGCGCATTCCCCGATTTAACTCAAAACAGATGGATTTCCTCTCTGATGGTAGCAAAAATTATTGATGGTAAAACGATTGCGCAGCAGGTGCGCCTTGAGGTTGCGGAAAAAGTTCAGCAGCGTCTGGCCGCCGGTAAACGTGCCCCGGGTCTTGCGGTGATATTGGTCGGGGAAAACCCGGCGTCACAGATTTATGTCGGCAGTAAACGTCGTGCCTGTGAAGAAGTCGGTTTTATCTCACGTTCTTACGATCTGCCCGCCACCACCAGCGAAGCCGAGTTGCTGGCGCTGATTGATAAGCTGAATAACGATCGGGAAATTGATGGCATTCTGGTCCAGCTGCCGCTGCCTGCGGGTATCGACAATGTCAAAGTGCTGGAGAATATCTCGCCGGATAAAGATGTGGATGGTTTCCATCCGTATAACGTTGGGCGTCTGTGCCAGCGCGCGCCAAAACTGCGCCCCTGCACACCGCGCGGCATTATCACCCTGCTGGAACGTTATAATATCGACCCTTATGGTCTGAATGCGGTGGTGGTTGGCGCCTCCAATATCGTCGGGCGTCCAATGAGTATGGAGCTGCTGCTGGCTGGCTGCACCACCACCGTCACCCACCGTTTTACCAAAGACCTGCGCCATCATATTGAACATGCGGATCTGCTGGTGGTTGCCGTCGGGAAACCGGGCTTTATTCCGGGCGAATGGATTAAACCGGGTGCTATCGTGATTGATGTCGGTATTAACCGGCTGGAAAGTGGCAAAGTGGTCGGTGATGTGGAATTTGAAGCCGCCGCCGAACGCGCTGCGTATATTACCCCGGTACCGGGTGGTGTCGGCCCGATGACAGTGGCAACCCTGATTCAGAACACCCTGCAGGCATGCGAAGAGTATCACGACGGAGCAGCAAACTAATGGCAACCTTTTCTCTGGGTAAACACCCACACGTTGATTTATGCGATCTGCTGAAGCTGGAAGGCTGGGTAGAGAGCGGCGCAATGGCAAAATCGCTGATTGCCGAAGGCCAGGTAACGGTGAATGGCGCCGTGGAAACCCGCAAACGCTGCAAGATTATCGCCGGCCAGCAAGTGGAATTTGCGGGTAATAAGGTTACGGTAACCGCGTAAAGTGATGAAAAACGGCAGCCGCGGCTGCCGTTTTTTATGCGCTAATAGTTAACTTTTAAGCTGGCTCGAATTTACTTACGCCGCCAGCTGGTGCCCTGCGGACCATCTTCCAGAATAATTCCCAGCTCATTTAACTTGTCGCGGGCAATATCCGCCTGCGCCCAGTTTTTAGCCTGACGCGCATCGAAACGCATTTTAACTAACGCTTCAATTTCCGCCACTTGCTGATCGTTGCTGTTGGCAGCGCTTTGCAGGAACAGCTCCGGATCCTGCGCCAGCAGACCCAGTACGCCGGCTAACTGGCGTAACCTGGCGGCCAGGCCGTTGGCGGCGGCCATATCTTCCGCTTTCAGGCGGTTAACCTCGCGCGCCATATCAAACAGCGCTGAGTAGGCTTCCGGGGTATTAAAGTCGTCATCCATGGCTTCACGGAAACGCGTTTCAAATACTTCGCCCCCTGCCGCCGCCGCCGAGGCATCGGTATTACGCAACGCGGTATACAGGCGCTCCAGCGCGGCACGCGCCTGTTTCAGATTATCTTCGCCATAGTTCAGCTGACTGCGATAGTGGCCGGACATCAGGAAGTAACGCACGGTTTCCGCGTCGTAGTGCGCCAGTACATCACGCACGGTGAAAAAGTTATCCAGTGATTTTGACATCTTCTCACGGTCAACCATCACCATACCGGAGTGCATCCAGTAGTTAACATAGGGGCCGTCATGGGCACAGGTAGACTGCGCAATCTCGTTTTCATGATGCGGGAACATCAGGTCGGAACCGCCGCCATGGATATCAAAGTGCTCGCCGAGCTGTTTGCAGTTCATCGCCGAACATTCAATATGCCAGCCGGGGCGACCGGCACCCCATGGCGATGGCCAGCTTGGTTCGTCGACTTTCGACATCTTCCACAGCACAAAATCCATTGGATTGCGTTTAACATCGGCGGCAACTTCAACGCGCGCGCCAGCCTGTAACTGCTCCAGATCCTGACGCGACAACTTGCCGTAATCAGCATCGCTCTCTACCGAGAACATGACATCCCCATTGCTGGCGACATACGCGTGTTCACGCGCAACCAGCTTGCTGACCAGTTCGATAATCTCACTGATATGACGTGTGGCACGTGGTTCCAGATCCGGCGGCAGAATATTCAGCGCGGCAAAATCACTCTGCATTTCCGCAATCATACGGTTGGTCAGGGTTTCGACGCTTTCACCGTTTTCATTGGCGCGTTTAATGATTTTATCGTCAATATCGGTGATATTGCGCACATACTTCAGCTGATAACCGCAATAGCGCAGGTAGCGCGCCACCACGTCAAAGGCGACAAAAGTACGGCCATGGCCGATGTGACACAGGTCATAAACGGTAATTCCGCACACGTACATGCCAATCTGACCAGCATGAATAGGTTTAAATTCCTCTTTTTGACGACTCAGGGTGTTGTAGATCTTTAGCATTGAGACATTCCGTATGGCGTGTGCGGGTTAACAAAACGGGTTATCCCCATCGAACCTGGCGTTGCAACTGTGTCGGCCGCGCTGAGTCACCCGAATCACTGCGGATAGTCAGCGTCCCGGGATTGGCTCCCTTGCGGCCTTACTGCAACACCAATTACTCGGGTATATAAAGGGTAATTTTGCTGTATTGTTATCGTAAGCGCGATGCAATGCAAGGATATGGCAGCAACTACGACTTTCTCACCTGCTGACGCGTCATCACAATTTGTGATATAAGAGGCGTCTATTTAAACTGGCCCGGCATTTTTATCAAGCTGCCGTAAGCACAGTCGTTTAAAACTCCCACCTTAACAGGACGAGATTATGGTTACTTTCCAGACTAATCATGGCGATATCGTTATCAAAACTTTCGACGACAAAGCCCCCGCTACCGTGCAGAACTTCCTGGATTACTGTCGTGACGGTTTTTACGACAATACCATTTTCCACCGTGTCATTAACGGCTTTATGATTCAGGGCGGCGGTTTTGAGCCTGGTATGAAGCAGAAAACGACCAAAGAAGAGATCCGTAACGAAGCGAACAACGGCCTGAAAAATACCAAAGGCACGCTGGCAATGGCGCGTACTTCCGCACCACACTCCGCTACCGCACAGTTCTTTATCAACGTAGCTGATAACGACTTCCTGAACTTCAGCGGCGAAACCCTGCAGGGCTGGGGCTACTGTGTGTTCGCTGAAGTGGTTGAAGGTATGGACGTGGTTGAGAAAATCAAAGGCGTTTCTACCGGCCGCAGCGGCATGCATCAGGATGTGCCAAAAGAAGATGTGGTCATCCAGAAAGTGACCATTAGCGAGTAATGTCACGCACGCTATTTATCGCAGATCTGCATCTGTGCCATGAAGAACCGGCAATTACTGCCGGTTTTCTGCGTTTTTTACAGCGTGAAGCGATACACGCCGACGCACTGTATATTCTTGGCGATCTGTTCGAAGCCTGGATCGGCGATGACGATCCTGAACCGTTGCATGCGGAAATTGCCGCCGCGCTGCGGGCGCTAACAGAGCACGGCGTCCCCTGCTTCTTTATCCATGGCAATCGTGACTTTCTGCTGGGCCATCGTTTTGCCCGCGCCAGTGGTATGACGTTACTTCCGCAAGAGCAGGTTCTCGAACTGTATGGTAAACGCCTGCTGATCCTGCATGGCGATACCCTGTGTACCGATGACCAGGGCTATCAGCGTTTTCGCCGTAAAGTACATCAGCGCTGGCTGCAAAAATTGTTTCTGGCTCTGCCGCTGTTTATCCGGCAGCGTATCGCCGCCCGTATGCGCGCAGACAGCAAAAACGCCAATAGCAGCAAATCCGCAGCGATTATGGACGTCAATCAACAGGCAGTGATCGCCGCCATTCAGCGCCACCAGGTGCAGTGGATGATCCATGGCCACACCCACCGACCGGCAGTACATCAGGTGCAGGCCGGGGATATCAGCGCAGAACGGGTGGTACTGGGCGCCTGGCACCACCAGGGCTCGATGATCGAGGTCAATGCCGACGCGGTCAGCCTCAGCGCTTTCCCTTTCTGAAGCGCGGTAAAAAAAGCCCTGTTTTGCCGCCGCCAGCGGCTACGCAACCGTTTTCCTCGCTGCCGAGTCATGCTATTCTCTCTGCCCTTCCCACCTGCCATCTTAAAATCGCGCGGGTGAAGTTTGTACAATCACAGGAGTCAGACTCGCATGTCATCCAATGCCGCCTCAGCCCGTATTGCCATTGTTATGGGTTCGAAAAGTGACTGGGCTACTATGGAATTTGCCGCAGAGATCCTTACCACCCTTGCGGTTCCTTTCGACGTTGAAGTGGTCTCTGCGCACCGTACCCCGGACAAACTGTTCAGCTTTGCGGAAAATGCAGCGGGCAATGGCTACCAGGTGATTATTGCCGGTGCCGGCGGCGCCGCGCATTTACCCGGTATGCTGGCAGCAAAAACCCTGCTGCCGGTACTGGGCGTGCCGGTGCAGAGCGCGGCGCTAAGCGGTCTGGATAGCCTCTACTCTATCGTGCAGATGCCGCGCGGCATTCCGGTCGGTACGCTGGCGATTGGTAAAGCCGGCGCCGCCAACGCCGCCCTGCTGGCGGTGCAGATCCTGGCGCTCCATGATGCGGAACTGGCGCAACGTCTGGCCGACTGGCGTCAGAGCCAGACCGATGAAGTACTGAACAATCCTGATCCACGGGGTAATGCATGAAACCGGTTTGCGTATTAGGTAATGGCCAGCTTGGACGCATGCTGCGCCAGGCTGGAGAACCGCTGGGGATTGCGGTCTATCCTGTCGGTCTGGATGCCGAGCCGGAAGCACTGCCGATTCAGCAGAGCGTGATTACCGCCGAGATCGAACGCTGGCCGGAAACCGCGTTAACCCGCGAACTGGCCCGGCACCCGGCGTTTGTTAACCGTGATATTTTCCCGCAGCTTGCTGACCGCCTGACACAAAAACAGCTACTCGATCAGCTCGGCCTCGCCACCGCTCCATGGCAGTTGCTGGCGGCAGCAGACCAGTGGCCGCAGGTGTTTGCCTCACTCGGCGAACTGGCGATCGTCAAACGCCGTACCGGTGGTTATGACGGACGCGGTCAGTGGCGTTTACGCGCAAATCAGACGAATGAGTTGCCGCAGGATTGTTACGGTGAGTGCATTGTTGAGCAGGGAATTAACTTCTCCGCTGAGGTCTCGCTGGTTGGCGCCCGCAGCCATCACGGCGACACGGTGTTCTATCCGCTCACCCACAACCTGCATCAGGAAGGTATTTTGCGCACCAGCGTGGTCCTGCCGCAACCTGATGCCGCGCAACAGCAGCAGGCGGAGCAGATGTTGGCCGCCATTATGAACCAGCTGCAATATGTTGGCGTCATGGCCATGGAGTGCTTTGTGGTGCCGGAAGGTCTGCTGATTAATGAACTGGCGCCGCGCGTACATAACAGTGGCCACTGGACGCAGAACGGTGCTTCCATCAGCCAGTTTGAATTACATCTGCGCGCTATCCTTGACCTGCCGTTGCCGAAGCCGGTGGTCAGTACGCCATCGGTCATGGTGAATCTGATCGGCACCGACCTCAACCTGCAATGGTTGCAGCAGCCGCTGGTCAATCTGCACTGGTATGAGAAAGAAGTGCGCCCGGGGCGTAAAGTTGGCCATCTGAACCTGAATGATGTTCAGGGCAGCGAACTGGCGAAAGCGTTAAATGCGCTGGTCCCGCTGTTACCGCCGGAGTACGCCAGCGGCATTGCATGGGCCTGCGAGAAACTGGCGTAAGGATACTGGCCGCAGGGCAGCCATAAATGACTCGCGCAACAGGGGCGGAATAAATCCCGCCCCTGAATTTTATTCAGCGTAATAACTCCTGAAGAGCGCCTTACCCCGCAATAAACGCACCCCCAGCCAGCCGCCACAGACCGAGAGCACAAGCGCACCGGTTAATGGCAGCACCATCCACAGCGTAAAGTCAGGCTGCCAGGGGAAATCGAACACTTTACGTTGCAACCCCCATAACGCCGCTTCGGCGCCGATGGCGGCGGCTATGCCGGAAACCATCCCCAGCATAGCGAACTCACTCCACAGCGTGCCGCGCAGCAGTTTTTTACTGGCGCCCAGCGTGCGGTAAACCACCAATTCCTGACGCCGCTGGCGCATCCCGACCTGAATTTGCGCCAGTAATAACAGCACGCCACAGACGGTAACCAGTACCACCATAATCTCCAGCGCCCGGCTCACCTGCGTCAGCACCTGTCCGATTTGTCGCAGGATGCTGCCGATATCCAGCAGGCTAAGGGTCGGAAATTCGCGATTTAACCGGGCCAGCAGCTGCGGATTGTCGTCCATCCGGAAGCTGGTCAGCCAGGTTTGCGGTTGCTGATCCAGCGCTCCCGGCGGGAAGATAAAGAAAAAGAAGGGCCGCAGGCTTTCGTGATCGATAGATCGCAGGCTGGTAATTTTAGCGGCGAAGTTTTGCGTATCACCGGTAAAGGTCAGCGTATCGCCCAGTTTAAGTCCTAAGCGATCGGTCAGTTCTTCAGCCATCGACACTTCGCCCAGCTTCGGCGGCCAGCTGCCCGCCACCACCGGGCTGTTATCCGGCGGCTGCTCCAGCCAGGTCAGATTGATCTCGCGGTTATAGGTATTATCCTGCGCCGGATCGACCGGCTGATGATTGGTTTCGGTCAGGCGCACGCGCGCAATCGGATAAAAGTCCCCGCTCTTCAGCTGGTGCTGCTGCAGGAATGCTTTAACCTGCGGCACCTGTGCGCCAGCAATATTCAGCAGATAGAAGTTAGGGCTATCCGGCGGCAGCTGTTGCTGCCAGCGGTCCAGCAGATCGCCGCGCATAACCAGCAGCAGCGCCAGCAGCATAAAGGACAGGGAAAAAGCCGCCAGCTGACTGAGAGTGGTTAACGGCTGGCGCAGCAGGCGGTTAATCGCCAGACGAAACGCCAGATTACGCACCGACAGTTTACGCAGCAGCAGCAAACCACCCCAGCCTGTCGCCCCCAGCAGCAGCGCCAGCAGCACAATCCCGGCGATCAGCGCCCACAACAGCTTACTGCCGCCGACCAGCAACGCCAGCAAACCCGTCACCACCAGCGCCATCACCGGCAGATAGAATTTCAGCGGCCAGACGCGGGCAATCGCATCACGGCGTAACACCCGCAGCGGTTGCGTCGCCAGTAACAAACGATACGGTCGCAACCCCACCAGCAGTGAAATAATAAACAGCGATCCGATCGCCCACATCCATGGCCAGATACCGGACGGCGGCAACGCCGCCGGCAGTATCGGCTTCAGCATCTGCAGCAGCACCGCCTCAAATCCCAGCCCCAGCAGGCTCCCTGTCACCGCAGCCAGCAGTAGCACCGCCAGCCACTGCCCGACAATCAGCTTACGCAGCGCCGCACGATTGGCGCCGAGCGTTTTCAGCACCGCCACTAAATCGTAACGGCTGCGACAGTAGTGGCTCATTGCCACCGCCACCGCGGAGATCGCCAGCATCAGGGTCAGCAAGGCCGACAACAGCAGGAATTGCTGAGCACGCTGCATCGAGCGCCCCAGCGCATCATCGGAGTCATCGACGCCAGTCCAGCGCTGATCGGCTTTCAGCTGTGGTTCAATCCAGCGGTCATAACGGCTCAGCGGTTGCGTATCGCCGGAAAATTTATAGCGCCAGGTCAGGCGGCTGCCCGGCTGGATGGCGCCGGTTTTTTCCACATCGGCCAGATTCATCAGCAGGCGCGGTGCGGTCTGGAAAGGATTAAAGCCGGCATCCGGTTCCTGAGTCACTTCGCCGGCAATACGCAGCGTGGTATCACCGACGTCCAGCCGGTCCCCCGCTTTCAGATTCAGTAGCGCCAGCAGGCGTGGCGCCGCCAGAACCGTACCGGCCTGCGGCTTCAGATTGGCCGGGGCGGTGACCAGCTGGCCAAACATCGGATAAGCATCATCCACCGCCTTCACTTCCGCCAGCTGTGGAGTATTTCCCGCAAAGGTCATGGTCATAAAACTCAGCTGACGGCTCACCTGCAGGCCGTCGCGCCGCGCCTGATCCAGCCACTCCGGCGGTACTTCGCGCGAGCTGCTCAGGGTGCGATCCCCGGCCATAAAGTCACGACTCTGCTGACTTAGCCCTTTCTCCATGCGGTCGCTGAGCGAGCCCAGCGCCAGCACGCAGGCGACCGCCAGCGTCAGCGCCAGCCAGACGATCAGCAGCGATGGCGAGCGCCATTCACGCCAGAACCAGCGCCAGATCATGCTTCCTCCGACAATTTGCCGTCGCGCAGCCGCAGCCGCCGATCGCAGCGTGCCGCCAGTTGTTCATCATGGGTGACCAGAATCAGCGTGGTGGCAAAATCGCGATTAAGCGAAAACAGCAGGTCAGCGATACGGTCGCCGGTTTTACGATCGAGGTTGCCGGTCGGCTCATCGGCAAACAGCAGGTCGGGACGGCCGTTAAAAGCGCGAGCCAGTGCCACACGCTGTTGCTCCCCGCCGGAAAGCTGCGCCGGAAGATGGCTCAGGCGTTGCGCTAATCCCAGTTGCGCCAGCAGCGCCTTTGCCTGTTCGCGACTCTGGCTGTCGCTGTCGCCGCGCAGCAGGGCCGGCAGCTGAACATTCTCAAGGGCATTCAGGGTCGGCACCAGCATAAACGACTGAAACACAAAGCCGACATGCCGGGCGCGCAGCTCCGCCCGCTGTTCTTCATTACGCTGGTGTAATGGTTCGCCACAGAGAAACACCTCGCCTTCGCTGCCATCATCCAGACCGGCAAGGATCCCCAACAATGTCGATTTGCCCGATCCCGACTCGCCAATCAGGGCGATGGTTTGCGCCGGTTTGACAACCAGCTCAACTCCGGTGAGGATGTTTAGCTGATGCTCACCCTGACCGACGGACTTACTAAGACGATGAACTTCAAGAATGTTTTCCGCTGGCATTACCCTTTCCTGTTATTATTGTTACTTATTTCGCGCGTGGCGTCGGCGGATACACTGCTGATCCTCGGCGACAGTTTAAGCGCCGGATATCGCATGCCTGCCAGCGTTGCGTGGCCCGCGCTGCTCAATGATAAATGGCAAAAACAACCTAACGTCATTAACGGTAGCATTAGTGGTGACACCGCCACCCAGGGTTTAAGCCGGTTACCGGCGCTGCTGAAACAGCATCAACCGCAGTGGGTGTTGATCGAGCTGGGCGGAAATGACGGTTTACGCGGTTTTCCGCCGCAAAATGTCGAGCAGGATCTGCGTAAAATCATTACCGACATTCAGGCCGCTAAGGCGCAGCCGTTATTGATGCAAATCCGTTTGCCCGCGAACTATGGCCGCCGCTATAACGAAGCGTTCAGCAGCATCTATCCGAAGCTGGCGCAAGAGTACAGCATTCCATTAATCCCCTTTTTTATGGAGCAGGTCTATCTGAAACCTGAATGGATGCAGCAGGATGGCATTCATCCGAGCCCCGATGCGCAAGCTTTTATCGCCAGCCAGATGGCCAAACAATTAGCTCCTCTAGTTAAGCATGACTGACAGCAAAGCGTGACGGCTGTCAGGTAAAGTTATGCAAAATTTCGCTGCCGGATTTATATAAATCAAAAGATTAAAGCAGATGATGCCGCAGTAAGCGCCGACCGGTGCTCAGGCATCTCTGCGACACCATCACCATGCGGGGAGATTTCCCCGCCGTTGGGTTGCCTTACCCTGTGGATCTACCGGCGAGGATCGCCACAACCTCCGAGTTACCCAGCCTGAAATGCAATGCGCAGAGTGAATTGCGGGTTATTCCGGCTAACAAAATGATTGTCACACAGATAATAATCAGACTGAGTAATCGCCGTATTAATGGCATCATTGCCTTTATCTCCATGGGGCGCGAACGCGGGTAAAAGGCTACCATCGTGCGGTCTGGCATGAAAGCGGCCTCACTTTGATTTATCGTCGGGTGAGGCCTTTCTCTTTCTGTCGATTGCCAATGCTCAGGACAAAAAAGATCCAGAGCGCCCGGCGCAGAGCTCACCCATCCTGTCATTGCTTTCGCAAAATGTAAATCAGCTAACCTTATGTAAAGAATGCATTTTATTACTCAGCATATAATATTATTCCGTTGCATTTTTTGTTTATTACATTGCGTAATGGCGCACCATTTTTATTTCAATCAGCTAATGCAATACCCGTACCTCTGCGTGTAAACTCAGAACAACTCAGGGCAATATTGTTAAAAAAATATTGTTTTAAATTGAAAACGTGTTATTTCGCCAGCGTAGAGAATTATGCAAAAATCTATTTTAATAACCGGCTGCTCCAGCGGAATTGGTCTGGTGGCCGCCAGTGATTTATTGCGCCGTGGTTACCGGGTATTCGCCGCCTGTCGGAAAGCGGATGATGTGGCGCGGATGAATCAGCTCGGTTTTACCGGTATCCAACTGGATCTGGATGATGCGCACAGCGTGGAACGTGCGGCGCAGCAGGTAGCTGAACTGAGCGGCAATGATCTCTTTGCTCTGTTTAACAACGCCGGTTATGGCGTCTATGGCGCGCTGAACACCCTGTCGCGGCAGCAACTGGAGCAGCAATTTTCCAGTAACTTTTTTGGTACCCATCAGCTGACCATATTGCTGTTGCCGGCGCTGCTGGCCAATGGCGGCGGGCGCATTATCAACACCAGCTCAGTACTGGGTTTGATCTCGACGCCAGGCCGCGGCGCCTACGCCGCCAGCAAATATGCGCTGGAGGCCTGGTCCGACGCGCTGCGTATGGAGTTGCACCGCACCGGCGTCTGTGTCAGCCTGATTGAACCCGGCCCGATTCACACCCGTTTTACTGATAACGTGAACCAGACCCGGCAGGATCAACCGGTGAAAAACCCGGGCATCGCGGCGCGCTTTACTCTGCCGCCGGAAGCCATCCTGCCCAAATTGCACCATGCTTTAGAGAGTCGTCAGCCCAAATTACGTTATCCGGTTACCCTGGTGACGCAGGTCATGACCATTTTGCGCCGCCTGTTGCCAGGCTGGATGCTGGATCGCATTTTGCGCAGTAACTAGCGCTGCAACCGTAATTTCGCTTGAAGCCAGGGGTAACGCCCCAATATCGTTACAAAGTCATCAGCAAAAGAGACGAATTCATGTCACCACAAGCTTCGATTATTAACATCAATGAATCCAATCTGCACCAGACGCTGGAACAGTCGATGTCCCTGCCGGTACTGTTCTACTTCTGGTCCGAGCGCAGTCAGCACTGTCTGCAACTGACGCCAATCCTGGAGCGTCTGGCGCAGGAGTATGCCGGACTGTTTATTCTGGCGAAGCTGGATTGCGATGCCGAACAGGCGGTAGCCGCCCAGTTTGGCCTGCGCTCTATCCCAACCGTCTATCTGTTCCAGAATGGTCAGCCGGTTGATGGTTTCCAGGGGCCGCAGCCTGAAGAGGCGGTGCGCGCATTGCTGGCTAAAGTTCTGCCGAGCCCGGAAGAGATGAAAGCGCAGGAAGCCGTGGCGCTGATGCAGGAAGGCAAAATGATCGACGCGTTGCCGCTGCTGAAAGAGGCCTGGCAGATGAGCAAGCAGTCGAGTGAAATCGGCTTTCTACTGGCCGAGACGCTGATTGCGCTGAACCGCAGCGATGAAGCCGGGGAGATTCTGCAAGTGGTTCCGTTGCAGGATCAGGATACCCGTTATCAGGGGCTGCTGGCGCAGATTGAGCTGCTGAAGCAGGCAGCGGATACGCCGGAAATTCAACAACTGCAACAACAGCTGGAAGCCGAGCCGGAGAATGCTGAGCTGGCCGCCAAACTCGCCCTGCAACTGCACCAGGTTGGACGTAATGAAGAAGCGCTGGAGTTACTGTTTATTCATCTGAAAAAGGATATGAACGCGGCGAACGGCCAGGTGCGCAAAATGCTGCAGGAGATTCTGGCGGCGCTGGGCACCGGCGATGCCCTGGCGGCGAAATACCGTCGCCAGCTCTATTCGCTGCTCTACTAAATAGGCGAATCAAGCGGGCCGAAGCGACTCGGCCCGTTAATCTAACAGTCAGGAGGTTTAACTATGCTAGCCGTAATTCCGGTGCTGATTATACTGGCACTTATTGTCGTCTGGTCCGGCGTTAAAATTGTTCCACAGGGCTTTCAGTGGACGGTTGAGCGCTTCGGTCGTTATACCAAAACCCTCTCTCCCGGCCTGAACCTGATCGTGCCTTTTATGGATCGCATTGGTCGTAAGATCAATATGATGGAACAGGTGCTGGATATTCCCTCGCAGGAGATCATTTCCAAAGACAACGCCAACGTCACTATTGATGCCGTCTGCTTTATTCAGGTAGTCGATGCCTCGCGCGCCGCCTATGAAGTCAGCAATCTTGAGCTGTCGATCCTCAATCTCACCATGACCAATATCCGTACCGTGCTCGGTTCCATGGAGCTGGATGAGATGCTGTCGCAGCGCGACAATATTAATACCCGCCTGCTGCATATTGTCGATGAGGCCACTAACCCCTGGGGCATAAAAGTCACGCGTATTGAGATCCGCGATGTGCGACCGCCAGCAGAGCTGATTGCCTCAATGAATGCGCAGATGAAGGCGGAGCGAACTAAACGCGCTGATATCCTTGAAGCCGAAGGGGTGCGCCAGGCCGCGATTTTGCGGGCGGAAGGCGATAAGCAGTCCCAGATTCTGAAAGCTGAAGGCGAGCGCCAGTCGGCATTTTTACAAGCGGAAGCGCGCGAACGTGCCGCCGAAGCGGAAGCGCGCGCCACACAGATGGTTTCTGAAGCGATTGCCGCGGGCGACCTGCAGGCCATTAACTACTTTATTGCGCAGAAATATACCGATGCGCTGCAAAAAATCGGTTCAGCGAATAACAGCAAAGTCGTGCTGATGCCACTGGAGGCGACCAGCCTGATGGGGTCGATTGCCGGCATCAGCGAGCTGTTAAAAG
Source organism: Pantoea sp. B65 (assembly GCF_047308185.1). Classification (NCBI taxonomy): domain Bacteria; kingdom Pseudomonadati; phylum Pseudomonadota; class Gammaproteobacteria; order Enterobacterales; family Erwiniaceae; genus Pantoea; species Pantoea sp. B65. The sequence goes on from NZ_JAHXPU010000043.1 coordinate 76,533, forward strand.
AGAGCAAACAGGATCGGAGTAAGAACTGATGCTGGCTGAAATGATTGTTCATCCGCACTGGTTCTGGCTGACCTTAGGCGGGCTGTTACTGGCCGCGGAAATGCTCGGAACCAGCGGTTATCTGCTGTGGAGCGGCATTTCCGCGGTAGTGGTTGGGTTGCTGGTCTGGCTGCTGCCCCTGTCGTGGGAATGGCAAGGGGTAGTGTTTGCGTTGCTGATTATGGTGTCCGCCCTGTTATGGTACCGCTGGATGAAACAGCGCGACCGGCAACAGAAGCCTAATAACCTCAATCAGCGCGGCAGCCAGATGATTGGCATGCATCTGACCCTGCAGACCGCCCTGGCCGATGGTTTTGGTCATGTAAAGATTGGCGACAGCAGCTGGCGGGTTCAGGCCGATAGCGATCTGCCCGCAGGCTGTGAAGTCATCGTGGTGGCGGTCGAGGGGATTACCCTGCGGATCAGGCCCCGGATTTAACCACCGGTTTCACGCTGTGACAGCACCCGGCCAGATTATTAATAATCGGGCAATCGGCGCTGTCATCGCCCGGGCATGACGCCGCCAGTTCCAGCAGGCGCGTACGCATAATATTGAGTTCCCGGATATGCGCTTCAATTTCAGCGACTTTATCCAGCGTACGCGCTTTCACATCCGCACTGTGCCGCTCGGGATTATTGAACAGCGCCACCATTTCGCGACACTCATCCAGATTAAATCCCACCTGCCGTGACTGGCGCAACAGCATCAGCTCGTCAATATGCTTGCTGGTATAGCTGCGATAACCATTTTCGCTGCGCAGTGGCGGCGTCACCAGTCCCTTTTCCTCATAAAAACGGATAGCTTTACTGGTCAGGCCGGTTTTTTTGGCCACATCACTGATATTCATTCCCCTACCTCCCTTCCGGTACGTTATGTGGAATGCTACTTTTCGCGCCCTATACTGCACCGTTTTGCGCCGGGCTGTAAACAGAATGGCAGCCGGTCTGCTGGTTCTGTACCCCAGGTCACTCACTCAGGCAGAAATAAAACGCGGTGACGGTAAAAATCATGCCTGAGTAACGCGCAGACATCTCTCCAGCCACTGCTCACTTTTTGTGACGGCAAAACTGACTTCAAACCCTCAATTTATCTATAAATGACGGCATAATTTGACGTCACCGGTTGTTGCAACCCTGGCCCGGCGCATAACGGCGGGCCGATCGCATTATCACTATTTTCTATGACGCCTGCCGATAAATTCCTTTGCATATCAGCGGGTCATCGCTATGGTTATGCTCAGAAAGAATTCTGACCATACAGTCTGGTTGCAACTAACCCGGCGAAAACACAGGGAAAAATAATGCGTACTATCACCTTTGCACTGAGTGCCGCCTGCCTGTTACTGAGCCTGAATCACAGCGTACAGGCCAAAGAGTCGGTCCCCACGCCACTCGATCCGGGCGTTACCGTCGCACAGCTTGCGCAACAGGCGCCGATACACTGGGTCTCTGTGGCGCAAATCGAAAACAGCCTGCAGGGCCGCGCGCCGGTTGCCGTCGGTTTTGATATTGACGATACCGTATTATTTTCCAGTCCGGGCTTTTACCGCGGTCAGAAAGAGTTTTCCCCGGACAAACAAGACTATTTAAAAAACCCGGCGTTCTGGGAAAAAATGAACAACGGCTGGGATGAGTTCAGCATGCCGAAAGAGGTAGCGAAGAATCTGATTGCCATGCACCTCAGACGCGGCGACAGTATTTATTTTGTCACCGGGCGCACTCAGACCAAAAGCGAGACCGTCAGTAAAACCCTGCAGAATGATTTCCTGATCCCAGCGGCGGATCTCAATCCGGTTATTTTCGCCGGTGATAAAGCCGGCCAGAACACCAAAACGCAGTGGCTAAAAGATAAACAAATTAAACTATTTTACGGCGACTCGGATAATGATATTACGGCCGCACAAGCGGCGGGAGCACGCGGTATTCGCGTACTGCGCGCATCCAACTCCAGCTATAAACCATTACCCAAAGCCGGTTCATATGGCGAAGAGGTGATTGTTAACTCTGAATACTAAGATCATTGTCAGCTTAAATGGCGTGTCACAGGGATCAATGCGCGCCATTTTTATAAAGCCGCAATCGCCCCCATCATTGCCACCGTGACCGCGACGGCAAGGATCACCGTCGTGGCTACCGCGCCGCCGCCCACCGCCGCAGCGGTTTTTCCTTTTGACAGATCTTTTCTTTCCAGAGAGGAGAGTTCAGATAACGGAATAACCTGCCCGCTATTTCCTACAAGATAATTGGGTTCTATTTTTTGTACGGTAAGTTCTCCTTTACTGCCATCTTTTAAACTGTATTTAACCTTATCACCCACATACAACGGTGGTTGCATTTTATAATAAGTATAATCACTACCAGTATTTTCTTTATGAAGATTAATTGCATTATAAGATGTACAACCCGCCAGAAATAATGCCGATATCAAAATAACAGATAGCATCTTCATAACAGCCCCCTGTTCGGGAATATTTCAGCCGCCGATCTCTGCCGCGGCAGTGTGTATTGCTGAAAATACCCGTGTATCGCCGTCATACTGCAGGTTGCCGCTGAGCGGGCGATATCGGCCGCCAGTGTACGCCACAGAGGAACCCGCTCCCGGGAGAGAAAAGGCCGTTGCGCCAGATCATCAGGATAAATACTTGACCTTCCCCTTGATGGAAGGTTTAACCTTGAACTCAATCCCAGTGAATCTTAAGTCACGATGGGCAATCAGGAGCGATAACCATGTCACAAATTATTTTACTGGCGCTGGACGGCTTGTCCTGCGGCCACTGTGTCAAACGGGTGAAAGAAGCGCTGGAGCAGCGCGCCGATGTTGAACAGGCCGATGTCACCATTACCGAAGCGTGGGTAACCGGCGCAGCAACTGGCGAGGCGTTAATCGCCACCGTTGAGCAGGCAGGCTATCACGCCAGCCTGCAGCCGGGTGATAGCGACCCAAAATCTGATCCGTTGCCAGACTCAGCCATTCTGCCGGAAGCGCTGACAGCGGATATTCAACAGCTTCCGGCAGACCGCGCCACAGATAGCCATCAGTTATTAATCGACGGCATGAGCTGCGCCAGTTGCGTCAGCCGGGTACAGAATGCACTGCAACAGGTCGCCGGCGTCACCCAGGCGCGCGTTAACCTCGCGGATCGCAGCGCGCTGGTACTGGGTTCTGCCGCACCAGACGCACTGGTGCAGGCGGTGGCAGATGCCGGATATGCGGCGGAAGTGATTGAGGATGACCAGCTGCGGCGGGAGAAACAGCAGCATAATGCCCGGCTGGCGATGCGCCGATTTAGCTGGCAGTCAGCCGTCGCGCTGGCGCTGGGTATCCCGCTAATGCTATGGGGAATGGTCGGCGATAATATGATGCTGACCGCCGCCAACCGTAGTAGCTGGATGATCGTCGGTATCCTCACCCTGTTGGTGATGATTATTGCCGGCGGGCACTTCTATCGCAGCGCCTGGCGCAGTCTGCTGAAAGGCAGCGCCACCATGGATACGCTGGTGGCGTTGGGTACTGCGGCAGCCTGGCTCTATTCGATTAGCGTCAATATCTGGCCGGACTTTTTCCCGATGGCAGCTCGTCATCTCTATTATGAAGCCAGCGCGATGATTATCGGCCTGATAAATCTTGGCCATGCGCTGGAACAACGGGCGCGTCAGCGCTCGTCACAGGCGCTGGAACGACTGCTCGATCTTACTCCCCCTTCCGCCCGCGTTGTCACCGCCGCCGGCGAGAAAACCCTGCCATTAAATGAGGTGACGGCTGGCATGACCTTACGCCTGGCCACCGGTGACCGCGTACCGGTTGATGGCGATATCAGCGAAGGTGAAGCCTGGCTGGATGAAGCCATGCTGACCGGTGAGCCCGTTGCACAGCTGAAGTCGGTCGGTGACAGGCTGCATGCCGGTACTCTGCTACAGGATGGCAGCGTGCTGTTTACCGCCCGCGCCATTGGTAAAAACACCACGCTGGCGCGCATCATACAGCTGGTTCGTCAGGCACAGAGCAGTAAACCGGAAATCGGTAAGCTGGCCGATCGTATTTCGGCAGTGTTTGTGCCGGCCGTGGTGGCGATTGCGCTGATCAGCGCCGCCATCTGGTATGTCGTCGGGCCGCAGCCGCAAATGGTTTACACGCTGGTGATTGCGACTACGGTGCTGATTATTGCCTGTCCTTGCGCGCTGGGGCTGGCGACGCCGATGTCGATTATTTCCGGGGTTGGCCGCGCCGCCGAATTTGGCGTACTGGTACGCGATGCGGATGCCCTGCAACGCGCCAGCACGCTCGATACGCTGGTATTTGATAAAACCGGCACCCTGACCGAAGGCGCGCCGCGCGTCACCGGGATCATCACCTTTAATCAGACTGATGAAACCCAGGCGCTGCGCTGGGCCGCCGCGCTGGAGCAGGGTTCCAGTCATCCACTGGCGCGGGCGATTACTGAACGCGCCGCAGGGCAGACGCTACCGACAACAGAGCAATTTCGTACAATACGCGGTCTTGGGGTTAGCGGCACAATTGGCGGCATATCGTTGCTGCTGGGCAGTCATGCGCTGCTGCAACAACATCAGGTGGATACGACGGCAGCGAATGACGTGATTAACGCACAGGCAGAGAGCGGCGCCACTCCGGTGTTGCTGGCGGCAGAGGGTCAGCTGGTGGCGGTAATGGCCATCCGCGATCCACTGCGCGCCGGTAGTCGCGAGGCGTTGCAACGCCTGCGCCAGCTTGGCTATCGTCTGGTGATGTTGACCGGTGATAATCCGATCACCGCCAGTGCGATTGCGCGTCAGGCCGGGCTGGATCAGGTGATTGCCGGAGTACTGCCGGACGGTAAAGCACAGGCGATTATCCAGTTGCAACAGCAGGGTCATCAGGTGGCAATGATTGGCGATGGCATTAACGATGCTCCGGCGCTGGCACAGGCGGATGTCGGGATCGCGATGGGCAGCGGCAGTGATGTGGCGATTGAAACCGCGGCCATCACCCTGATGCGCCATGACCTGAACAGCGTGGTCGACGCGCTGGCGATTGCCAAAGCGACATTACGCAATATGAAGCAAAACCTGTTGGGCGCCTTTATTTATAACTCGCTGGGGATCCCGATTGCCGCAGGGGTGCTGTATCCACTAACAGGTACGCTGCTGAGCCCGGTAGTTGCCGGGGCGGCGATGGCGCTGTCGTCGATAACCGTCGTCAGCAATGCCAACCGGTTGCTGCGTTATCAGCCGCCAACCCGTTGATGTAGCGCTGTTCATCTGTCCGCTCAGCGGGGAGTATTGCGGCGCTTTCTTCTGTTCATCAGCCAGTTAAACCGCTAGCATGAATCTTTTGCAGGCATAAGGCGGAATAATGGGTAAATTGCTGCACAGAGTCAGCTCACTGTTCAGAGGACTCTCTCCGGTGAAGTACGCTTACCCGGCGCTGGATGTTTTTCTGCCCCCCCCGGTGCAGCTGCACCTGGTTGGCAGTATCCATATGGGTACCCGCGATATGATGCCGCTGCCCGCCCCACTGTTGCAGCGCCTTAATCGTGCTGATGCGCTGATTGTCGAAGCGGATATCACCGGTGGCGCATCGCCTTTCGCCCACAGCGAAACACATGCGCCACTGGAACAGCGCCTGTCAGCGCAGAATATGCAGACGCTGCTGCGTCTCTGTGATGAGTTGTCGATCAATGTGGAGATTATCGCCTCGTTGCCGGGCTGGCAGGTGGCGCTGATGTTACAGGCGCAGCAGGCGCAGCGCCTCGGATTGCGACCTGATTACGGTATTGACTATCAACTGTTGCAGGCGGCAAAACAGCACGGGCTGAAAATCATTGAGCTGGAAGGGGCGGGCGAGCAGCTCGAACTGCTGAAAGCCCTGCCGGATAACGGCATGCCACTGCTGGAAGATACGCTGCTGCACTGGCACACCAATGCCCGCTTGCTGCAAACCATGGTGAGCTGGTGGCTGGAGACGCCCCCCGATCGGCGTCAGGTAGCATTGCCAAATACCTTTAGCGGTGAATTAAATGATCTGTTAATGAATCAGCGTAACCAGCGCTGGTCCGATGCCTTACAGCGCTTACCCGCTGGCCGCTATGTGGTGGCGGTAGGTGCGTTACATCTCTATGGCGAAGGAAATTTGCCGGACTTACTGAAAGGCAGATAAAAAAAAGGCCAATATTTCTATCGGCCCGTCAAAGAGGAATTTTTTTATGATTTTGGTTATCCATAGCAAGTGACTTGCTGATGGGATGGCGATTGTCGCTCAAAGCCTGGATTTTCGCCAGTACTTTTCTTCACCAGCGAATATAAGAATTTTCCGACTAAGGACACGCAAATGACCCCGGCGGTTAAACTACTGGAAAAACATAAAGTCGCCTTTATCCTGCATCCTTACCAGCATGACAGCGATGAGACTAACTTCGGCGATGAAGCGGTACGTAAGCTGAATCTGAATGCCGATCAAGTGTATAAAACCCTGCTGGTGGCGATGAATGGCGATGCGAAAAACCTGGCGGTCGCGGTGACGCCGGTATCAGGTCAGCTGGATTTAAAAAAAGTGGCGAAGGCGCTGGGGGCGAAAAAAGTGGATATGGCCGATCCCCAGCTGGCGCAGCGCGTTACCGGCTACCTGATCGGTGGTATCAGTCCGCTGGGACAGAAAAAACGTCTGCCCACGGTGATTGATCATCTGGCGACACAGTGGCCGGCGATCTATGTTTCCGGCGGCAAACGCGGGCTGGATATTGAGCTGGCGGCCAGCGATCTGGCGCGACTGCTGGACGCCACGCTGGCGGATATTGCGCGTCGCGACTAATCCTGACGCTGTGCGCAGAGTTGATCGATCATCCAGCGCCCTGCCGGACCCGGCGGGGATCGCTTAGACCACACGGCATCAACCTCAATACGCTGTGGCCAGCCGTTAACCGGCAATTGCGTTAGCACCTGATGACCAAACTGCTCCACCAGCCAGCGCGGCAAAATACTCCAGCCAAATCCCTGCTCCGCCATCTCCAGCAGTAACAGATAAGACGGCGACGACCAGACTTTGCCAGGCAGAGGTTCACTGTCATTTTGCGCCCAGGTATTCAGCCGCAGCTGACGTTCCACTATCAGCTGGCTGCGGCTGACGCTGCTCTGCCGTGCCAGCGCATGATCCTGATGGATATAGATCGCCATTTGCGCCTGCACCTGTAACCGCGAGGAAGCAATATCCGCGGGTAACCGGGGCTGGACCCGCACCACACCAACCTGCGCCCGTCCGGTTTGCAGCAGATCGATAACATCAGCGTCCTCAGCAATCATGCAGTCAAACTCAATCGCCGGATAACGCGCGGCAAAACGCTTCAGCAAGGATTCATGATGATCCGCCTGCCAGCAGTCGGAAATCGCCATACCGAGATAAGGTTCCACCTCCCCCGCCAGCCGCACCGCCAGTTCATCCAGTCGCTCGCTGGCGGCAAGAATTTCCTGCACCTGCGCCAGCGCGCGCCGGCCCTCTTCGGTCAGTACCGGCTGGCGTCCGACGCGGTTAAACAGGGCGAACCCCAGATCGGTTTCCAAATTCGCTACCGCGCTACTGATGGTGGACTGGCTTTTACCTAACGCCCGTGCCGCCGCCGAGAAAGAACCACTTTCAACGGTCTGGACAAAGGCCTGCAGGGATTCGGGTGAATAACGCATCGGCTTCTATCGCTTTTATCGATGGATACTCATTTTATCTTAGCAGTTAAAACGATGATAATCGCCAGCGAAACCCTGAAAGGAGCCCAATATGCGTACCAGGACACTGAAAGAACGATTTTTACATGCTGCAGGCTTTGAGGTGCTGGCGATTTTAACCGTCGCTCCGCTGGCGGCCTGGATAATGGACAAACCGCTGTTTCAGATCGGGGCGCTGGCGATCATGTTATCGACCATCGCAATGGTATGGAACATCATCTATAACCGCGCGTTTGATGGTTTTTATCCGCCGGACAAGGTGAAACGCGCTGTCGGTTTGCGCATTCTGCATGCGCTGGGATTTGAAGGCGGATTTATCGTTATCGGTCTGCCGCTGGCGGCGTGGGTGCTGGAGATTAGTCTGCTGCAGGCATTGCTGATTGAAGTGGCCTTCTTCCTGTTCTTCCTGCCTTATACCATCGCCTATAACTGGTTGTGGGATATCCTGCGGCAAAAACTGCTGGCGCGTCGGGCATGTGAAGTTTGAGGTGATCAGGAGCGGCATCTCTGCCGCTCCTGAACCTCGGGTTACAACGCCGCCGTGGTTATTTTTGGCACTTTATGCGCCGGCGCTGTCTGCGGCTGGGCCGACTTCTCCTTATCTTTCTCTTTTGCCTGCTTCTGTTCGGCGCTGAGATAGACAATTTCACCATGTGGGGCAAACTTCGCCGCATCCAGTGGTGAATTCTGCTGAATAAACTGCTTCAGCACTTCCGCATCGACAAAACCGGTATTCACATAGCCAGGCAGAGTGGAGATCACCGGATAACCATCCCCCCCGGTGGCATTAAAACTCAGCGTCGCCATGCGGTAGGTCTTATCCATTTGCAAAGGTTCCCCTTTGATTTTAATGTCGCTGACCCCTTCCCCATCGGCAACCAGGCTAACATTGGCGAACTGTGCGTAGGCTCCGGAGTCCACCTGCTTATTGGCCACCACCGCCAGGTATTTCGCCACCTCGCTGCCTTTCATATCGACATAGGTTAGCGTGTTGCCAAACGGCTGCACCTTCAGCACATCTTTATAAGTGATCTGCCCTTTTTCAATCGAGTCGCGCACCCCTCCGCCGCTCATCACGGCAAAGTCCGCCTTGGTGCGATCCATCTGACCCGTCAGGATCAGACGCGCCAGGTTGGTTTGCACAAAGCGCACCTTACTGCGATCCCCTTCCAGATGGTCGTTAACACTGCCGATCTTCACATTTAACTGCGCTTCACCTTTTTTCTGGAAAGGCGTCAGCAACTTCATCATCGCCGGATTTTTTTCAATTTCCTGGGTGTAGTTAACCCAGCTCTCCGTGCCGTCACTGTTTTTCACTTTATGCTTCAGATTGACCGGCAGTAGCGCGTAATGCTGCAGCGTCAGCTTACCGTTGAGGAAAGTGAAATCCGCGCGGCCAACATATTTGCCCCACTCGTGGGCCTGCACAATCCAGGTACCGTTCTGCCGATCCGGCGCACAGGGGGTGCCCGGCACATAGTTAACCTGTTTCACATTGGCGCTTGCCATACACACCGGGTCCTGCGAGTGACCACCGACAATCATATCGAGATAACCTGCCGGCAACTCACGCGCCATCTCCACGTCACCCGGCGCATTAGAACCGTGCTTACCGTTATCGTAGTGGCCCATATGCGTGGCGGCGATAATGACATCCGGTTTCTCTTTGGCACGCAGCGCCTCAACCACTTTTTTCGCTTCACTGGCAGGTTTACGGAACTCCATATCGGTAAAATATTCCGGATTGCCGATTTTCGCCGTGTCATCGGTAGTTAAACCGATAACGGCGATTTTTAGCCCCATGCGGTTAAACAGCGCATAAGGCTGAAACAGGCGTTTGCCGGTGCTTTTCTGATAGATATTGGCTGAGAGCAACGGGAACCTGGCCCATTTTTGCTGCTGATGTAATACCGAAAGCGGATTATCAAATTCGTGGTTACCGATCGCCATTGCATCGTAACCAATCAGATTCATACCGCGGAAATCGGGCTCGGCATCCTGCAGATCGGACTCCGGCACGCCGGTGTTGATATCACCACCGGAGAGCAGCAACACCGCGCCGCCATGGGCCTGCACATCATAGCGGATACTGTCCACCAGGGTTTTCTGCGCCGCCAGACCATACTCATCGTGATCGTTATTCCAGAAACGTCCATGATGATCATTGGTATGCAGTACGGTAAATTTATAGGTGTGGTCTTTTTCCCACGCCTGGGCCAGCATCGGTGCGGCCATTAATGATAACAACAGGGTTCCCAGCACCGTTTTTTTTGTCAAACGCACAATCGATCTCCTTTTCAGCAATGCCATCTCATAATCGCGCCAGTGTAGACCGCTATACTTCAGGCTGCATCATTGTTGACTGCGTTGAGGCAGCGCGAATGATTCAGGGTACAGACCGTCAGAGCAGATAACATCAACGCTTTCATTATTTTTGCCATCCGTTACGGATTATGCCGCAGTTTTATGACCATACCCAGTCAGCATTGTTATAGTTAAGCCTGTAATCGCACTCACAGCCATTACATTGCCGACGGCAACCGGCTGGAATAATGCTGATGTAATACTCAACCCAATAATCATTCTGTCCTCCACATAATTCAGGTTAATTAATGGCAAGCGAGCAAACCTTATCCGCATCTCCGGCTGCGCCGCGGCGTACTGCCTTTGGTGTACTGGGCGCAATCAGCCTGGCACATTTGTTAAACGATATGATTCAGTCGCTGATTCTGGCCATCTACCCACTACTGCGCAGCGAGTTCTCCCTGAGCTTTGTGCAGATCGGCCTGATCACCCTCACCTTTCAGGTCACCGCCTCCCTGCTACAGCCATTAATTGGCCACTATACCGACAAACATCCGCAGCCGTGGTCGCTGCCAATTGGCATGGGATTCACCCTGTCAGGCTTGCTGTTACTGGCCGTTGCCAATAATTTCCCGCTGATTCTGCTGGCCGCCGCGCTGGTCGGCACCGGGTCATCGGTGTTCCATCCGGAATCGTCGCGCGTGGCGCGCATGGCATCCGGGGGCCGCCACGGTCTGGCGCAGTCGCTATTCCAGGTGGGCGGCAATCTTGGCAGTTCCCTCGGCCCACTGCTGGCGGCATTAATTATCGCGCCCTACGGCAAAGGCTATGTGGCGTGGTTTACCCTCGCCGCGCTGCTGGCGATTGTGGTGTTGCTGCAAATTAGCCGCTGGTATCAGCATCAGCGTCGGGCGGCCGCCAGCCGCCCGGTCAGCGTGGTGAAAAATCCGTTGCCGCGCCAAAAAGTAGTGCTGGCTATCAGCATTTTGCTGTTACTGATTTTCTCTAAGTATTTTTATCTGACCAGTCTCAGCAGTTATTACACCTTTTATCTGATGCATAAATTTGGTCTGTCGGTACAGGATGCGCAGCTGCATCTGTTTGCTTTTCTGTTTGCCGTCGCCGCCGGGACGGTCATTGGCGGACCGCTGGGCGATAAAATTGGCCGCAGATATGTTATCTGGGGATCGATACTCGGCGTGGCGCCCTTTACGCTGTTACTGCCCCATGCTTCCCTGGCGTGGACCGGCGTGCTGAGTGTGATTATCGGGTTGATCCTTGCTTCGGCTTTTTCCGCCATTCTGGTCTATGCGCAGGAGCTGTTGCCCGGGCGTATCGGCATGGTATCCGGGCTGTTTTTCGGTTTTGCTTTTGGTATGGGGGGCATCGGCGCGGCCGTGTTAGGGCTGGTTGCCGACCACAGCAGTATTGAGCTGGTCTATCAAATCTGCGCTTACCTGCCACTTCTCGGTATTCTTACTGCTTTCCTGCCGGATAATCGGCACAAATAGTCCCTTTACGCGCCGGATATGTGCGGATAGCAACGCCGTTTTATACGATAAAATACCGTCTGTTTTACAATGAGTGGGAGAAATCCCGCTCATCTGCCAAAAACGTCTCCATTTTCATGTTTATTGCAATTATCACCCTTATTGGCAAGCGCGCGCCAGAAATATGCCATAAACTGGATACTTACAACCGGACACATTTGCTTACCCCCATCGTCACCAAAGTCGCAGCCACGCCGGGGGAGACAAGGAGGCAGGCATGCACCACACCACACCGCTTATCACGACAATTGTCGGAGGCCTTGTTCTCGCTTTCCTCTTTGGCATGCTGGCTCACCGCCTGCGCATTTCACCTTTAGTGGGTTATCTGTTAGCTGGCGTGCTGGCTGGCCCTTTTACCCCGGGTTTCGTAGCAGATACCAACCTCGCCCCGGAACTTGCCGAACTCGGCGTGATCTTGTTGATGTTCGGTGTTGGTCTGCACTTCTCCCTGAAAGATTTAATATCGGTAAAATCCATTGCCATTCCCGGCGCTGTGGCGCAGATTGCCGTCGCCACCCTATTAGGTATGGGGTTGTCATGGAGCCTTGGCTGGTCATGGGTCACCGGTTTAGTGTTTGGTCTCTGCCTCTCGACCGCCAGTACCGTGGTGTTACTGCGTGCGCTGGAAGAACGCCAGTTGATTGACAGCCAGCGCGGACAAATTGCTATTGGCTGGCTGATTGTTGAAGATCTGGTGATGGTGTTAACCCTGGTATTACTGCCCGCTATTGCCGGGATGCTGGATAAAGGCAATGCCAGCTTCGCAATGCTGGCGTGGGATCTGCTGCTGACCATCGGTAAGGTGGTGGCATTTATGGTGCTGATGATGGTGGTCGGCCGGCGCGTGGTACCGTGGATTCTGGCGAAAAGCGCCGCCACCGGTTCGCGCGAACTGTTTACCCTCGCGGTATTAGCCCTGGCGCTGGGTATCGCCTTTGGCGCCGTGGAGTTCTTCGATGTCTCCTTTGCCCTTGGCGCCTTTTTTGCCGGTATGGTGCTGAACGAGTCGGAGCTCAGCCATCGGGCGGCGCACGATACGCTGCCGCTGCGTGATGCCTTTGCCGTGCTGTTCTTTGTCTCGGTCGGCATGTTGTTCGACCCGATGATCCTGATCCAGCAGCCGCTGGCGGTACTGGGCGCCCTGGCGATTATTGTGCTGGGTAAATCGCTGATTGCCTATTTGCTGGTGACGCTGTTTGGCCATTCACGCCGCACCGCGCTGACCATCTCCGCCAGTCTGGCGCAAATCGGTGAGTTCGCCTTTATTCTCGCCGGGCTGGGTATTTCTCTCGGTCTGCTGACTGCCGAAGGACGTAATCTGGTGCTGGCGGCGGCGATCCTGTCGATTATGCTCAATCCGATTTTGTTTACGCTGCTGGAACGCTATCTGGAGAAAACCGAGACCATTGAAGAGCAGACCATGGAGGAAGCAATTGAAGAAGAGAAGCAGATCCCGCTGGATATCTGTAATCACGCGCTGGTGGTCGGCTATGGTCGCGTCGGCAGCCTGCTCGGTTCGCGTTTAATGGCCGCGGGCGTGCCGATCGTGGTGGTGGAAAACTCGCGACCACGCGTTGAAGCGCTGCGTGAACAGGGAATTAAAGCGGTGCTGGGTAATGCGGCGCGCGCCGATACTATGGAGCTGGCACGCCTTGATTGTGCCCGCTGGCTACTGCTGACCATTCCTAACGGCTACGAAGCGGGCGAGATCGTCACTGCCGCCCGCGAAAAGCGCCCGAATATTGAGATTATCGCCCGTGCGCACTATGACGATGAAGTGGAATATATTATCGAGCGCGGGGCCAATCGCGTGGTAATGGGCGAACGCGAGATCGCCAATAGTATGCTGGAGATGCTGCAGCTTGACGTTCAGGGCGCTAGCGGTAGGGGCGACATTCATATCGCCCACGCAGAGGATTAGCAGCGGCTCCCCTGCGCGCCGCCATTACCGTTCCCAGTATGCCTCTTCCAGGCTATCTTCACGCTCCGGCAGGCCACGGGTTAAACGCGGCGAGTGCTGGTTTAATACCTGATAACTGACGCGGTTGGCGTATTTACATACCTGCGCCAGCGACGAGTAAGTCAGATAGTTGCGCCCGTGCTTACTGGAGTTCGGCACATTGCTGCGATGATAGTTATTGGCGGTAATGTCATGCAACAGTGCCGCCAGCGCGCCATCACCGGCGCCATTGGTATTCATGATTTTTTCCGGCCCACCCATATAAGGGGCGATATGCGAGAAAATACGCAGCGGCTGCTGGCAATCCTGATAACGCATGGCGCGGCTGAATTCGTACTGGTTAAACTCCGGGATCGCCCCCGGCAGTAGCGGATGGTTGGTCTTCCGCTTACCTTCGTCCTCGGTAAAGCCAGCCATATACAGACCATTCGGTCCGGCGGTACACAGCACCAGATCTACCCAGTCCAGCGCCTGGCTGGACGCCTGCAGCGGATCGCTAAAGCCGGTCAGTTCGCAGGCTTCATCTTCATTCATCGCCACGATCGATACATGGTCGCGCAGAAAATCGCGCCAGAACGGCGGGTTATCGGCAATCACATATTTGGTCCCCAGCGTCAGCACCACCGGCACATTGTGCTTTTTCGCCAGTTCGATAGCTTTCATCGTCGCCTGCGGCATCGGTTCGCCCGGCTTGCAACGCACCAAATACGAGGTCAGCACCAGCGCGGAAGCACCGGCAATCACCTGTTCAGGAATACTCTCTTCGCGCAGCTGATTCATCATGCCAGGGCTAATGGCAAAGGTGCGCTCGCCGTTCTCGCCAATCAGGGTAAAACAGCGACCAATCGCGCCATCGACACCCTGCAGATAGTTAAGATCGGTGCGGCTGGAGGTATTACACAGGTAACGGTAGGCGTAGCCGCCAATCTGCACATTGCTGCACATGACGCCGAGCAGCACCGAACGGTCGTCGGCCAGTACCGAGTAGTTATGCAGAGTATTACCGATGGTGCCGCCGGCAAACTGATGGCTGATGAGCTGGTCGCGCATCAGCTCGCTATACAGCGCTTCCGCCACGTCATCTTCAATCACCAGTGAATGACCGCGACTCAGCCCATAACGCGCAACAAAGGCATCATCCACTTTCGCTTCAATATCCACCAGCGTCTGATCAATACCCACCACCCAGCTACTGCCATGCTCATTTTCCGGCTGAAGTTGGGGTTGCAGTAGGGGATCGCGGGCGCTGACGGGAAAGTAGTGTTTGGATTTGCGTTTGCCGGGAAATTTCATCATCGATAGCTTCAGAAGTATTCAGGCCGTGAATAATAACATATTCACGGCCGCTGCTTTAGCCAACTTCCGCTACCGAGGGGGGATCAGCGCTGACGCTTAACCAGTTCCACCATCATATCGATATGTTCGGCATCATCGTTCAGCGCCGGAATATATTCAAATTTGCTGCCGCCGGCGTGGATAAAGAATTCGCGGTTCTGTTCGCTGATCTCCTCAAGGGTTTCAAGGCAATCAGCGGAGAAGCCGGGGCTCATAATCTGAATATGCTTCACTCCTTTTGCCGGCAGCGCTTTCAGCGTTTCATCGGTGTAGGGTGTCAGCCACGGCTCACGACCAAAGCGCGACTGGAACGTCATCATCACCTCCCCCGCACTCAGACCCAGCGCCGCCGTCAGCGCCGCGCTGGTATCGCGACAGCGTTGCGGATAGTCATCACCTTCATCGGCAAAACGTTGCGGAATACCGTGGAACGACATCACCAGCAGATCGGGTTTGCCGTGGATGGCGAAGGAGCGCTCAACCGAGGCTTTCAGCGCCGCAATATACGCCGGATGCTCGGCATAATCGCGAATAAACTGTACATCCGGCAACGAGCGGTAGGCGGAGAAGACTTCGGTTAAACCATCCCATACCGCAGCAACCGTTGAGCAGGAGAATTGCGGATACAGGGGTAACACAATCAGACGCGTCACTCCCTGCGCCAGCAGATCGTCTACCGCGCTTTTCAGGCTCGGATTACCGTAGCTCATCCCCAGCGCCACCGGTATATCCAGTCGCGCCGCCAGCGCATCACGCTGACGCTGACTATAGACCAGCAGTGGCGATCCCCCCTCCATCCACACCGAGGCATACAGTTTTGCCACGCGCGGCGAACGGATTGGCAGGATCACCCCATTGAGAATCGGCCACCATAGCCAGCGCGGCGTATCCACCACTCTGGGATCGCTGAGAAATTGTTTCAGATAACGTTTTACAGCTGGCGCATCAGGCGCATCAGGCGTACCTAAATTCACCAGCAATACGCCGGGTTTATCTTGCCTCATTGTTATTCCTTTGCCTGGCATAGAGAGGGAGAGATTAAAACGAAAGTGATTGTAGCGAAAAAAAGCGGGGGATAAACCGATTGCTGCAAAAGGGCCAGGCGAAACCTGGCCCGAAAAACGATTAACCGAGGATTTTTGCCAGCTCGGCGCTGACTTCAGACACTTTACGCGTGCCGTCAATTTTGTGGTAAGCGGTGTTGCCGGCGGCGGCGTCTTTGCTGTAGTAAGCAATCAGCGGCGCGGTCATCTGATGGTATTCCACCAGACGCTTACGTACGGTTTCTTCCTGATCGTCTTTGCGCGTGGTCAGCTCTTCGCCGGTCACGTCATCTTTACCTTCTTCTTTCGGTGGATTGAAAGTGACATGATAAACCCGGCCTGATGGCGCATGGACGCGGCGACCAACGATGCGCTCAACGATCAGTTCGTCAGGTACCGCGAACTCCAGTACATAATCAACCTTGATGCCCGCTTCTTTCATCGCATCAGCCTGAGGGATGGTGCGCGGGAAGCCGTCTAACAGGAAGCCATTGCGGCAATCTTCTTGCGCAATTCGCTCTTTAACCAACGCAATGACCAGCTCATCGGTGACCAGTTTGCCAGCATCCATAATCTCTTTGGCTTGTTTACCCAGCTCACTACCCGCTTTGACTGCTGCGCGTAACATATCACCGGTGGAGATTTGCGGAATACCGTATTTCTCCATAATGAACTGAGCCTGAGTACCTTTTCCTGCGCCCGGAGCGCCGAGCAGAATAATACGCATTGCGTAAATCCCCTTGCGAATCGCATTGAACTAACGAATAAGGTCAAGAACATACCACTAAGCCCCGATATCCACAAGAAAACGGGCGCGGAACCGGCAGTGCCGTTCTGGCGTAGCCGGTGACTCCCCTTCCCTATAAACAGTATGCATTCAGCGGGTTAACCAGGGTTATTCTGCTCAGGCAGTGGCCGAATTAACCCCTGCAAACGAGCGGGTTTTCAGACTAGCGACATAGCTTAGCGAGCTGGCCATAGCTGCCTCAGCCGCGCTTTTACCTGCTCACTGCTATCCAGCGCTATTTTACCCTCGCCACGCTGCCGGCAACTGATACGCAGCGTACGCATATGGGAAAAATAGCTGACATCGGCGGATTTAATCCGGCTCTGCTCCGCCTCAGTTAACCCCGGCAGATTAAAGCAGCTAAATGGCAGCCGGGGGTCGCTGGTGGAGAAAAAATCCATCCCACAGAGATCCGCCAGTTTTACGCTTCCCGCCTGCGCCACATTGTAAGGCTGCCAGTGATCGCTGCGAATATTGATCAGCGCATCCTCCAGCGGTTTGGCTAATACCGTCGAGGCTTCGAACAACAGTAATTCGCTGCGCAACAGGGTGCTGAATTCAGCGGTGCGCAGGGCAATAAGCGCCAGCCCGGATGTCAGCGCCGCATGCATATGCAGCGGTGCGACAAAAATCGCACTGTCACGCACCAGTTCTTCATGCAGCATAGTGGCAAAGCTGTGACAACCATCCACCACCCCTTTCCCCGCCGAGTTATACAGAGAGTTAACCTGGCCGCTATAAGGATTGACATGGGCAATCAGCGGAACATTGCCCGGCGCACCGATGCGTGTCGCCGATGGCAGCAGCAGTTCACTGACCTGTTGCTGACTTGCCTGGCGCGCAGCGCAGCGCGCCACTTCCTGTTGGTGAAACAGTTGCGTCAAAATCACCAGAGCGACACGCACCGACTGCACAAAAAAGATATCGTGATTCTCCAGCTTATACAGGCGAGAAAGCGTCTGACGCAGTTCATTGCGCATCGCGCTGACCCGCTGCTCAGGCGGTTCGCCGGAAAGCGTTAATCGCCCCGGAGGTAAAGAAGATGTGTCCATTAGTTGATTAACTCTTGCTGAT
The DNA here is from genome assembly GCF_047308185.1 of Pantoea sp. B65. NCBI lineage: Bacteria > Pseudomonadati > Pseudomonadota > Gammaproteobacteria > Enterobacterales > Erwiniaceae > Pantoea > Pantoea sp. B65. The sequence continues at coordinate 94,335 of NZ_JAHXPU010000043.1, forward strand.
AAAGCAGTGCCATCACACAGTCACGAAGCAGTGCGCTCACGCTGACATGGCAAGGGGGGTGCCGGTGGGTCACCCAGGCGATTTCTGCGATCCCGGCCGATACATCGGGTATACCTATGATGCCGAGGTGATAAATATGGTGCTCGCGCATCCCCGGAGCACCGCTGTAAAACAGTCCAAATGGCCGGCAACGCCCGGTCTGAACGCCCAGCGTCGGTTCAATCAGCCGCTGCAGACAGTGCTGATGGTCCTCTCCGCGCAGCGGCTGGCCACCGGGTAAGGTAAAACTGCGGCTTTGCGGCAGACGAACCAGCAGCAGAGCGCGCTGCTTAACGATCACCGCGCCACAGTCGATAGCCACCGGCCCGCTGCGGATTGCGGCGGGAAGTAACGCAACTCGATGCATGGTTGTTATTTTTCTTGTGATTTTTTGATGTAGTAACGCTGATGCGCACGATCCCTGGTGCTGGCAAAAAAATCAACGCACACAGAGCATTACTCGTGAACGCGTTTATTTCTGCCGCTAAGAGTAGGAGAATATGGCTGGACTTTAAAATGATATAAACAGACACTTCCTGTTAGTTTTTCTAACAAGGACCCAATCCATGGCCGGCCTTCCTTCGTTACGCGCCCTGCGCTATTTTCAGCAGGCGGCGCTGCATAATAGTTTCAGTCTGGCGGCACAGTCACTTAACGTTACCCACAGCGCCATCAGCCATCAGATTAAGCAACTGGAAGAGTGGATAGGTAAGCCGCTGTTTATTCGCGCCAATGGCCGGGTGCAGTTAACCGCCGACGGTGAGCGCCTGAAAGCGAGTAGTACCCGGGCATTCCGGGAAATTGAAACCACCTGTGAGAAAATATCCCAGCGTGACAACTGCAGCCTGACGGTCTCCTGCGCCCCCAGCTTCCTCGCGCAATGGCTGATCCCGCGGATCAGTCGTTTCAGCAAACTGCATGCTAATATTACGCTGAATTTTCAGACGCATATGGATGTGGATAAAGTGCGCAACGATCAGACTGATGTGCTAATCCTCAGCCACGAGCAGTCATCCCACGAAGATATCGCCAGCACGCTGATTACTGTCGATTATATTGGTCCTATTTGTTCAGCGGATTTTGATCAGCCGGTTGGCTACGACGCTGATTTCACCCATCTGCCGTTACTGCATGCTGATACCAAACGCCATGCCTGGGCTGAGTGGGCAGAAAAAACCGGCGCCCGCGGCGATTTTTGGGCTGGCCGCTATTTCGATAATCTGACGCTCGGTATCCAGGCGGCGCGTAATGGTTTAGGTCTGATGATTACGCCGCGGATCCTGGTAAAAAAAGAGCTGGAGGACGGCACACTTATTGCGCCAGTGGGGTTCGTTGCGATGGATCGCGCTACCTGGATGATGGTGAAGCAGGCGAGGAAAGATGAGCCGGAAATTGCGCTATTTCGTCACTGGTTATTAGATGAGGCGGCAAGCGGGGAATAATAGCGGGAGCCCTTAATATTAATAATATTAAGGGAGCCATTAATGGCTCCCCTACATCAGGAGGCAGATATTCTTCTGTAGGGGCGGCATTTATGCCACCCGTATCAATGACTTGCACTGCTGCCACCTTCGGGACGGCAGCCATAAATGGCTCCCCTACATCAGGGCGGCAGATATTCTTCTGTAGGGGCGGCATTTATGCCGCCCGTATCAATGGTTTGCACTGCTGCCACCTTCGGGACGGGAGCCATTAATGGCTCCCCTA
>NZ_JAHXPU010000044.1:0-140207 GCF_047308185.1 Pantoea sp. B65
CTTGCGACGTTATGCGGTATTAGCTACCGTTTCCAGTAGTTATCCCCCTCCATCGGGCAGATCCCCAGACATTACTCACCCGTCCGCCGCTCGCCGGCAAAGTAGCAAGCTACTTCCCGCTGCCGCCCGACTTGCATGTGTTAGGCCTGCCGCCAGCGTTCAATCTGAGCCATGATCAAACTCTTCAATTAAAAAGCTTGATGCTCAAAGAATTAAAACTGTTATTCGTAATGAATATAGTAGTCACTCTTGAGACTTGATATTTCAAATTTTTTCCATCCGGAGATGGTTTGCGATATCAACCCTGCGAGTGCCCACACAGATTGTCTGATAAATTGTTAAAGAGCAGTGCCACAATCTTCTGTGGCGCGGGCTGCGTATATTACGCCTCACCGCTAAAGAGTCAAGGATTTATTCACTTTTCTCTTCCTGAATCGGCGACCGTTAAGTCGTTGTTCCGGGTCAGTGGAGGCGCATTATAGGGACTTCCTGACGGCTGACAAGTGCTAATTGCAAAAAACTTTCCGAGTGATGTTTTTTTACTCAAAACGCCAGTTTTTCGAGCTTTTCAAAGCCATAGCGTTGTAAAACGGGCATTAATTGCGCTGTTTCCTCAGTAAAAGCCATGCAATAAGCAGTATTGCATTCTGCCGAAAGCGCCACCGGCGACTCGTGTTCCAGTAACCAGGCGGTACGACGCGCTATTGCCGCGCCCGAATCCACTAAACGCGTGCCTTCCGGCAATACCTGCTGCAACTCTTCACTTAATAAAGGAAAGTGGGTGCAGCCCAGTACCACGGTATCTGGTGGCTCAGACATACGCAGCCACGGCTGCAGGATACGTTTAATCTCATCTAACGACACCGGCTTACCATGCAGCTTCGCCTCAGCCAGCTCCACCAGTTCGGCCGACCCTAACATTTCGGTCTTACACTCCCTGGCAAAACGCGCCACCAGTTCATGAGTATAAGGACGACGCACCGTTCCCCGGGTTGCCAGCAAACCGACAACACCGTTGCGGGTTAAACGTGCCGCAGGCTTAATCGCCGGCACCACGCCCACCACCGGAAAATCAAAACGCGCGCGCAAAGCAGGTAAGGTGACCGTACTGGCGGAATTGCAGGCGATCACCACCAGCGACAACGGTGTTTCGCGGGTAATCGCGGTGACAATATCCACCACGCGTTCCACAATGAATTCTTCGCTTTTCTCGCCATAGGGAAAAGCCACATTATCGAAGGCGTAGAGATAGTGGAGATCCGGCAGCAATTGCCGCATCTCCTGATAGACGGATAGCCCACCGACGCCGGAATCAAATACCAGCACGGTGGGTCTTAATTTAGAAGGTGTAACTGCCGTTAACGAAGTATTCCCGTCCTGGGGTTTGATAGCCATACGCTGTCTCGTAATCTTTGTCGAACAGGTTGGCAATTCTACCACGAACGGTGAGCTGAGATGTGACCGGATACGAAACGGCGAGATCCCACAGACTAACTCCCGCCAGTTTTACTGTCCGGGCAGTATAGGAAGAGTTGTAATCTTTATCATAACGCTCACCCAGATACTGATAAGTTACCGACCAGTCAAAGTCGTGGATGGTCCAGTCGAGCTGATACTTAACCTGCTGTTTAGCCCGGCGTGCCAGTACTTCATTAGTCGTCGCATTACGCGGGTCGACATAGTCATAGGAAACCTGATGGCTAAGCGGTCCGGTATCAAAGGAGGCGGTGGCCTCAACCCCTTTGATCTTCGCCTTATCGATATTGTAATAGCGATAAGTCGCCGGGTCGCTGCCGATCAAATCTTTAATGTCATTGCGATAGCCGGAAAGACGCCAGTTAACCGGACCGGTTAAACCTTCAAAGCCCCCTTCCCACTGCTTGCTCTTTTCCGGTTCAAGATCGCGATTGCCATAGGTCTGGCTATAAACCTGGCTCAGATTTGGCGCTTTGAATGCCGTGCCATAGGAAGCAAACAGGCTATAACCGTCAACAAACTCCCATGCGGCGCTGCTTTGCCAGGTGTTATGCCAGCCAAATTCATTATTATCATCACCGCGCACCGCACCTTCCAGCGTCACGCTGCCCAATTTCTGTTGGGTGGTGGCATAGATGCCGGTATTGCGCTGCTCCTGCCCTTCGCTGACATAATTAGTATCGGGTTCGGAGGTTTGCCGTTGCCAGTCAACGCCGCCGCTGACGGTGCCATTACCCGCTGCCAGCGTATTGCCCCACTGCAGGTTATATTGCTGCACATCATCAAGAGTGGCGGAGGTGTCGTAACGGCCTTTACCCGGATCGTAGTTGTAATCTTTACTGTGGCTGTAGCTGGCAATCAGCTGTGTCGAATAAATACCTTCATGGAAGCGCAGGCCGGTGTCCCAGCTCTGGCTGTACAACTGACGGGTATCTGGCAGGCCAGTAATGGCATAGTTGGCGTCGTAAACATAGGTGCCATCGTAAGCGGTGCGGTTATCAAAACCGTAGCCACGGAAAAAGCCGCTGAACTGGTCATTAAACTGATGTTCAACCATACCATACAGGGTTTTACTCATAAAACCGTCGCGGTCAGGCTGCGCGGGGTCGCCATACACATCCGGATAGCCCGCTACCACATCATAGCCTTTAGTATAAGTATAATTGCCCGCCATGGTCAGACGCGTGTTCTCACCCAGTAGCTGCTGCGTGGAACCATCATAGGATTGATAGCCATTGGAGCCGACGCCAGCGTTCAGGGTCGTGCCGGGCTTATCACGACCGGTAATAATGTTTACCACGCCGCCAATAGCATCGGAACCATATACCGCAGAGCGCGCGCCACGAACATATTCAATGCGTTTTACTAAAGAGACCGGAATCTGACTGAGATCGGAAGCGCCGCTGATCCCCGCCTGATTAAGGCGAATACCGTCAATAAGCACCAGCACATGACTGGAGTTTGCGCCGCGAATAAACAGAGAGCTTTGCTGGCCCATACCACCATTCTGGCCGATATCCACACCGGGTAAGCGGCGCATCACATCGATCAGCGTTTTCGACTGCCAGCGATCAATCTGTTCTTTGGTGACGACAGTGGTGGGCGCCAGTACCGAAGAGACCGGCTGCGCAAAGCGGTTAGCCGTAACCACCAGCGCATCATCATTTTGCTGCGCAAAGCCATTTTGCGCCCAGAGAGAAATAGCTGTGACGCTAAACGCCAGCAGCGGAGTTGTTGTTTTCATCATTTGAATTCAAGCATCCAAACACATGTAGCAGGATGCCGCAGGCATACGATCGATAGCACGCGATGATCGTACGAAGTGCGACGTACCCCGGCAGGTCTTCGGGCTTGGCGTCGTTTACTGGCGAAGACTTCCCATCATATGACAGTGTCTGCATTCGCAATCGCCACGACAATCCTTACCGCTGCGCGTCAGCTCCAGATTTGCACTGGATTCCCTTTTAACTCTTCAGGAGACCGGAAAGCGCATACTACGGACAAGAGTAATGGAAGTCCAGACTTCCAGAGTGCTAAAATAACGCTTTTCGCGACAATACTGGACATCGACGATCGAATCCCTACAATCGCCTGGCAAGTCAGCCATTCAATCAGGAACTCACATGACGCCGGAACAATTACCAATCGAAAACTACGACGCCCAGCTGGCGGAAAAGGTCACCCGTTTACAGGGAATGATGTCGCCCTTTGCTGCGCCTGAGGTTGAGGTATTTCGTTCGCCGGTGAGTCATTACCGCATGCGTGCGGAGTTCCGCCTCTGGCATGACGGCGACGATATCTATCACATTATGTTTGACCAGCAGACGCGCCAGCGTATTCGCGTCGACAGCTTTCCGGCAGCCAGCCAGTTGATTAATCGCCTGATGCCATTGTTAATTGCTGCCATTCGCGATAACCGCGTGTTGCGCCGCAAGCTGTTCCAGATTGATTATCTCTCCACCATCAGCGAGCAGATCGTGGTCTCACTGCTGTATCACCGCGCCCTGGATGATGAGTGGCAGCAGGCGGCGACCGTGCTGCGTGATGCCCTGCGCGCGCAAGGCATTAATCTGCATCTGATTGGCCGCGCCACCAAAACCAAAATCTGTCTCGATCAGGATTTTGTCGATGAATGTTTGCCGGTCGGCGGCCGCGAGCTGATTTACCGTCAGGTAGAAAACAGTTTTACCCAACCAAATGCGGCGATGAATATTCAGATGCTGGAGTGGGCGCTGGATGTGACCAAAGATGCGCAGGGGGATTTACTGGAACTCTATTGCGGTAATGGCAACTTCTCGCTGGCGCTGGCGCGTAATTTCCGCCGGGTGCTGGCGACAGAGATCGCCAAACCGTCGGTGGCGTCCGCGCAATACAATATTGCCGCGAATCAGATCGATAACGTGCAGATTATCCGTATGTCAGCCGAAGAGTTTACTCAGGCGATGAACGGTGAGCGTGAATTTAACCGTTTACAGGGCATCGATCTCAGCAGTTATCAGTGTGAGACCATTTTTGTCGATCCGCCGCGCAGCGGACTGGATGCCGAAACGCTGAAGATGGTGCAGGCCTATCCGCAGATCCTCTATATCTCCTGTAATCCGCAGACCTTAAGCGAAAATTTGCAAACCCTCGCGCAAACCCATCAGGTAACGCGGCTGGCGCTATTCGATCAGTTCCCTTACACCCACCATATGGAATGCGGTGTGTTACTGACGCTTAAGCAGTAAATTCAGCGGGGCCATTAACCATGCCCGGTTGCTACGCAAATACGGTTCAGTAAACCTCAATAACGGCGAACGACCTTCGCCGTTATTGCCTTTAGCCGTTTTTCCGCGCCTTAATCCGCAGACCAATCCAGAAAATCAGCGCCACCATCAAAATGGTCGGGATAAAGTTCGATCCCAGATCGGGATATTCCGCCCGCACAATTGCGCTATACAGCAGTATGCCCAGCAGAAAAAACGCCGCCGCCAGCGAAGGCATCCCTTCCGGCATCGCCCGGTTAAGATAACGCTGATGCAGGCACCAGGCCGCAAGGCCCAGCGCAATCAGCGGAAAGATTGAAAACGGCACGATAGAACTAAAAAGTACGGAGAAAGAACCGTTTATCGACAGGCCGGTGATAAACGCCAGCACTAAGGTTCCTTTGTCCCGATGGATCGTTTCAGTCATGTCATTATCCTTAGCAACCCGCTTAATTATTTGATTCCAGTGTTACCGCCAACTTCTCTTGCTCACGGCGATACCAGTAATAAGCCCCTTTCGAAATCATCCGCAGCTGCAACACCAGCCGCTCTTCCAGTTGGCGTCGCTGTTCAACATCAATATCCAGCGCCTCGGCGCCGGCGTTAAACACGATAATCACCATCGCTTCGGCCTGCGCTTCGGTAAAGCTGCGCGGCATGCGGTTTTCCAGCTCCAGGTAATCCGCCAGTTCCGCGATAAAGTGCTGAATTTCGCGCGCAACCGCCGCACGGAAGGCGGCGGATGTGCCTGATCGCTCACGTAACAGCAGACGAAAAGCGTTAGGGTTGTTGCCGATAAACTCCATAAAGGTGGCGACCGAAGTCCGGATCACACTGCCACCTTTCGCAATCCGCTGACGTGCCTGGCGCATCAGCTGACGCAACATCAGGCCGCTTTCATCGACCATTGTTAACCCTAACTCATCTACATCACGAAAATGACGATAAAATGATGTCGGCGCAATACCGGCTTCCCGAGCAACTTCACGCAGGCTAAGACTGGCGAAACTTCTCTCGGCACTCAGCTGGCTGAATGCCGCTTCAATGAGCGAACGTCGTGTACGTTCTTTTTGTTGTGCTCTGACGCCCATTATTCTGCCTGTTTGACCTGCCGAAGCCGAACTATAGCAAACTTTTCAGCGTACAGTCCGATCAACTTTGTGAACGCCTGTTAACCCCTTTACTTTGCCAATTCGCGGCAAAAATAAGTGATACGATTGGGATGTGAGCGGTGAGATGTTACAATCTCGTTGTAAAAATGTAGATAAAAATATAGGACGTACTGGTATGCAACAGTCTTACGATTACGATGCCATTGTTATTGGCTCAGGTCCTGGCGGCGAAGGTGCCGCAATGGGTCTGGTTAAACAGGGAGCCCGTATCGCGGTGATCGAGCGCTACCATAATATCGGTGGTGGCTGTACTCACTGGGGAACTATCCCGTCAAAAGCACTGCGCCACGCTGTAAGCCGTATTATCGAGTTCAATCAGAACCCGCTATACAGTGACCACAGTCTGCTGCTGCGCTCTTCATTTGCGGATATTCTTAACCACACCGAAAACGTCATTAGCCAGCAAACCCGGATGCGTCAGGGTTTTTATGAGCGTAATCATTGTGAAATCTTTCAGGGTGATGCCCATTTTGTCGATGCCAACACGGTTGAGATCGAATCCCCCGATGGCACCACCGCGCAGCTGACCGCGGGCAAGTTTGTTATCGCCTGCGGTTCACGCCCTTATCATCCGGTTGATGTCGACTTTACCCACCCACGTATCTATGACTCCGATTCGATCCTCAATCTGCATCATGAACCCGGCCATGTGATCATCTATGGCGCCGGGGTGATCGGTTGTGAATACGCGTCGATCTTCCGGGGTCTGAATGTCAAAGTGGATCTGATTAACACCCGCGATCGTCTGCTGGCGTTTCTCGATCAGGAGATGTCCGACTCACTCTCTTACCACTTCTGGAATAGCGGCGTAGTGATTCGTCACAACGAAGAGTTTGAGAAGATTGAAGGCGTCGATGACGGAGTGATTGTTCACCTGAAATCCGGCAAGAAAGTAAAAGCCGATTGTCTGCTGTACGCCAACGGACGTACCGGCAACACCGATTCGCTGACGCTGAAAAATGTCGGCCTTGAAGCGGACAGCCGTGGCCTGTTGAAGGTCAACAGCATGTATCAGACCGCCCAGCCGCATATCTACGCAGTCGGCGACGTTATCGGTTATCCAAGTCTGGCTTCGGCGGCTTACGATCAGGGACGTATCGCGGCGCAGGCAATAATCAAAGGTGAAGCGTCAGCCCATCTGATTGAAGATATCCCGACCGGGATCTATACCATTCCGGAAATCAGCTCGGTTGGTAAAACCGAACAGCAGCTGACGGCGATGAAAGTGCCTTACGAAGTGGGTCGCGCGCAATTTAAGCATCTGGCGCGGGCGCAGATTGTCGGTATGAATGTCGGTAGCCTGAAGATTCTGTTCCATCGCGAAACCAAAGAGATTTTAGGCATCCACTGCTTTGGCGAGCGTGCTGCCGAAATTATTCATATCGGCCAGGCGATTATGGAGCAGAAAAACGGTGGCAACACGCTGGAATACTTCGTGAATACCACCTTTAACTATCCGACCATGGCCGAAGCCTATCGGGTCGCGGCGCTGAACGGCTTAAACCGCCTGTTTTAAGCTATTACCCATATAATTCTGCATATGGGTACGAATCTCCTCTGCCAGCTGTTCATAACGGCTGCGCAGCGGCGATCCCGGACGATACACCAGCGCGATGGTGCGCTGCGGCTCCGGTTTGTAGCAGGACAGATAGCAAACGCCGTCGCGGGTGCGCTCATTCGGCACCGCCAGCGCAGGTAACAGCGTGATCCCACTGCCTGCCGCCACCATATTGCGCAGCGTTTCTAAACTGGTGGCACGGAAGTGGGTATCTTCCTCGGCGCCCGCCTGGAAACAGAAACCCATCGCCTGATCGCGCAGGCAGTGGCCATCTTCCAGCATCAGCAGTTTCTCACCGGCCAGCTCAGACATGGGTACACGATCGCGGTCGTGCCATGGATGATCGGCATAGATCGCCAGTTTCATTGGCTCGTCGAACAATGGCACTTCAATAAACGCTTCGCTCTCTTTCACCAGCGCCAGAATCGCGCAATCCAGCTTACCGCTGTCAAGCTGCGCCAGCAGCTGCTGGGTTTGTGCCTCATGCAGATACATCTCCAGCTTGGGAAAGGTCTGGTGCAGCATCGGTATAATTTGCGGCAGCAGGTAAGGCCCAACGGTCGGGATCAGGCCGATATGCAGTGGCCCGGACATTGCTTCGCCTTGCTGGCTCGCCATCTCTTTCAGCACTTTCACTTCACGTAACACCGTACGCGCCTGATCCACCAGCAGCAAACCCGCCTGCGTGAACAGAACCTTGCGGCTGGTGCGTTCCAGCAGCATAACGCCTAATTCATCTTCCAGTTTACGAATCTGTCCGCTCAGCGTCGGCTGACTGACATGGCAGGAATCAGCAGCACGTCGAAAGTGACGATGCTCGGCTAACGCCACCAGATATTCAAGATCACGAATGTTCATTTTACCCTCCGAACCACGATAGTCCGTGGCGATAGATAGGATAGCAATCAACGATTATCCCTATCAAGCTGATATGACAATAATGTCCAACATTCGGCCAGCGCCAGATTTTGTTATTTCAACCATGAGGTATTTTATGTTTGCAAGTCAGGAAGGTAAGTCGGTCCCACAAGTCACTTTTCATACGCGTCAGAGCGATCGCTGGGTTGACGTTACGACTGATGAGCTGTTTAAAGATAAAACCGTACTGGTCTTTTCTCTGCCAGGGGCATTTACCCCGACCTGTTCATCCAGTCATCTGCCGCGCTACAACGAGCTGGCCAGCGTGTTTGCCCTGCATGGCGTTGACAGCATTCTGTGTGTCTCAGTAAACGACACCTTTGTTATGAACGCCTGGAAAGCCGATCAACAGGCGAATAACATCACTTTTATTCCGGACGGTAACGGCGACTTTACCCGTGGTATGGAAATGCTGGTTGAGAAAGCCGATCTCGGCTTTGGCCCGCGCTCATGGCGTTACTCAATGCTGGTGCGCAATGGCGTGGTAGAGAAAATGTTTGTTGAACCCAATAAACCGGGCGACCCGTTTGAAGTTTCCGACGCCGATACCATGCTGCGCTACCTGGCACCCGACTTTAAGTTACAGGAGTCGGTCGCGCTGTTCACAAAACCTGGCTGCCCGTTCTGCACTAAAGCCAGGCAGATGCTGCTGGATCGCGGTATTCAGTACGAAGAGATTGTGCTGGGACTGGATGCCACCAGCGTCAGCCTGCGCGCCATAACTGGCCGTGCGACAGTGCCCCAGGTATTTATCGGCGGTCGCCATATCGGCGGCAGCGACGATTTGGAACAGTTCTTTGTGACGGCCTGATCAATTAACCCGGGCGGCACAAGGCCGCCCGTACGATGTTCCAGCCGGGCCAGCGCCCTGCGATTTACAAACGTTTTTTAGCTTCGCTAATTGCCAGGGCCACCTGTTGCGGGGAGACGCCGCCTTTGGCTTTACGCTGATCGAGGCAAGACTGCAGCGCCAGGCACGGATAGACGTCATCGCCGATCACACTGTTGAATTTCTGCAGATCTGACAGCGACAGCGCTTCCAGCGCCACACCCTGACGGATGGCTTCAACTACCGCTTCGCCAACAATATGGTGCGCTTCACGGAATGGCACGCCTTTGGCAACCAGATAATCCGCCAGCTCAGTCGCATTAGCATAACCCTGCTCCGCCGCCTCCTTACAACGCTGACGCTTCACCTGAATACCATCCAGCACCAGCGCGGCCATATGCAAACAGTCGGACCAGGTATCGAGCGCATCAAACAGCCCCTCCTTGTCTTCCTGCATATCTTTGTTATACGCCAGCGGCAGGCCTTTCAGCGTCATCATCATACCGGTCAGTGCGCCCTGTACGCGGCCGCATTTACCACGAATCAGTTCCAGCGCATCCGGGTTTTTCTTCTGCGGCATCAGTGAAGAGCCGGAGGTGACACGATCTGACAGCTCAACAAAGCCTGATTCACCAGTGTTAAAGAAAATCAGGTCTTCAGCGAAGCGCGACAGATGCACCATACCGATAGAAGCATCAGAAAGCAGCTCCAGCACATGGTCGCGATCGGATACGCTATCCAGGCTGTTACGGGTGGCGGAGGCAAAGCCTAACCAGCCAGCCAGCTGCTCACGATCGATAGCATAAGCAGTACCCGCCAGCGCGCCGCAACCGAGCGGGCTGACATCCAGACGCTTCAGGGTATCCTGCAGACGGCTTTCATCACGCGCCAGCATCTCCACATAGGCCAGACACCAGTGAGCAAAGGTCACTGGCTGTGCGCGCTGCAGGTGGGTGTAACCCGGCATCACCGCGTCCTGGTTAGCTTCGGCGGTAGCGACCAGCGCCTGCTGCAGCTGACGGGTGGCGCCAAGCAGTTCAGTCACCTGCTCTTTACACCAGAGTTTCAGATCGGTAGCGACCTGATCGTTACGGCTACGGCCAGTATGGAGTTTTTTACCCAGCGCGCCGACTTTGTCGATCAAACGCCCTTCCACCCAGCTGTGAATATCTTCTGCGTCGCTTGCCAGAATCAGTTGCGGATTGGCACGCACTTCTTCCAGCAACACGGTTAATGCCTGCTCTAATTGCTGCTGTTCATCTGCGGTCAGCACATTAACCGTTACCAGCGCTTTGGACCAGGCGACGGAACCGACGATATCCTGTTCTGCCAGACGATAGTCAAAGCGCAGCGAGTCGTTAAAAAGCTTGAAACGTTGATCTGCCGCCTGAGTAAACCGTCCACCCCAAAGTGCCATGTTAGTGCTCCGTTAGATAAAAATGAGTTCAGTGAGTTTTGATGACGCTGGCGCAGGGGCGGCATTAATGCCGCCCCTGCGCGTCTTGCCGTGTCAGTAAACCGGCAACTTATTTCTTTTCGTTCAATGCGCGAATACGTGCAGAGAGCGAGAACAGACGGATAAAGCCGCCCGCATGACGGTGATCGTACACTTCGTCTTCACCGAAGGTAGCGAACTCTTCAGAGTACAGGCTGTTAGGCGATTTTTTCTGAATCGCAGTCACCTGACCTTTGTACAGCTGCAACACCACTTCACCGTTCACTTCTTCTGCCAGCGCTTCAGCGGAAGCCTGCAGAGATTTACGCAGCGGTGCGAACCAGCGTCCGTCATACACGACGTAAGACATTTCATGGCCCAGCTGCTCACGCCATTTAAAGCTATCGCGATCCAGCACCAGCTGTTCAACCGCACGCAGAGCCGTAACCATAATGGTGCCGCCCGGGGTTTCATAGCAGCCGCGGGACTTAATGCCCACCAGACGGTTTTCTACGATGTCGATACGCCCGACGCCGTGTTTCGCGCCGATAGCATTCAGTTTGTCCAGGCACTGGTACGGGCTCAGCGCTTCACCGTTAACCGCAACCACCCGGCCTTTCTCAACGGTAACCGTCACCTGCTCTGGTTGATCCGGGGCTTCCAGCGGATCGACGGTCCACACCCAGCAATCTTTGTTCGGGGCATTCCATGGGCTTTCCAGCACGCCGCCTTCGGTAGAGATATGCCAGGCGTTTTCGTCGCGGCTGTAGATTTTTTCCAGCGACGCGGTGGTCGGGATATTGCGCTCTTTCAGGTAGTCCAGCAGTGCTTCACGGGAACGCAGGTTCCACTCACGCCATGGCGCCACCACTTTCAGCTGTGGTGCCAGCGCGGTATAGGTGGTTTCAAAACGCACCTGATCGTTACCTTTACCGGTTGCGCCGTGGCACAGGGCATCAGCGCCCACTTTCAGCGCCAGCTCAACCTGCGCTTTAGCGATAATTGGACGCGCCATGGAGGTACCCAGCAGATAAGTACCTTCGTACAACGCGCCGGTCTGCAGTACCGGATAGACGTAATCACGGATAAACTCTTCACGCAGATCGACCACGTGGCACTCAGAGGCGCCAGACTGCAATGCTTTCTGCTCAACGCCTTCCAGATCGCCACGTTCCTGGCCAATATCCGCCACAAAGGCAACCACTTCACAGCCACCGTAATTCTCTTTCAGCCATGGAATAATTGCTGAGGTATCCAAACCACCGGAGTAAGCCAGAACGATTTTTTTAATGCCTTGGTTTTGCATTTTTTAATCCTTGAATTTAAAGCGTTTCGTTATGCGAAAATCCGGGTGCCAATGGACACACCGTTAAATAAATTCGGCAGTTGTTCAGCATTGCGCCAGCTGGCGATATCCACCGGGCGACCGAGCGTCCGGGCAGCATCCAGTGCGGCGTTAACTTTAACAATCATGCCATCAGTAATAATGCCCTGCGCGATCAGCTGTTCAGCTTTTGCTGCCGTCATCTCGGCAATGCGCTGACCTTTACCATCGAGGATCCCGCTGACGTCTGACAGCAGAATCAGATCGGCGCCCAGCGTAGCAGCCAGTGCGGTAGCAGCCTGGTCAGCATTGACGTTCATCAGCTCGCCTTCCGCCGTAATGCCAATCGAGCTGATCACCGGCAGGAAACCGCCAGCCAGCAGGGAATTAATCAATACTGGTGAGCCCGGCGTGGCATTGCCAACATGGCCCAGCGCTTCATCAAGTTGGGTCACATTAACGCTGTTGCCGTCGCCGAGGCACAGACCGACAGCATTGATAGCATATTTCTTTGCCCATGCCAGCAGCGTTTTGTTCGCGGTACCCGCCAGTGCGCCAGTGATAATATCAATCTGATCGGCCGGGGTAACACGCAGGCCATTCTTTTTCACCACTGGCAGCGCCAGTTTTTTCATCAGTTCATCAACCAGGCAGCCGCCGCCGTGTACGATCAGCAACGGACGCTGATGCGACTGACGGTAGGTCACCAGTGCGTCAAACAGACGTGCCAGCGCTTCTTCGCTATCTAACAACACGCCGCCCAGTTTGATAATTAATGGATTAGTCATGGTGTGCTCAAACTCGCCTGTTAAATAAGTGACTGCGTTTCCGGGAAACCGAAACGAATATTCAAACACTGAATCGCCTGCGATGAGGCGCCTTTCAGCAGGTTATCTTCGACCGCAACGATGATCAAATGCTCGCCCTGCACGGCAAAACCGATATCGCAGAATGGCAGACCCACCACCGATTTCAATTCCGGCACGCCTTTCTCATACAAACGCACCAGCGGTTTATCGTGATAAGCGTTATGGAAGGCTTCCGCCACATCCTCACGGCTGACGCCCGCTTTCAGACGACAGGTGATGGTCTCCAGAATACCGCGCGGGAAGTTACCCAGGTGCGGGGTAAAAATCACCGGGACGCCAAGGTGCGCGGCAATTTCCGGCTGATGGCGGTGGGCAAAAATATTGTAAGCTTTCAGGCTGACTTCGCAGAAGCTGGTGTTCAGGCTGGCCTTACGACCGGCGCCGCTGACGCCGCTGGTGGCGTTAATTACCGGCCACTGTGCATTATTCAGCAAATCGGCTTCAATTAATGGCTTCAGCGCCAGCTGAGCCGCGGTCGGATAGCAGCCCGGTACGGCAACCAGCTGTGCTTCTTTAATTTTGTCGTGCTGCCACTCCGCCAGACCATACACCGCTTTCTCCAGCCATTGCTGGTGCTGATGTGTAAAGCCATAGTATTGGGTAAAAAAGTTTGCGTCGTTGACGCGAAAAGCGCCAGACAGATCGAATACCACGCAGCCCGCTTTCAGGAACTCCGGCGCCAGATCGTGGCTCACCTCATGCGCGGTGGCGAGAAATACCACATCCACTTTGTCGGCATACTCAGCCGCATCGCTAAGCGGTTGCAGTGGCAAATCGATCACCCCCTTCAGCTGCGGGTGAAGGTCGGAAAGTAATTTTCCTGCATCCGGACTTTGCGCTGAAACCGCTAAAGCGGTTATGTTCATATGCGGATGGCGATTCAGATAGGTCGCAAGCTCTACACCAGCATATCCGCTGGCGCCTACAATCAGCGTATTCAACATCAGGCTGTATACCTTTTTACAGTCACAAAATTCCGGGTTGCAGCCTTCAGGCTCCACACCCACGAGGACAGGCTTTTTTTTAATCAGGAACCATTTAACCGTTCCCTTAAGCCTGACGTTAATGTATTTTTATTCACTATTACTGCATGAATATTGATACTATCCTAACTCAAGGACTGTCAACAGTGAAGACAAAATTACCCCCTTTTATTGAACTCTACCGCCAGTTGATCGCTATACCGTCAATCAGCGCTACCGACAGCGCGCTCGATCAGAGTAATGAAACTTTAATCAATTTACTCGCCGGTTGGTTTCGCGACCTTGGCTTCAGTGTTGAAGTCCAGCCGGTACCCGGCACACGTCATAAATTTAATATGCTGGCGAAGAGCGGACTCGGCGCCGGAGGCCTGTTGTTAGCCGGTCACAGCGACACCGTACCTTATGATGACGGACGCTGGACGCGCGACCCTTTCACCCTTACCGAGCACGATAACAAGCTGTACGGTCTTGGCACCGCCGATATGAAAGGCTTCTTCGCGTTTATTCTTGATACCCTGCGTGACACAGATATTTCCACGCTGGAAAAACCGCTATATATCCTCGCGACCGCCGATGAAGAGACCACCATGGCGGGCGCGCATTACTTTGCGCAATCCACTACGCTGCGCCCGGACTGTGCGATTATCGGTGAACCGACCTCGCTGAAACCGGTTCGCGCCCATAAAGGCCATCTGTCGCAGGCGATTCGTATTCAGGGGCAGTCTGGCCACTCCAGCGATCCGGGCCGCGGGGTCAATGCCATTGAACTGATGCACGATGCCATTAGTCATCTGATGAAGCTGCGCAATACCCTAAAAGAGCGCTATCATCACGATGGTTTCGCTATTCCCTATCCGACCATGAACTTTGGTCATATTAACGGTGGCGACGCGGCTAACCGCATTTGCGCCTGCTGTGAACTGCATATGGATATCCGCCCGCTACCAGGGCTGACGCTGAGCGATCTTGATGGCCTGCTGAACGAAGCGCTGGCGCCGGTAAGCGCGCGCTGGCCGGGTCGCCTGACGGTGGGCGAGCTGCATCCGCCGATTCCTGGCTATGAATGCCCGCCCGATCATCAGCTGGTACAGGTCGTTGAGAAATTGTTGGGTACGCCAACCGAAGTAGTTAACTACTGCACGGAGGCGCCGTTTATTCAGCAGGTCTGTCCGACGCTGGTACTGGGTCCAGGCTCAATAAATCAGGCCCACCAGCCCGATGAATTTATTGATATGGCATTTATTAAACCGACCCGTGAATTGATTGCTCAGGTTGTGCAACACTTTTGCCACAATCAGAGATAACCGGGGTATTTGTCTGGCTATAGAGCCACTTACCGCTGATTTATTCCGTGTTTGGCGATAAGAATAACTTATCTCACCTTGATGTAATTAAATTTCATAAATTACCGTCATTTAGCGGCAGGATGCCGCATGTTTAAGGCATTTGACGAATGGATAGTTACATGGCTAGATAAAAGACGAAGTTATGCCCGTAAGGGTGAAATAAAGTTACAGAAAATATAAGGGTGTCAGGGGTCATATGAACGAACAATATTCCGCAATGCGAAGTAATGTCAGTATGCTCGGCAAACTGCTCGGGGATACTATAAAGGATGCGCTGGGAGAGAACATCCTTGATCGGGTGGAAACCATCCGCAAACTCTCCAAGTCATCCCGTGCGGGAAATGATGCCGATCGTAAGGAATTGCTCAATACGCTGCAAAACCTGTCGAATGACGAATTACTGCCGGTCGCCAGGGCTTTCAGTCAGTTTTTGAACCTGGCCAATACCGCTGAGCAATACCACACTATCTCGCCAAAAGGCGAAGGCGCCAATAATCCGGAGATGCTGGCCAGGGTGTTTGATCGCCTGAAACTGCAGCCCGATCTCACTGAAGAGGCTGTCCGTGAAGCCATTGAGTCGCTATCACTGGAACTGGTGCTGACTGCACACCCGACTGAAATCACCCGCCGCACCCTGATTCATAAACTGGTCGAAGTCAATACCTGCCTTAAGCAGCTCGACCATAATGACCTCTCGGACTATGACCACAGCCAGATTATGCGCCGCCTGCGTCAGCTGGTCGCCCAGGCCTGGCATACCGATGAGATCCGTAAGTATCGCCCGTCGCCGGTCGACGAAGCCAAATGGGGCTTTGCCGTGGTGGAAAATAGCCTGTGGGAAGGGGTACCTGACTTTCTGCGTGAGCTGAATGAGCAAGTAGAAGCCGCCTTTGGTTACAAACTGCCGGTCGACTTTGTCCCGGTGCAGTTTACCTCATGGATGGGCGGCGACCGCGACGGCAACCCGAATGTCACCTCTGATATTACCCGTCACGTGCTGCAGCTGAGCCGCTGGAAAGCCACCGACCTGTTCCTGCGCGATATCGCGGTACTGGTTTCCGAGCTGTCAATGTCGGAATGTACCCCGGAAGTACGCGAGCTGTGCGGCAATCCGGAAGCGCTGGAACCGTACCGCGAAATTATGAAGCATCTGCGCAGCCAGTTAACCAATACCCAGGCTTATCTGGAAGGGAAACTGAAGGGCGAACGCCCGACCCGTCCGGCTGACCTGCTGGTTTCCAACGACCAGCTGTGGGATCCGCTGTATACCTGTTATCAGTCACTGCAGGCGTGCGGCATGGGCATTATCGCCAACGGCCAGCTGTTGGATACCATGCGCCGCGTAAAATGCTTCGGCGTGCCGCTGGTGCGTATCGATATCCGCCAGGAGAGCACCCGTCATACCGAAGCGATTGCCGAAGTCACACGCTATCTCGGTCTCGGCGATTACGAAAGCTGGTCAGAAGCCGATAAACAGGCCTTCCTGATCCGCGAACTGAACTCCAAGCGTCCGCTGTTGCCACGTCAGTGGGAACCCAGCGCCAACACCCATGAAGTGCTGGAAACCTGCCGCGTCGCCGCACAGGCGCCAAAAGGCTCAATCGCCGCTTATGTTATTTCCATGGCGAAAACCCCGTCTGACGTGCTGGCGGTACATCTGCTGTTAAAAGAAGCCGGTATTCCGTTCGCGTTACCGGTAGCGCCGCTGTTTGAAACCCTTGATGACCTGAACAACGCTAACGACGTGATGAGCCAGTTGTTAAGTATTGACTGGTATCGCGGCTTTATTCAGGGCAAACAGATGGTGATGATTGGCTATTCTGACTCGGCGAAAGACGCCGGTGTGATGGCCGCCTCATGGGCACAGTATCAGGCGCAGGATGCACTGATCAAAACCTGTGAGAAAGCGGGCATCGCCCTGACGCTGTTCCATGGACGTGGCGGCACTATCGGCCGTGGCGGCGCGCCTGCGCAGGCGGCACTGCTGTCACAACCCCCAGGCAGCCTGAAAGGCGGCCTGCGCGTCACCGAACAGGGTGAGATGATCCGCTTTAAATATGGATTGCCGGAAATCACCATCTCCAGTCTTTCGCTGTATACCGCGGCGATCCTGGAAGCAAACCTGCTACCACCACCGGAGCCGAAGAAAGAGTGGCGCAACATTATGGACCAGCTGTCGCAGGTCTCCTGCGACATGTACCGTGGTTACGTGCGCGAAAATGCGGACTTTGTGCCCTATTTCCGTTCCGCGACCCCGGAGCAGGAGCTGGGTAAACTGCCGCTCGGTTCACGCCCGGCAAAACGCCGCCCAACCGGCGGCGTCGAGTCACTGCGCGCCATTCCATGGATTTTCGCCTGGACGCAGAACCGTCTGATGCTGCCCGCCTGGCTGGGTGCCGGCGCCGCGTTGCAGAAAGCGATGGAGGAAGGTCATCAGGATCAGCTGGAAACCATGTGCCGTGACTGGCCATTCTTTTCCACTCGTCTTGGCATGCTGGAAATGGTGTTCTCGAAAGCCGACCTGTGGCTGGCGGAATATTATGATCAGCGCCTGGTGGATAAATCACTGTGGCCGCTGGGCAAACAGCTGCGCGATCAGCTGGATTCCGACATTAAAGCGGTACTGACCATTGCCAATGATTCACATCTGATGGCCGACCAGCCGTGGATTGCCGAATCCATTGCCCTGCGCAACGTCTATACCGATCCGCTGAACGTACTACAGGCCGAACTGTTACATCGTTCGCGCCGGCAGGAGGAGCTGGGAGGTGAACCGGATGCCCATGTCGAGCAGGCGTTGATGGTGACCATCGCCGGTGTGGCGGCGGGGATGCGCAATACCGGTTAATAGCCAAAGGGAGCCATTAATGGCTCCCCTGCAGGCATTTTGTACGGGCGGCATTTATGCCGCCCGTTGTCTTTACGCCGTCCGATTTATGATGCTGCTGCCGGGCGCACACCCAGCGTATGACAAATCGCGTAGCTCATTTCAGCACGGTTCAGGGTATAGAAATGGAAATCCTTCACCCCTTCACGGCTGAGGATCTTCACCATATCCATCGCCACATTGGCCCCGACCATTTTGCGTGTCTCCGGGTCATCATCCAGCCCTTCAAACATCGCGGTCATCCAGCCCGGCACCCGGACATTGGTCATGGTGGCAAAACGCTGTAACTGCTTAAAGTTCGATACCGGCAGGATCCCCGGCACGATTTCCACATCAATCCCCGTCGACACACAGCGGTCGCGGAAACGCAGATAGCTTTCGACATCAAAGAAGAACTGGGTAATGGCGCGATTGGCGCCGGCATCGATTTTACGCTTCAGGTTGATCAGATCCGCCTGGGCGCTTTTCGCTTCCGGATGTACTTCCGGATAAGCCGCCACGGAAATATCGAAGTCACCGACCTCTTTTAACAGCGCCACCAAATCCGCACCGTACATTTCCGGCTTGCCGCCGCCTGGTGGTAAATCACCACGCAGCGCCACAATATGGCGAATACCGTTATTCCAGTAATCCTGGGCGATGGTACGCAGTTCATCACGGGTAGCGTCGATACAGGTCAGATGCGGCGCGGCTTCAAGGCCGGTACGCTCTTTAATCCCTTTGATAATGCTATGGGTACGGTCACGTTCGCCGGAGTTCGCGCCGTAGGTCACGGACACAAATTTGGGTTTCAGGCTGCTTAAGCGATCGATTGAGCTCCAGAGCGTCTGTTCCATTTCACTTGTGCGCGGCGGAAAAAATTCAAAAGAGACATTAATCTGCCCGTTCAGCTCTGCCAGACTTTGATTTAATGCTTCGCGCTGGTTGGCGTGAAAAAAACTCATACCCTATACCTCATCAATCGCTTCATGTAATTATGACTGCGTAAGTTGAACATCCATACGTTTAGACGTCCAGACACTCAAAATGACGGATCCGGGTTAACTCGTCAACAGAAAAATGATCAACATGCGTGACAAATTCTCACTGAAGATGAAAGAAATTCATCATGGCAGTCAGAATGTGCAATGACCGGACATTGTCCGGTCATCATCAGTGCTACAGCAGTTGCGCCAGGCGATTGATATCGGACTGAATGGCGCCAGCGGTGACATCACGCCCCGCTCCGGGACCACGGATAACCAGCGGATTATCACGGTACCAGCGGCTCTCAATAGCAAATACATTATCACAAGGCAGCAATGAAGCCAGCGGATGCTCCGGGCGTACCGCTTCGACGCCAACCCGTGCTTTACCGTTGGCGTCGAAACGCGCGACATAGCGCAGGACCAGCCCCAGCTCCTGGGCCGCTTCCAGCCGCTGCACCATTTGATCGTTCAGCACATCGCCATTTTCAAAAAAGTGATCGACTGAATCGCTTTCACAGCCCGCTGGCACCAGCGATTCTACCCGCACCTGATCCGGCTCGATGTTATAGCCCGCTTCACGCGCCAGAATCACCAGCTTGCGCATCACGTCCTGGCCGGAGAGATCGACGCGCGGATCCGGCTCGGTTAAACCCTGCTGCCATGCCTGATCCACCAGCTCGGTAAAAGGCACCGTGCCATCAAACTGCAGGAATAGCCAGGAGAGCGTGCCGGAGAAAATACCACTGATGGCCAGAATACTGTCGCCGCTTTCACGCAGATCGCGCACGGTATGGTTAACCGGCAACCCGGCGCCGACCGTCGCGTTATACAGCCAGTGACGGCCGGTCTTAGCAAAGGCATCGCGGATCTGCCGGTAAGTCTGGCTATCTGAGGCGCCGGCCACCTTGTTGGCGCTAATCACATGAAAACCGTAGCTGGCGAAATCAAGATACTGCCCGGCCAGCGGCGTGCTGGCAGTCACATCCAGCACCACTAAATCGTCAAACGGATGCGCGCGCATCCACAGGAACAGGGATTCTTCATCCTGCTCCACGGCTTCATCTTCAAAGAATGCCAGCGCACGGCTGGCATCCAGCCCGTCATAGCTCAGCAGGCTGCGGCGACTATCCACCACGCCAGCCAGCAGAAATTCAAAACCGGTGCGCGCCGAGAGAATTTCACGCTCGCGCGCAAACAGTTCCAGCCAGCGCGAACCGATATTACCTTTGCCAAACAGCATCAGGCCAATCCGTTTCTCCGCGCGAAACAGCGACTGATGCAGCCCCTGAATCAGATGCTCCGTCGGACCGACGCGCAGTACCGCCACCAGGCTAATACTCTCTTCCGATTGCCAGACAAACTCCACCGGCTGATCTTTAATCTGCTGCCAGAAGCGGTGACTGTGCAACGGATTGCGGCTGACGCCCGCGCCGACCAGCGCCACCAGCGCCAGACCGTCACGCAACTGCAAATGACCCGGTAAACCGGCATCCTGCAAAATATCCAGCGCGCTGTTCACCACTTCTGAGGTATAGCACAGCTGCAGCAGGTTACGATCCGGATGAACCCCGGTAGCCAGCGGACGCACCTGCGCGCGTTTCAGCAGCAGGTCGATCTCTTTATGCAGCGCGGCAAAATCATGCTGCGGCGGCACCTGAAACTCAATCAGACAGACATCATCATGGCTGGTGACAATCCGCGCGCCGGTGCCGGAGGCCAGCACGCGCTCGATACGGGTTGAGCCCTGCTCTGGCTGATAACTACAGCGCAGTTGCAGATCGATATCACTGCCGGAAACCGGCTGCAGGGTACGGGTATGTAATACCGGTGCCGCTAAACGCGCCAGCTCGCTGGCCTCATCCAGGCGCAGCAACGGCAGCAGGCAGGCATCTTTGACCTTACGCGGATCAGCGCTGTAAACCCCGGCAACATCACTCCAGATAGTGACGCGGGAAGCGCCAGCCAGCGCGCCAATTTGCGTGGCGGAGTAGTCGGAGCCATTACGCCCCAGCAGCACGGTTTCCCCTGCCTCATTGCGGCAGATAAAACCGGTCACCACCAGACGCTTATGCGGATGCTGCGCCATCAGCTGCTGTAGCAGCGGCCAGGATTTACCCTCATCCACCTGCGGCTGCGCGGCGCGTTCAGCGCGCAGAAAATCACGCGCATCCAGCCAGCTGGCCTCGATATCGCGCTGATTCAGCACGGCGGCCATCAAACGCGCCGACCAGATCTCACCGTGCCCCACCACTTCCGCGTACACCGCATCGGTGACTTTACCGTCCAGCAACACCGCCAGCCTTTCCAGATCCTGAATAAATGTGGCGATCATCGGTTCAGCAAATTCAGCAGGCAGCAGACCTGTAATCAGTTCACTCTGATAACGACGCAACGCCTGTTGCACCTGATGAGCTGACAGACGATCGCTCTGGCTGAGTTTCAGCCAGCTAATCAGCTGGTTAGTGGTGCTACCGGCGGCTGACACCACCATCAGATCACCCGGCTGGCTGTAATCCGCCACAATACCGGCTACGCGCTGGTAACATTTGGCGTCAGCCAGACTGCTGCCGCCAAATTTATGCAATTGCCGCGCGTTATGCGTCCCTGCTACTGCTGAAATACTCATCATTACCTCTCGGCCGCTACCCGGAATGCATTATCCAGATCGGCTATTAAATCTTCGTGATCCTCAATTCCGACAGAAATTCGCAACAGCGTTTCTGAAATTCCCGCTTCAGCCCGCGCTTGCGCCGACATGCCCGCATGCGTCATGGTTGCGGTATGGGAGATCAGACTTTCCACGCCGCCCAGCGATTCTGCCAGGGTAAAGAGTTCCAGCGCTTTCAAAAAGCGACGCAGCCTCTGCTCATCGCCATCCAGCTCAAAACTTAACATGGCGCCAAAGCCGCGTTGTTGACGTACCGCGTATTGATGCCCGGTATTTTCCGGCAGCGAAGGATGATACAACTTTTTCACTAAAGGTTGTTGCTTCAGGTAATCAACTATTGCCAGCGCATTACGCTGTGCCGCCGCCATACGCGGCGCCAGCGTGCGCATACCGCGCAGCAACAGGTAGCTGTCGAAAGCCGCGCCGGTCACGCCGATATTATTCGCCCACCATGCCAGTTCGGTGGCGGTTGCTGCCTCTCTGGCAATCACGGCGCCGGCAACCACATCCGAGTGGCCATTCAGGTATTTGGTACAGGAGTGCAACACCAAATCAGCCCCCAGCGCCAGCGGGTTTTGCAGTGCCGGACTCATAAAGGTGTTATCCACCACGCTGACCGCCCCCACTTCCCGTGCCGCCTGACAAATCGCCGCGATATCCACCACGCGCAACAGCGGGTTGCTTGGGCTTTCAATCAGCACCAGCTTCGGTTTTTCCGCCAGCGCCGCCTGCAAGGCCGCAGCGTCATTCTGGTCGACAAATTTCACGCGATAAGCGCCGCGTTTGCTCATGCTGTCGAACAGGCGATAGCTGCCGCCGTAACAGTCATGCGGGGCAACCAGCAGATCGCCAGGTTTCAGGAACACCGTGCACACCAGATGGATCGCCGACATACCGGTGTTGGTCATCACCGCGCCCGCGCCGCCTTCCAGCTCCGCCAGGGCGCGCTGCACCACATCGCGCGTCGGATTGCCACGACGGGAATAGTCATGGGCACGCGGCTGATTAAAGTCGGTAAAATTATAAGTACTGGAGAGATGAATCGGTGGGACAACGCAGCCATATTGCTCGTCATCATTCAAACCGCTGCGTACTGCGATGGTTGCCTGTTTACGCGTCATGGTGCTCACTGTTCCTGACTGGGAGATAAATGAAGAGTGACAGAATAGCATTACAGAAATAGACGTCAATACATCTGGACATCTAAATGTCTTTGCGTATAGATTGAGCAAAGACATAATAACCGCTAAGATTACGCGGTATATATGATGCCCGATAGCTGGCAAAACGCATCTGCAATTTGAAAGATTAAGGGCAACGTTGTCTGAAATCCACGCGCCTCACCATTGGATGTTACGCAGAAAATGCTGACATTTATTAGTGAGCAGCGGCAAGATCGGGCATAATTATCTGATTTCCGGCATTTCCACTTTTAAATGATAATGATTAAGGTAACCCATGGCTGAATGGAACGGCGAATATATCAGCCCTTACGCCGAGCACGGTAAGAAGAGCGAACAGGTTAAGAAAATCACAGTTTCTATTCCCTTGAAAGTTCTGAAGATTTTAACCGATGAGCGCACACGTCGTCAGGTGAATAATTTACGTCACGCGACTAATAGTGAGCTGCTGTGCGAGGCGTTCCTGCACGCGTTTACTGGTCAGCCGCTACCGGATGATGTCGATCTGCGTAAAGAACGTAGCGATGAAATTCCCGAAGAAGCAAAAGCAATTATGCGGGAAATGGGTGTCGACCCCGATACCTGGGAATATTAATCCTCTTTCAGTACTCCACGGGCGGGCATCTGTTTCCAATAAGATGTCCGCCCGTTGCCTTTTCCCGCCGCTAAGCGGCTGCGGCTGGCGGGCTGAATGTCAGCCATAAAAAAACCCGGCCGAAGCCGGGTTTTTCTTATTAACAAAACCGCCGGGGTTCTATTAAGCTTTGCTGCCTGGGATGCTGAAACGCTTGTTAAAGCGGTCAACACGACCACCGCTGGCAACGTCACGCTGCTTACCGGTGTAGAACGGGTGGCACTGGCCACAAACGTCCAGGTTCAGGTCGCGACCCACGGTTGAGCGGGTTTTGATTTCGTTACCGCAAGAACATTTAGCAGTAATTTCAACGTAATTTGGGTGAATACCTTTTTTCATGGAGAACCTCAGTTAAGGCCGTGTCGCTCTCCCGTGCCAGGAAATTTCCTGCACCGGCACCACACGAAGATTAAAAAAATTAGGTGTCATTGATACTGAAACACGGTATCAAAGGCGGCGAACTATACAGAAAATCGCCAGCCACTGCAATCGGATCCGCACATTGCAGGCCACACAGTGTACACTATCTCGTCATTTTTTTCATCCGGATGAATTCATGCCCGTTGTTCAGGTCGCGTTGCCCGTTCCACTTGCCCGCAATTTTGATTATCTGCTGCCCGAGCACCTGCATGTGGTCGTCGGGGGGCGGGTCAGCGTGCCTTTTGGCAAACGCAACGCGATCGGCATTGTAGTGGGTCTCAGCGAAAACAGTGATTTTCCCGTCGATCAGTTAAAAGCAGTGCATGAGGTTCTCGATCACCATTCGCTGTTCCCGGCATCACTGTGGCGCATCCTGCTATGGGCAGCGGACTATTACCATTTCCCGTTGGGCGAAGTGCTATTCCACGCCCTTCCGGTGCTGTTGCGCCAGGGCAAACCGGCGCAGGAAGCGCCGCTGTGGCAGTGGTTTATCACCGAACTGGGACGGGAAACCGCGCCTGAAAGTCTGAAGCGCGCGCCAAAACAGCAACAGGCGCTGGCCGCCCTGCGTCAGCGTCCCCTCTACCGCCATGAAGTGACGCAGCAGGAGATGACCGACGCCACCCTGCAGGCGATGCGCGCCAAAGGCTTGTGCGAACTGCGTGAACACCAGCGCGCCGCTGAGGACTGGCGTACCACTTTTGCCGTCAAGGGTGAACGTCTGCGCCTGAATACCGAACAGGCCACCGCCATCGGCGCGATCCGCAGTGAAGATGATCACTATGCTGCCTGGTTGCTGGCGGGGATCACCGGTT
Organism: Pantoea sp. B65; assembly: GCF_047308185.1. NCBI lineage: Bacteria > Pseudomonadati > Pseudomonadota > Gammaproteobacteria > Enterobacterales > Erwiniaceae > Pantoea > Pantoea sp. B65. Next base: position 24,729 of record NZ_JAHXPU010000044.1, read on the forward strand.
CCGGTAAGACCGAGGTGTATCTCAGCATCCTGGAAAATGTGCTGGCCAGCGGTCGCCAGGCACTGATTATGGTGCCGGAAATTGGCCTGACGCCACAAACTATTGCCCGCTTTCGCGAGCGCTTTCACGCCCCGATCGACGTATTGCACTCGGCGCTGAACGACAGCGAACGCATGGCCGTCTGGCTGCGGGCGCGCAGCGGGCAGACCGCCATTGTGATTGGCACCCGCTCTTCACTGTTTACCCCGTTTGCCCGCCTTGGGGTCATTGTTATTGATGAAGAGCACGACAGCTCTTACAAGCAGCAAGAGGGCTGGCGCTACCAGGCACGAGATCTGGCGGTGTTTCGCGCCCGTGAAGAGGACATTCCGATTGTCATGGGTTCAGCAACGCCGGCGCTGGAAACCCTGCAAAATGTGCAGATGGGTAAATATCGCCAGCTGAAGCTCAGTAAGCGCGCCGGTAATGCCCGTCAGGCCACCCAGCAACTGATCGATTTAAAAGGCGTGAAGCTGGAAGGCGGCCTGGCGCCGGCCCTGATCCAGAAAATCCGCCAGCATCTGCAGGCGGATAACCAGGTGCTGCTGTTCCTCAATCGCCGCGGCTTCTCCCCGGCATTGCTGTGTCACGAGTGCGGCTGGATTGCCGAATGCCAGCGCTGCGATCACTACTACACCCTGCACCAGAATCAACGCCAGTTGCGCTGCCACCACTGCGACAGCCAGCGGCCGGTGCCGCATCAGTGCCCGCAGTGCGGTTCGACGCATTTGGTGCCGGTCGGTCTGGGGACAGAACAGCTGGAGCATAATCTGTCGGCGCTCTTTCCCCAGGTGCCGCTGTCGCGTATCGATCGCGATACTACCAGTCGTAAAGGGGCGCTGGAGCAGCATCTGAATGAGGTGCATCGCGGCGGCGCGCGCATTCTGATCGGCACCCAAATGCTGGCCAAAGGTCATCACTTTCCGGATGTTACGCTGGTGTCACTGCTTGACGTCGATGGCGCGCTGTTTTCTGCCGATTTCCGCTCCGCCGAACGCTTTGCCCAGCTCTACACCCAGGTTGCGGGCCGCGCCGGCCGTGCCGGCAAGCAGGGCGAGGTGCTATTACAGACCCATCATCCCGACCATCCGCTATTACAGACCTTAATGCATCTCGGCTACGATGCGTTTGCCAGCCAGGCGCTACAGGAGCGCAAGACGGTATTTTTACCGCCATTTACCAGTCACGTGCTGATCCGCGCCGAAGATCACGACAATCAACAGGCCGCCGCCTTCCTGCATCAGTTACGCAACCTGTTTGAAGCCAGTCCGCTAAAAGATGAGGCGTTATGGGCCATGGGGCCGGTACCCGCGCTACTGGCAAAACGTAGCGGGCGCTATCGCTGGCAGCTATTACTGCAGCACCCTTCGCGCGCGCTGTTGCAGCGCCTGTTGAAGCACAGTTTACCGCTGGTTAACACCCTGCCACTGGCGCGCAAAGTGAAATGGACGCTCGATGTGGATCCCACTGAAAGCTGAGAGCTGGCAGACAACAGCAAGGGTTGTGCGAGCAGGATCGAAAAAAGTCGCACAAGTCACACTTTTTATGCAAATTAAGTAACAGGACCCCGACACAATCTGTTAAGAATGTGATGACCACCAGCAAATGTCGCCGATCGTTGCGATGATAGTTCGAAGAAAATTCCAGTTAGTCAGGTCAGCCTCGCTGGCGTGAGGAGAGAAGCGTTGGAGCACAATCAAGAGACAACGGCAGCCACCATGAAAGACGTGGCTGAAAGAGCAGGCGTATCAACGGCCACCGTGTCACGCGCACTGATGAACCCGGAGAAGGTTTCAGCCGCAACACGACAAAAAGTGGAGCAGGCAGTGATCGAGGTCGGCTATTCGCCGCATGCGCTGGCACGCAATGCCAGGCGCAGCGAATCGCGTACTATTCTGGTCATTGTACCGGATATCTGCGATCCCTTTTTCAGTGAAATCATCCGTGGTATTGAAGTCACTGCCGCACATGAGGGCTATCTGGTCTTGATTGGCGACTGCGCCCATCAGAATCAGCAGGAAACCTCCTTTTTAAACCTGATGCTGACGCGGCAAATCGATGGCATGGTGCTGCTCGGCTCACAGGTGCCTTTTGATACCGGGGTCGAGGAGCAGCGTAATCTGCCGCCAATGGTGATGGCCAACGAGTTTGCCCCGGAGCTGGAACTGCCGACGGTACATATTGATAACCTGACGGCTGCTTTTGAAGCAGTTAATCATCTGCATCAACTGGGGCATCGTCGCATCGCGTGTATTGCCGGGCCGGAAGAGATGCCGCTCTGTCAGTATCGCCTGCAAGGCTATATTCAGGCATTACGTCGTAACGGTCTGGCGGTTGAGCCGGAATATATTGTGCGCGGGGACTTCACCTTTGAGGCAGGCGCTGCGGCATTAAAACAGCTAATGGCGCTGCCGAAACCTCCTGAGGCGCTATTCTGCCATAGCGACATTATGGCGCTCGGCGCCATGTCGCAAGCCAAGAGTATCGGCCTGCGCGTGCCCCAGGATCTGTCGCTGGTTGGCTTCGACGATATCGAGCTGGCACGTTACAGCGACCCGCAACTGACCACGGTGGCACAGCCGCGTTTTAATATTGGCCGTGAAGCGATGCTGCTGTTGCTGGAGCAGCTGCAGGGGAAAGTTGTCAGTAATGGTTCGCGCCTGCTTGATTTTGAATTAAAAGTCCGCGGCAGTAGCGCACGCGCCGCTCGTCAGAAATAACCGGTAACTTTCCGCCGGATTTAAGATTCAGCCTATTCCTGGACGACTCACTGCTGGTCAAACTTCAAGCCCTTGAGTAACATGGCGGGCTAATAGCCGGGCTCATAAAGTGCTGACTTTTCGCGCGCATTGCAGAATTTTGCCCGGCGTGCATTTTCTTATTTGATATTAGCGGAACGATAGTGGCACAAAAAGATTATGTAGGCCGCGGGCGTTCGACAGGGACGCGGCGCAAAAAAAGCAACAGCCGCAGCAAAAAACGCAGCAGTGGCTCAGGTGTTTCCAAATTAATGGTGGTACTGGCAGCAGCCGTATTGATCAGCTTTGTCGGTGGCCTGTGGTTTCTCGCTCACCATAAGAAAGACGATACGCCGGTTATTCCCGATCATAAAGCCGTAGGTAATGGCCTGCCGCCAAAACCGGAAGAGCGCTGGCGCTATATCAAAGAACTGGAAAACCGTCAGATTGGCGTACCGACACCAACAGAACCCTCTGCTGGTGGTGAAGTGCATTCGCAAACGCAGCTGACCGATGAGCAGCGTCAGTTACTGGAACAGATGCAGGCCGATATGCGCCAGCAGCCAACCCAGCTGAATGAAGTGCCGTGGAACGAGCAAACGCCGGCGCAACGTCAACAGACAATTCAGCATCAGCAACAGCAACAAGTTCAGCAACAACAAGTTCAGCAGCAACGTTTACTGCAGCAACAGCAACAAGTTCAGCAACAGCATATGCTGCAACAGCAGGCGCAGCAACAACATATGTTGCAGCAAAACCAACTGCAGCAGCAGTCGCGTATGCAGCAACAGCAACAGACGCAATCCGCTGCGCCGGTCGCGCCGGTCACGCGTGAACCGGTACGTCAGGCACCGCCGGTACAGACCAGTAAAGTGCAGGAACCGGCGAAAGCGAAAGAAGAAAAACCGAAAGCGCAAAGCTGGATGGTGCAGTGTGGTTCATTCAAAAGCACCGACCAGGCTGAGTCCGCGCGCGCAGCACTGGCGTTTGAAGGCTTTGAGAGCCGGATAACCACCGGTGGCGGCTGGAATCGCGTGGTGGTTGGTCCGTATAACAATCGTGCCAGCGCCGACAGTACGCTGAAACGCCTGCGTGGTTCTGGTCACTCAAACTGTATTCCCCTCGCCATCGGGGGTTGAAACCCGTCAAACTCGCCCCATATCTTGTTGCATAATGCCCCGTACCGCATGTTCGGGGCCATCTTCCGACTGCAACAAGGGGTCTGCCCGTGACAACAATAGTAAGTGTACGACGCAACGGCCAGGTAGTGATTGGCGGCGATGGCCAGGCTACTCTCGGCAATACCGTGATGAAAGGCAACGTTAAAAAAGTGCGTCGTCTCTATAACGACAAGGTCATCGCTGGTTTTGCTGGCGGCACTGCAGATGCCTTCACCCTGTTTGAACTGTTTGAACGTAAACTGGAAATGCACCAGGGTCATCTGGTAAAAGCCGCAGTGGAACTGGCGAAAGACTGGCGTACCGACCGTATGCTTCGCAAACTGGAAGCTTTACTGGCCGTCGCCGACGAAAACGCCTCACTGATTATCACCGGTAACGGCGACGTCATTCAGCCCGAAAACGATCTTATTGCCATCGGTTCAGGTGGTCCTTACGCTCAGGCGGCTGCTCGTGCGCTGCTGGAAAATACCGATATTGGCGCACGCGATATCGTGGAAAAAGCGTTGGGCATTGCAGGTGATATCTGCATTTACACCAACCACAATCTCACTATTGAAGAACTACCGTCCAAAGCGTAAGGATCCTAACTATGTCTGAAATGACTCCGCGCGAAATCGTCAGCGAACTGAACAGATTTATCATCGGCCAGGACGGCGCTAAACGTGCTGTGGCAATCGCCCTGCGTAACCGCTGGCGTCGCATGCAACTGGACGAAGAGTTACGTCATGAAGTGACGCCAAAAAATATTCTGATGATCGGCCCAACCGGCGTCGGTAAAACTGAAATCGCCCGCCGCCTGGCCAAACTGGCGCACGCGCCTTTTATTAAGGTTGAAGCGACCAAATTCACCGAAGTTGGCTATGTCGGGAAAGAAGTGGATTCGATCATCCGCGATCTGACCGATGCCGCACTGAAAATGGTGCGTATGCAGGCGATTGATAAAAACCGCTATCGTGCTGAAGAGCTGGCAGAAGAACGCGTACTTGACGCCCTGATCCCACCGGCGAAAAACAACTGGGGTCAGCCTGAAGCTGCAGCAGAACCCTCCGCTGCGCGCCAGTCGTTCCGTAAAAAGCTGCGCGAAGGCCAGCTGGACGATAAAGAGATCGAAATCGATCTCGCGGCCTCACCGATGGGCGTAGAGATTATGGCGCCTCCGGGTATGGAAGAGATGACCAATCAGCTACAGTCGATGTTTCAGAATCTGGGCGGCCAGAAGCAGAAGGCGCGCAAGCTGAAAATCAAAGAAGCCATGAAGCTATTGGTGGAAGAAGAAGCGGCAAAACTGGTGAATCCGGAAGAGCTGAAGCAAGAGGCGATTGACGCCGTCGAACAGCACGGGATCGTGTTTATCGATGAGATCGACAAAATCTGTAAGCGCGGTGAGTCTTCCGGTCCGGATGTTTCGCGTGAAGGTGTACAGCGCGACCTGCTGCCATTGGTGGAAGGCTGTACCGTGTCGACCAAACACGGCATGGTGAAAACCGATCATATTCTGTTTATCGCCTCCGGCGCCTTCCAGGTGGCCAAACCTTCCGATTTGATTCCGGAACTGCAGGGTCGTCTGCCGATTCGCGTCGAATTGCAGGCGCTGACCGTCAATGACTTTGAACGTATTCTGACCGAGCCTAACGCCTCGATCTCCGTACAGTACAAAGCGCTGATGGGCACCGAAGGGGTTAATGTTGATTTTACCGCCGACGGTATTCGTCGTATCGCCGAAGCGGCATGGCAGGTTAACGAATCCACCGAAAATATCGGTGCGCGTCGTCTGCATACCGTGCTGGAGCGTCTGATGGAAGATATCTCCTATGACGCCAGCGATCGCCATGGTGATTCCATCACTATCGACGCCGAGTATGTCGGTAAGCATCTGGATGAACTGGTTGCTGACGAAGATCTGAGCCGTTTTATTCTGTAACGGATCGCGATCGCGACAGTGTTTAAGATGCTCGCGCGCAGAGGCGGCAGTAATGCCGCCTGTACCGCTCAGCCCCCTGCCATCCCTAAGCTACGGCCCGCTTTTTAAGGCCGCGGCGCCCTTTCTCACCGTGAATTGACAGAGATTAACTTTTCTCCGGTTGCGCACGGATACACTCAGTGTAAGCTTTCAGGTGTCCCCCAACCTGATTCGATTTTGCGACCATCCGGTGAAATCTATGGAAAATGTTCAACTGGCGCCACGCCTCAATGCATCGCGTGCCTGGCTGGAAAGCTTACGACTGCGTACCCTGCCGTTAGCTTTTGCTTCGATTATCAACGGTTCGGCGCTGGCTTACTGGCAGGGGAGTTTTACCGCCGGCATCGCGCTGCTGACGCTGCTGACGACCGCTCTGCTGCAAATTCTGTCCAATCTGGCTAATGATTACGGCGATGCGCAAAAAGGTAGCGATACCCCGGAGCGCATTGGTCCATTACGCGGGATGCAGAAAGGCGCTATTAGCCTGCTACAGATGCGCTCGGCCCTGGTGCTGACCGTGGTTATCACCATTTTCTCCGGCCTGGCGCTGGTGCTGCTGGCCTGTACCACCCTGAGCGATATGCTGGGTTTTATCGCGCTCGGCGGGCTGGCGATGGTGGCGGCGATTGCCTATACCGTCGGTAAAAAGCCTTATGGCTATCTGGGGTTAGGCGATGCTTCCGTACTGATCTTTTTCGGCTGGCTGGGGGTGAACGGTAGCCAGTATCTGCAAACTCACAGCCTGAATCTTATCGATCTGTTGCCGGCCACCGCCTGTGGTCTGCTGGCGGCGGCGGTGCTGAATGTCAATAATCTGCGTGATATCGACAGCGACCGACAGAATGGTAAATATACGCTGGCAGTAAGACTGGGCGCGATCAATGCGCGCCGCTATCATGCCGCATTGTTAACTTCGGCGCTGCTGTGCTTCGCACTCTTTGCTTTGTTCGCTTCACAAACCGCTGGTAGCTGGCTGTTTCTGTTAGCTGCTCCGCTGATTTACCAACAATCACGCTATATCCTGCGGGAAACCAGCCCGCTGGCGATGCGTCCGATGTTAGAGAAGACGGTGAAAATGGCGCTACTGGTCAATGTCCTGTTCGCGCTGGGCCTGATTCTGAGTTAACGGCAGGCGACTGATGTCCCTGATTTTCTAATAATTGATGGTTTTGCCAACATCAGCCATAAAGCGATATACTTAGCGCTCCTGTGGCAAACAGACGAAACTCCTATGAAATACGATACTTCCGAACTCTGCGACATCTATCATGAAGAAGTGAATGTTGTGGAACCGCTATTTTCGAACTTTGGTGGTCGCACCTCCTTTGGTGGCCAGATCATCACGGTGAAATGTTTCGAGGACAACGGGCTGCTCTACGATCTGCTGGAGGAGAACGGCCGCGGGCGTGTACTGCTGATTGATGGCGGCGGCTCGGTGCGTCGTGCACTGGTTGATGCCGCGCTGGCGCGTCTGGCGGTGCAAAACGAATGGGAAGGCATTGTGGTCTATGGTTCCGTGCGCCAGGTCGACGATCTGGAAGAGCTGGATATCGGTATCCAGGCCATCGCCGCAATCCCGGTGGGCGCTGCGGGTGAAGGCATTGGCGAAAGCGATATTCGTGTGAATTTCGGCGGCGTCACCTTCTTCTCCGGCGATCACCTCTATGCCGACAACACCGGTATTATCCTCTCGGAAGATCCGCTGGATATCGAATAGCCTTTCCCACAAGGCAAAACGGGTGCCTGAGGCACCCGTTCTAAGTTCTGTCATTACGCGTTGATCAGACTTCTTCCATTTTGCCCAGGAGTGCGCGCAGACGTTCCTGCCAGATATGCTGCTCTTCTTTCAGCTGCTGGTTTTCACGTACCAACGATTCGGTGTTACCCGAAGCCTGGCTCACTTCCTGCTTCAGCGTATTGTTTTGCTCTTTCAGCTCTTCAATTTCCATCTGCAACAGGGTGATGGTATCAATCGCCTGCTGTACTTTCGCTTCCAGTTTCTCGAACACTTCAAATGACATCTTTAAGACCTCTCCTTAATCGCAAGGCGTTGATGATGCTAGCCGCAGACAATGAGATTTGTCGAAAACTCCGCGGATAACAGCTATTCCCCGATTGTATGTAGCCAGGCACCCCAAGTCCAGCAACGAACCCTTGTCGCGCGCAGTCTGTAACAATTTTCAGCTTATACCTAAAATAGCAGAGGGAAAGTGATGCCATTATGAGGATGCGAACAAAAAAGCCTTATCGAAACTTTTTTAACCGCTTTCATGATGCTTTTGGAAAGCAAAAAGACGCGAAAGCGCGCATTTTTTTGACGTGGTACACATTTTTTGATTTCGCTATTTCTCGAAAATGCTCGTTAACGATAAATTAACATCAGCCCTACATTAGATCGGGGTGATCAATGAAAGAAAACAAAGACAGATAACATTTAACCTCGCCCTCAGGAATTTCACTATGAGCCAGACAGCAACTAGCACGCTTAAAGGTCAGTGCATCGCCGAGTTTCTCGGAACCGGTTTGATTATCTTCTTCGGCGCTGGCTGTGTCGCAGCACTGAAACTGGCAGGCGCCAGTTTTGGCCAATGGGAGATCAGTATCATCTGGGGCCTCGGCGTCTCAATGGCGATCTATATGAGCGCGGCGATTTCCGGCGCCCACCTCAACCCGGCCGTTACCGTCGCACTGTGGCTGTTCGCCTGCTTTGACCGCCGCAAAGTTCTGCCCTATATCGTCGCACAGGTCGCCGGCGCCTTCTGCGCCGCCGCCCTGGTGTATGGCCTTTACTACAATCTGTTTATCGATTTTGAACAAACCCATCAGATGGTACGCGGCAGCAGTGAGAGCCTCGACCTTGCCGGGATTTTCTCCACCTATCCGAACCCGCATATTGGCGTCGGCCAGGCGTTCCTGGTGGAAACAGTCATCACCGCCGTGTTAATGGCGCTGATTATGGCGCTGACCGATGATGGCAACGGCATTCCACGCGGCCCGCTGGCGCCGCTGTTGATCGGCCTGCTGATTGCGGTGATTGGCGCATCAATGGGTCCACTCACCGGCTTTGCCCTGAACCCGGCGCGTGACTTCGGTCCCAAAGTGTTCGCCTGGTTAGCGGGCTGGGGTGAGGTCGCCTTCACCGGCGGCCGTGATATCCCTTATTTCCTTGTACCGATCTTTGGGCCATTAGTCGGCGCCAGCCTGGGCGCATTTGGCTATCGTGCCTTGATTGGTCGTCACCTGCCATGCGATGTTTGCGTAGCTGATGACGAGAAGGCAGAAAAGCCCGTCGTGCGCACTGAACAACGTAAAGCGTAATTGTGCCCATCCTTACACCATCAGGAATTGAATTATGACTACAGAGAAAAAATACATCGTCGCGCTTGACCAGGGCACTACCAGCTCACGTGCCGTGGTGCTGGATCACGATGCCAATATCGTCGCCGTCTCGCAGCGCGAGTTTCAGCAAATCTATCCTAAAGCTGGCTGGGTTGAGCACGATCCGATGGAAATTTGGGCATCGCAAAGCTCAACTCTGGTGGAAGTGCTGGCGAAGGCGGATATCAACTCTGACCAAATCGCCGCGATTGGTATCACCAACCAACGTGAAACCGCCATTGTCTGGGATAAAGAGACCGGCAAGCCGATCTATAACGCGATTGTCTGGCAGTGTCCGCGTACCGCCGACTATTGTGAAAAGCTGAAGAAAGAAGGTCTGGAAGAGTATATCCGCCACACCACCGGGCTGGTGATCAACCCGTACTTCTCCGGCACGAAAGTGAAGTGGATCCTCGATCATGTGGAAGGCGCGCGCGAGCGGGCAAAACGTGGTGAATTGCTGTTCGGTACCGTGGATACCTGGCTGGTATGGAAAATGACTCAGGGACGGGTTCATATTACCGATTTCACCAATGCCTCCCGGACCATGATGTTTAACATCCATAAGCTGGAGTGGGATCAGCGCATGCTGGATATTCTGGATATCCCGCGTGAAATGTTGCCTGAGGTGCGTAAATCTTCCGAAGTGTATGGCCAGACCAATATTGGCGGCAAAGGCGGTACGCGTATTCCTATCGCCGGTATCGCCGGTGACCAGCAGGCGGCACTCTATGGCCAGCTGTGTGTCAGCGCCGGTATGGCGAAAAATACCTATGGCACCGGCTGCTTTATGCTGATGAATACCGGAACTGAAGCGGTGACGTCAACTCACGGTCTGCTGACCACTATCGCCTGCGGCCCACGTGGCGAAGTGAACTATGCGCTGGAAGGTGCGGTATTTATCGGTGGCGCATCGATTCAGTGGCTGCGCGACGAGATGAAACTGATCAATGAGTCTGAAGATTCCGAATATTTCGCCACCAAAGTAAAAGATACCAATGGCGTGTATGTCGTTCCGGCCTTTACCGGTCTGGGCGCGCCATACTGGGATCCGTATGCACGCGGCGCTATCTTTGGCCTGACGCGCGGCGCCAACGCCAACCATATTATTCGCGCCACCCTGGAATCTATTGCTTATCAGACGCGTGATGTTCTGGAAGCGATGCAGGCGGATGCCGGTACACGCTTACAGTCGCTGCGTGTTGATGGCGGTGCGGTCGCCAATGACTTCCTGATGCAGTTCCAGTCCGATATCCTTGGCACCCGCGTGGAACGCCCGGAAGTACGGGAAGTTACCGCTCTGGGCTCCGCGTATCTGGCGGGTCTGGCCGTTGGCTTCTGGAAAGATCTGGATGAGGTCCGCTCTAAAGCGGTTATTGAACGCGAATTCCGCCCAGGCATTGAAACTACCGAACGTAACTACCGTTACTCCGGCTGGCAGAAAGCGGTTGCTCGCGCCAAAGCATGGGAAGATCACGAAGAGTAATATTGCTCACGGGAGTCATCAATGGCTCCCGTGAGTGGTTGCCGATACCCCGGCTGAAGGCGGCATTTATGCCGCCTTCATTGATCTGCTGCGGCGTCAATGATGAAGGCTATTGTGATAGAATTTTCGCCTAATCAATTCCCCGAGGCAAATCATGAAACGAGAGCTCGCCATTGAATTTTCACGCGTTACCGAAGCCGCCGCGCTGGCTGGTTATAAGTGGTTAGGACGCGGTGATAAAAACACCGCAGATGGTGCCGCGGTACACGCCATGCGCATCACATTGAATAAAGTCGATATCGACGGGCAAATCGTGATTGGCGAAGGTGAAATTGATGAAGCGCCAATGCTGTATATCGGTGAAAAGGTCGGTACCGGCCATGGGGATGCGGTAGATATCGCCGTCGATCCGATTGAAGGTACCCGCATGACGGCAATGGGTCAGGCAAATGCGCTGGCGGTGCTGGCAGTCGGCGATAAAGGCTCTTTTCTGCATGCGCCAGATATGTATATGGAAAAACTGATTGTCGGTCCGGGCGCCAAAGGCAGCATCGACCTGAACCTGCCAATGGCAGAGAATTTACAGCGCATCGCCGCGGCGCTCGGTAAACCGCTGGCGGCGCTGACCGTCACTATTCTGGCAAAACCCCGTCACGATGAGATTATCCGCCAGTTGCAACAGCTGGGCGTGCGGGTGTTCGCCATCCCTGATGGCGACGTTGCCGCCTCAATTCTCACCTGTATGCCGGACAGCGAAGTAGACGTGCTGTATGGCATTGGCGGCGCGCCGGAAGGTGTGGTGTCAGCGGCGGTTATCCGCGCTCTGGATGGTGATATGCAGGGCCGCCTACTGGCGCGGCATGTGGTGAAAGGCGATACTCCGGAGAATCGCCGGATCGGCGAACAGGAGCTGGAGCGTTGCCAGCAGATGGGGATTACTGCCGGTAAAGTACTGCAGCTGGGTGAAATGGCGCGTAATGATAATGTCATTTTTGCCGCCACCGGTATTACCAGCGGCGACCTGTTAAAAGGCATCACCCGTAACGGCAATATGGCGACCACCGAAACTCTGCTGATCCGCGGCAAATCGCGCACCATCCGGCGTATTCAGTCAATCCACTATCTCGACCGCAAAGATACCGAGCTGCATCAATATATTTTGTGACCACATCGGGTTTAACGTGGACCTGGTCCGCGTTAAACCAGGCTTAGCCTGCGCATTATCCTTCATGGCGGTACAAATTTGTCGATATGAGCTTTGCCGCCGATCAGGGCTGGAAAAATCATCATACCCTGGCGAAGATGAAAGCAGATAAAAATAGCCAGTCCAAAATCAACCATTAAGGAGTCTGCATGGCTGAATGGATCACCGGTAAAGTGACCAAAGTGACTAACTGGACCGATAGTTTGTTCAGTCTCACGGTAAATGCCCCTGTGGCGGCGTTTACTGCCGGTCAATATGCAAAACTGGCGCTGGAAGTCGACGGCGAACGAGTACAGCGTGCTTACTCTTATGTAAATGCCCCCAGCGATGAAAACCTGGAGTTCTATCTGGTCACCGTGCCGGAAGGTAAACTCAGTCCGCGGCTGTTTGCCTTAAGGCCAGGCGATGAATTAATGATCACCAAAGATGCCGCGGGTTTTTTTGTGCTCGACGAAATACCCGAATGTGAAACGCTGTGGATGCTGGCAACCGGCACCGCCATCGGCCCGTATTTGTCAATTCTGCAGGAAGGCAAAGGTTTGGATCGGTTCCGGCATATTGTGCTGGTGCATGCCGCGCGCTTCGCAGCCGACCTCAGCTATCTGCCGCTGATGCAACAACTTCAGCAACGCTATAACGGCAAACTACAGATCCAGACCGTTGTGAGCCGTGAAGAGGTGCCCGGTTCACTGACCGGTCGGGTCCCTGCGCTGATTGAAAGCGGCCAGCTGGAAGCGGCCGTTGGCCTGAAGATAGATGCGGAAACCAGCCATATTATGCTGTGCGGCAATCCGCAGATGGTACGCGACACCCAGCAACTGCTGAAGGATAGCCGCCAGATGCGCAAACACCTGCGACGCAAACCGGGCCATATGACCAGCGAGCATTACTGGTAATCAGGTTTACCGAGGTAGTTTACCGACTGCGCTGCGCTGCCAAAGCGGTTTTCGCCAGCGGTGCCGGTAAATACCCCGAGGTCGAGCAGCATCATGATAAAAATCAGCGTCGGGATAAAACGGCCTAATGCCCACTGCCAGCTGCCGTTCAGCATGGTCCAGTTGCCAGCCAGCAGCATCCACGCCACAATCACCAGCAGCGCCCAGTAGCCTTTTTTATTGCGGTCATGCAGTCGCTTAACCATTACCGCGCTTGACGGCCATAGCAGGCTCACCACGCAAAAAGCCGCCATCTGCGTATCCAGCCAGCCATTGCCCGCCAGGCTAAACAACAGCACCATCGCGCTCAGCCACACCCCCTGCCATATCCAGAAGTCGCGCCGCCCCAAACGGCCACGATAAGAAAAGCACCATTGTTGTAATGTCATTAATCAGTCCTGGAAAAAGCGTGAATTAAAGGCCGCAGCTTTTGACTTTGGCGGGTAAAAACCGTTCTAATCATTGGCTAAGTTTACTGGTTAGGGTCGACAAAATGAAGAAAGCGCGCGGCACAGCGTTAATATTAGGGTGTTTATTGTGGCAAACAGCCTGGGCCGATCCCCAGCCACAGGATCGCGCCGAACATATGCCCACCGCTCCCTACCTGCTGGCGGGCGCTCCGACTTTCGATATGACTATCGGCCAGTTTCGTGAAAAGTATAATCTTGCCAATCCCGAGTTACCGATCAGTGAATACCGTGCCATTGATAACCGCGATGACAAAAGTAACCTGACGCGCGCCGCCAGTAAAATTAACGAGAATCTGTATGCTTCTACCGCACTGGAACAGGGTACGGGGAAAATAAAAACGTTACAGATTACCTGGCTGCCGATTCAGGGACCGGAAGAGAAGAGCGCCCATGATAAGGCGCTGGCCTATATGACGGCGATGTTACGCTTTTTTCAGCCGGGCATTTCTGCCGAAGATGCCACTAAACGGCTGAATAATTTACTCAGCAAAGGTAAAGGATCGCGTTATTTTGCCCAAACGGAGGGCGCCCTGCGCTTTGTGGTCGCCGATAATGGTGAAAAAGGCCTGACATTCGCCATTGAACCGATAAAACTGTCGCTGGCAACGCCATAGCACCACAGGCAAATATGACGAAAAGCAAAGCCTTTCGGGGTTTTGATCTCTATACTGTCTGGCAGACAACACTGCCTCACGGCAGTGCCATTTCAAAGTATCACGTTAAGCGTGGAGGATATGATGCGACATCCATTAGTGATGGGTAACTGGAAACTGAACGGCAACAAACATATGGTCAACGAGTTGATCGAAGGTCTGCGTAAAGAGCTCAGCACCGTTGATGGTTGCGGCGTCGCCATCGCGCCACCGGTGATGTATCTGGATCAGGCTAAACATGCCATTTCTGGTAGCCACATTGCTCTGGGCGCACAGAACGTCGACGTTAACCTGTCAGGCGCATTCACCGGTGAAGTTTCCGCTGAGATGCTGAAAGATCTCGGCGCTAAATACATCATTATCGGCCACTCTGAGCGTCGTACTTACCACAAAGAAAGCGATGAATTTATCGCGAAAAAATTCGCGGTGCTGAAAGCAGCTGGCCTGATCCCGGTTCTGTGCATCGGCGAAACCGAAGCAGAGAACGAAGCAGGTAAAACTGAAGAAGTTTGCGCACGTCAGCTTGATGCCGTGCTGGAAACTCAGGGCGCAGCAGCGTTCGAAGGCGTGGTAGTTGCTTACGAGCCGGTCTGGGCTATCGGCACCGGCAAATCAGCCACCCCTGCGCAGGCACAGGCAGTACACAAATTTATTCGTGACCATATCGCGAAGAAAGACGCTGCCATCGCTAATCAGGTAATCATTCAGTACGGCGGTTCTGTTAACGATAAGAATGCCGCAGAACTGTTTACCCAGCCAGACATCGACGGTGCACTGGTAGGCGGAGCTTCTCTGAAAGCGGACGCTTTTGCCGTTATCGTGAAAGCAGCTGCTGCAGCTAAGAAATAACTCGCTATCGAGGGGCGGCTGTATGCTGCCCCTACAAAATCTTACAGCTATGATCCTGAACCTCTTCTCCCGAGCCGCGATTTAACTTCAGCCAGTTGCGTTCAATCGCCATCAGCACCAGGCGGCCATCAGGCAGCGCTGCCAGCGACAAACCATATTTCCCCATCCCCGCATGCGCCTCTGGCACTTCATCCGCCAGACGGATAAACACGCTCTGCTGTGCCAGTTGCTCAACCGTCAGTGTCCTCAGCAGATAGGGGTGATTTAACAGGGTTTCGGGCTGCCAGTGCTCAGATAATGACGGAGCCAGCTGATTCAGCTGCTGCCGCACATCAGGACGCAGGCAGGAAATATGGATATGCAGCTGATTCTGCGTGCGGCCATATTCCGAATTAATCGCCAGCGAAATCGCACTATCCGCCACCGGCGCGCCGCGCTTTTCCGCCATCAAGTGACGTTCCTGCCAGGATTGAAAAAAGAAGTTGGGGGTACGGGGATTAAGCACCAGCGGGCTTTCAATACCGCTGATTTTTGCCACCGGCATCAGTAAATATTGCAGCGGCCCATCGCGATCTTTCAGAGTGACATACCCCTGAGCGATATCAACATTTTCACAGGGTGCGGGATTGCCGGTTTTCTGCTGGCCGGGAATACATTGTTCGCTGACAATTTTCCACAGCGCATCGGCATTATGATGAAAGCGGAGGGCAGCGATAACCAGCCCCACCACCAGTAATGCTATCACCAGCGCGATAATAGTAACCGCGCGATTTCTTCCTTGCATCAGCGTCACCCTTTTATCTTTTCACCTGGACAAATATTCGCCGAAGTGTCGATAAAAGTCACGCATTGTGGGTTACCGCACCAGGCGGCAGTGACTGCCGCCTGGCCGGCAATGATTAGCGCTTCATCACCTGATCGTAGCTGCCGCCTTCAGAAAAGTGGGTTTTCTGCGCCACGGTCCAGCCACCGAATTTACCGTCAATGGTAAACAGATTTACCGGCTGGAACGTCGCGGCATATTTCTTCGCCACCGCGGCATCACGCGGACGATAGTAGTTCTGCGCCGCTATCTCCTGGCCCTCTGGTGAATAGAGATACTTCAGATATTCATCAGCCACTTTGCGTGAGTCGCGCTCGTCGACCACTTTATCCACCACAGAAACGGTGGGTTCTGCCAGAATCGATTCACTCGGCGTGACAATTTCAAACTTATCTTTGCCCAGTTTATTCACTGCCAGGTAAGCTTCGTTCTCCCAGGCAATCAGCACATCGCCGATACCACGCTCAACAAAGGTATTGGTGGCGCCACGTGCGCCGGAATCCTGCACCTCAACATTCTTAAACAGATCTTTGACAAACTCCTGCGCTTTCGCCTGATCGCCATGATTTTTATCCAGCGCATAGCCCCACGCCGCCAGATAGTTCCAGCGTGCGCCGCCCGACGTTTTCGGGTTTGGCGTAATCACCGACACTCCCGGTTTAATCAAATCCGGCCAGTCGTGAATTTGTTTTGGGTTGCCTTTGTGGACGAGGAAAACGATGGTTGAAGTATAAGGAGCGGAGTTATCTGGCAGGCGTTTGATCCAGTTTTTATCAATGCGGCCGCGCTCGGCAATCGCATCAACATCAGAGGCCAGCGCCAGGGTAACCACATCGGCTTTAATACCGTTAATCACTGAGGTCGCCTGTTTGCCTGAACCACCATGCGACTGGCGGATCACGACATTGTCGCCGGTTTCCTGTTTGTAGTGGGCGCTGAATGCTTTATTGTACTGTTCATACAGTTCACGCGTTGGATCATAAGATACGTTCAGCAGCTGAATATCTTTAGCCAGCACGCTGGTTGAGGCCAGTAACAGCGTAAAACCCACACTCCACTTATTCATCGCACATACTCCCAAAGTTGTTATGGGAGAAGCGTGACACAAACTCATCTGTGATTTAAAGAATTAAAAAGTAACCTTTATAAGATAAAGGAATATAGAGTTGCATAAGAAAGGCGCTGGCAGTTCAGCGCCTTTGATAAGCAGAAATTAATAGAGTTTCTTCGCCGTTTCCAGCCAGTCGCCTTTAAACGGACGTTTCATATTCTCGATGGCATCGATGATGTCATGATGCACCATCTTCTCATTCTGAATACCGACGCAGCGGCCGCCGTAGCCCTGCAGCAGCAGTTCGATGGAGTAAGCCCCCATCCGCGAGGCCAGAATACGGTCATACGCCACCGGCGCACCGCCACGCTGAATATGCCCCAGCACCGTAGCACGGGTTTCGCGTTTAGTTTCTGCTTCTATGTATTTCGCCAGATCGTCGATATCGCAGATATGCTCGGTAATCGCTACGATCGCATGCTTTTTACCTTTCGCGATGCCCGCTTTAATCTCTTCCACCAACTCTTCACGGGTGTAAGGAATTTCCGGCAGCACGATAAATTCACAACCACCGGCAATTGCTGCCGCCAGGGTTAAATCGCCACAATAACGACCCATCACTTCAACGATGGAGATACGCTGGTGCGATGATGAGGTATCGCGCAGACGGTCAATGGCTTCCACCACGGTTTCCAGCGCGGTGAAATAACCGATGGTGTAGTCAGTTCCGGCAACGTCATTATCAATGGTGCCTGGCAGGCCAATACACGGGAACCCCATTTCAGTCAGGCGTTTAGCACCCATATAGGAGCCATCGCCGCCAATAACCACCAGCGCATCGATACCACGTTTTTTCATATTATCAATCGCTGCGGCGCGTACTTCTTCATTACGGAACTCGGGGAAACGCGCCGAGCCGAGGAAAGTACCACCACGGTTGATCATATCGGAAACGCTATAGCGGTCCAGGCTGGTCATGCGATCTTCGTATAAGCCCAGATAGCCATCATAAATACCAAAAACTTCCAGGCCTTCACTCAGTGCCGCGCGGACTACCCCACGGATAGCTGCGTTCATTCCCGGGGCGTCACCGCCACTTGTCAGTACACCGATTTTTTTGATCATGACAACCTCTGAACTTGTTGATGCAAAATGATGAATTCAGTGCGTCGGAAGGCCACGACGCGTAAAAGAAAGAAAGCGAGTTTATCGCCTGATAATGACACATAGTATATCAAACACTTCAGGCTGAATTGATTCAGGTCAGACAAGTTTTCGGCAAATAATTTTGCTGAGCTCTGCGCAGTGAACCATTCACCCACTATCTGCTTAATAATCCTGGATTATATCTTGAAAAAACCCTGCTGTTCGGTGGGCACCACGGAGCACGGGTCCTGGTGGATAATCACATCCGCGCCGGGGAAGCGTTGCAGTAACGCCTGCTCAACCTGCTCGGCTACCATATGTGCCTGCACCAGCGGCAAACGGTCGTCCATCTCCAGATGAAGCTGGATAAAGCGGGTCGGCCCCGACTGCCGCGTGCGCAGCTCATGGGCGCCGCCGACCCCAGGCCATGAAGAGACAATATCAATAATCTCACTACGCTCATCATCCGGTAAAGCACGATCTAATAACGATTGTACTGCTTCATACCCCATATGCAGCGCACTGTAGAGGATCCAGGCGCCGATACCCAGCGCAAACAGCGCATCAGCGCGTGAAAAACCATACCAGCTTAGCCACAGCGCAATCAAAATCGCACCGTTCATTATCACGTCAGATTGATAATGCAGCATATCGGCACGGATCGCCTGACTGCCGGTTTTACGCACCACCCAGCGCTGAAAGGTCACCAGCACCAGCGTGGAGAACAGCGCAACCACGGTAACCACAACCCCCACCAACGGCGCATGCATGGCTTCAGGACGCGCAAGATGCTGAATACCGGTAAGAAACAGGAACAGCGCCGACCCCGAGATAAACATACTTTGCGCGAGGGCCGCCAGCGACTCCGCTTTACCATGGCCAAAAGTATGCTCCTCATCTGCCGGCTGCAGTGAATAGCGCACCACCAGCAGGTTAGTCAGTGATGCGGCGATATCCACCAGCGAATCCACCAGCGCGGCAAGTACGCTCACCGAACCGGTATACCACCAGGCAAAGATTTTAATGATTAACAACAGCGAAGCCATTACCGTTGCCGCGATAGCGGCCGCGTTGACCAGCCGTGCATATTGAGGGTTCATGCCGCACTCCGCAGAATATTTGCCTGCCAGTATACTGAAAATGAGGCAAAAAAAAGCCCCGGCGTTGATACCAGCCTTAGCCAGGTGACATAATCACGAGGGGTTTATCGGCGCGCTACCGGCATCGCACGCCGGGTCCGGCGGAGAAAAGCAGCATAAGATAGTTTCACAACTGAAATAATGCCAATCCCCGGCGGTTTTTTGCTAAATTGACCATTACTCTACGTATGCTGCAGGCTGAAGTGATGCCCTTGCTTCCCACTGATGACGAATATTTAAGGATCCGCAGTTTGCGCTTTGTTCGTCGCATGTTTTTGATGCGTCAGCTGGGAACATTTCTGTGTTTTTTCCCCATAATGTCGGTTCTGCTGGAAAACGGCGCCCCCAAAATAACCTTAGCCATACTGGCACTGAATGCCTTTTTATGGCCGGCCGTCGCCTATCTGGTAAGTAGCCGGTCGAAGGATCTGATTAAGGTTGAACAGCGCAGCCTGACTATCGATGCCGTCTGGGGCGGGCTTTGGGTCGCCCTGATGGGCATTAGCCCGATGCCCGCGTTTATCATCCTTGCGATTCAAATTTCTGATCGCTATGCCGCTGGCGGCTGGAAACAGCTACGACCGGCCCTGTTGGCTTTTTCCCTGACGTTTATTAGCGTCTGGTCAATAACCGGATACCCGATCAGGTTAACCTTCAGCCCGCAAACCGTCTGGCTTACCCTGCCACTGGCAACCCTGTACCTGGTGGCGCTGAGCGTCCTTTCGCGCCAGCTGACGGTGCGACTACGCGATAAAAGCCGCGAATTTGAACGGGTGGCGCTGCTGGATCCGCGTCTGCATATCCCCAATCGTCGGTTGTTTGAACAACGGCTGTCCAGTGCCTGGCTGCAATCGCAACGCGGCGCCCTCACGGCCTGGCTGATGCTGCTGGATGTCGACAACTTTAAGCAGGTGAATGATACCTACGGCCATGAAGTTGGTGATTTTCTGCTGGCAGAAATATCCGAGGCGTTGCGGGATGTGATCAATGTGAAGGACGTTCCGGCAAGGTTTGGTGGAGATGAGCTGGCAGTCATTGTCAATAATGGCCATCCGCGCGAGATTTTCCAGTTAGCCGGGAAGATACTGAAAAGAGTTGAAAAAATCCGCCTTCCCTGCGATGAGGCCTATCGCTGTACCGTCAGTATTGGTATCACCTCGGCAAAATCGGCCGCGTCGGCTTCGGAATGGCTGCGCTACGCCGACCACGCGCTGTATGAAACCAAAAGAGCGGGTAAAAACGGTTTCAGCATGTCCGATGGACTTGTCAGCTTAAACAATACGCAGGAGCCGGAGACAGAAGCGTAGCCATTTCTTACCGGCAAAAAAAAACCCCTCATCATGAGGGGGAAGACAGGGATGGTGTCTATGGCAAGGAAAACAGGGATACTATGTTACTGGTTACTGCCGGTACTACTCACTGCCTGCAGCGGTGCGGATTGCTGCATATTCGTTAGCTTGCGCATTTCATCCATGCGCTGCTGATGTTGCTTTTCTAAAACGTCCTGCTGGCCGGGCGTTAGCAGGTGATACATCTGGTTACGTACACGGGCCATTTCGACCTGCCGCGCAACCTGAGCTTGTGCTAACTTTTCTGCCAGAGCCTTGACGGCCGTTTCATTAAATTTGTCTGCAATGACTAAGTCATGCATGGTTTCTAAGTCGCTAATACTAATGGGAGAACGTTCATGACGCGCTTGCTGCATCAGATCTCGCATTTGCTGACGCTGCTGTTCTGTCAGGTTGATGCCATCAAACATGTGACTTTGCGAATTTTGCGTCATACTGCGATTCGTCAATCCATCGTCATCCTGATGCATCTCGTCAATCGTCGTTACGTCTGCTGCCCATGCGCTGGAGAAACTGACTACCATCGCTGAAACAATGACGACGGCGGTTAAGTTGCGCATCGTTCACTCCCGGTTACGTTTCCGTATTTCGATTCAACGAGGTTCAGTGTACGGGTGTGGCTGCAAACTAGCGTCAGGGGGTGTAAAACTACGTAAAGCGATGGATTGAGGCCATGGGATCAAGGTATTTTGCCTGCGGAGGGAAATAAAAATGAATAAAATCCTGTTGGTTGACGATGACCGCGAATTAACTTCGCTACTGAAAGAATTACTGGAAATGGAAGGGTTCGAAGTCGTGGTTGCCAGTGATGGCGAGCAGGCGCTCAACATTCTGGACAGCTCCATCGACCTGTTATTACTTGATGTCATGATGCCGAAGAAAAACGGTATCGACACGTTGAAGGAATTACGCCAGCAGCATCAAACGCCGGTCATTATGCTGACCGCGCGCGGTAGCGAGCTGGATCGCGTTCTGGGGCTTGAGCTCGGTGCAGATGACTATCTGCCTAAGCCATTCAACGATCGTGAACTGGTGGCGCGTATACGTGCCATTTTACGGCGTTCAAACTGGAGTGAACAACAACAGCAGCATGACAATAGCTCCCCGACGCTGGAAGTCGATTTTCTGCGCCTGAATCCAGGCCGTCAGGAAGCCAGCTTCGACGGCGTGACGCTCGATTTAACCGGCACGGAGTTCACCCTGCTTTACTTACTGGCACAGCATCTCGGTCAGGTAGTGTCGCGTGAACATTTAAGTCAGGAAGTGCTTGGCAAGCGCCTGACGCCATTTGATCGCGCCATTGATATGCATATTTCCAATCTTCGCCGCAAATTGCCTGAGCGTCGTGACGGGCATCCGTGGTTTAAAACCTTACGTGGACGCGGGTATTTAATGGTTTCCGCAACATGATAAGCAGTTTGACCACCCGCATCTTCGCCATTTTCTGGCTGACCCTGGCCCTGGTGTTGATGCTGGTACTGATGGTTCCGAAACTCGATTCCCGCCAGATGACCTCGCTGCTCGAAAGTGAGCAGCGCCAGGGGATCATGATTGAACAGCATGTTGAAGCCGAGCTGGGGCACGATCCGCCGAACGACCTGATGTGGTGGCGTCGGCTGTTTCGTGCCATTGATAAATGGGCCCCACCCGGCCAGCGGCTGCTGCTGGTCACCAGTGAAGGCCGCGTGATTGGCGCCCAGCACAATGAAATGCAGATTATCCGTAACTTTATCGGTCAGTCTGACAACGCCGATCATCCGCAGAAAAAGAAATATGGCCGCGTTGAGCTGGTTGGTCCCTTTTCGGTACGTGACGGCGAAGATAATTACCAGCTGTATATGATCCGCCCGGCGGGCAGTTCACAACTGGATTTTATCAATCTGCTGTTTGATCGTCCGTTACTGCTACTGATTGTCACCATGTTAATCAGCTCTCCGTTACTGCTGTGGCTGGCCTGGAGTCTGGCAAAACCCGCGCGCAAGCTAAAACATGCGGCGGATGAAGTGGCCAGCGGCAATCTGCGCCAGCATCCGGAACTGGAGGCAGGCCCACAAGAGTTCCTCGCTGCCGGATCGAGCTTTAACCAGATGGTGAGCGCGCTGGAAAGAATGATGAGCGCCCAGCAGCGTCTGCTTTCCGATATTTCCCATGAGTTACGCACCCCGCTGACACGCCTGCAGCTGGCAACCGCCCTGATGCGTCGTCGTCACGGCGAAGGCAAGGAGCTACAACGCATTGAGATGGAAGCACAGCGTCTGGATGGCATGATCAATGATCTGCTGGTGTTGTCGCGCACTCAGCATAAAAATGCGCTGGTCAGTGAAGCGATGAAAGCTAATCAGCTCTGGGCTGGTGTGCTGGACGACGCGAAATTTGAGGCCGAGCAGATGGGCAAAACGCTGGAGATCCCTTATCCACCGGGACCCTGGCCGCTGTACGGTAATCCGAATGCACTGGATAGCGCGCTGGAAAATATTGTACGTAATGCGCTGCGTTACTCACATGAGAAGATTTCCGTCAGCTTCTCGGTCGATAACCAGGGAATTACGGTGCATGTTGACGACGACGGCCCGGGCGTCAGTGCCGACGATCGCGAACAAATTTTTCGTCCCTTCTACCGCACCGACGAAGCGCGCGATCGTGAATCAGGCGGCACCGGCCTGGGTCTGGCAATTGTTGAGACCGCCATTCAGCAGCATCGCGGCTGGGTGAAGGCTGATGACAGTCCGTTAGGTGGTTTACGTCTGACCATTTGGCTGCCGCTGTACTCCAGCCGCTGATATTTTGCTATCCTGCGGCCCTCGCTCTTGAGGGTCGCTACTGATGTTAAATATTGTTTTATTTGAACCTGAAATCCCACCCAATACCGGCAACATTATTCGCCTGTGCGCCAATACTGGTTTTCTGCTGCATCTGATTGAACCGCTGGGCTTCGCCTGGGATGATAAGCGTCTGCGTCGCGCAGGTCTGGATTATCATGAGTTCACCCATATTAAACGCCATGCCGACTACAGCGCTTTTCTCACCGCAGAAGCGCCACAGCGCCTGTTTGCGCTAACCACTAAAGGCACGCCCGCCCACAGCGCGGTAAGCTATCAGGCGGGGGATTATTTGCTGTTTGGCCCCGAAACGCGCGGCTTGCCGGCAACGATTCTTGATGCCCTGCCGGCGCAACACAAAATCCGTATCCCGATGCAGCCGGATAGTCGCAGCATGAATTTGTCGAACGCAGTGTCAGTGGTGGTGTATGAAGCGTGGCGGCAGTTAGACTATGCCGGGGCGTTAATTAAATAATCGTGCGCAAAAATTCCGGGGCGTTACTGACACAGGCAGGTTCAGATGCCGTCGCCGAACTCGAAGCCGGACACCATACCATTAAAATGCTGATCCATCTCCATCGATGGTTTTTCACTGCCCGGCTTGCCAACAATCCGCGCGGGTACGCCGGCTGCGGTAGTATGCGGCGGGATCGGTTGTAGCACTACCGAACCGGCGCCAATTTTCGCGCCGCGGCCGACTTCAATATTGCCAAGAATTTTGGCGCCGGCGCCAATCATCACCCCTTCACGGATCTTCGGATGACGGTCGCCGCTGGTTTTGCCGGTACCGCCCAGCGTAACCGACTGCAGAATGGAGACATCATTTTCCACCACCGCTGTTTCACCAATCACAATACCGGTGGCGTGGTCGAGCATAATGCCGTGGCCGATGCGCGCAGCAGGATGGATATCGACTGCAAACGAAACTGAGATTTCATTTTGCAGATAGACCGCCAGCGCACGGCGCCCTTCATTCCACAACCAGTGGCCAATACGGTACGCCTGCAACGCATGAAAACCCTTCAGATAGAGCAATGGCGTAGAGTATTTATCCACCGCCGGGTCACGCTGGCGCACCGCCTGAATATCCAGGGCCGCCGAAGCGATCATCGAGGGGTCCCGGCTGTACGCTTCTTCAATAATTTCGCGAATGGCGATGGCTGGCATAATCGGGTTAGCGAGTTTATTCGCCAGCATATAACTCAGCGCACTGCCGAGGTTTTCATGCTTCAGCAATGTCGCGTGGTAAAAACTGGCCAGCATCGGCTCACAGTCCGCAAGTGAACGGGCTTCTGCTTTGATGTTATTCCAGACCAGTTCTAACTCTTCAGACGGCATTGCTCTCTCCCGATAAAAAAACAGCGCCCGGCAAAACCGGTACGCTACAGGTAAAAGTACTGAGCTTCCTGCCTCAGCGCGGGCTGTTTTCATCCTTCCTTGCACGACCCAGCAGGGTCAATGCTGCCTCGCGGGCACTTTTTCCGCAATACAGTACCTGATAAATTTGCTCAGTTATTGGCATTTCCACGCCATAGCGAGCAGCTAACGCTTTGACTTCTTTTGTATTGCGGTAACCTTCTACCACCTGGCCGATGGTGGTCTGAGCGCTTTCAACATCCGCACCCTGCCCCAGCATCATGCCAAAACGTCGGTTACGTGACTGGTTGTCGGTACAGGTCAGCACCAGATCGCCTAACCCGGCCATTCCCATAAAGGTAGTGGGATCAGCACCCAGTGCGCTACCCAGTCGGGTCATTTCAGACAGCCCGCGGGTAATTAGCGCAGTACGCGCATTGGCGCCAAAACCGATACCGTCAGAAATGCCGGCGCCGATAGCAATCACGTTTTTCACCGCGCCGCCAAGCTGCACGCCGATAAAGTCAGGGTTGTTATAAACGCGAAAGCTTTTGCCACAGTGCAATAACTGCTGCAGATCTTCGGCAAATTGCGGATCCGTCGCCGCCAGAGCAATGGCGGTGGGTAAACCGGCCGCCAGCTCTTTCGCAAAGGTTGGGCCGGAGATCACCGCCAGCGGAATCGCATCGCCCAGAATCTCACGCGCCACATCCTGCAACAGACGCCCGGTCTCTTTTTCCAGCCCTTTAGTCGCCCAGACAATGCGTGAATCAGCACGTAACAGCGGCTTAATCTGACGCAACACGTCTCCGAAGACATGGCTTGGCACCACCACCAGCAAATCACGGCTGGCAGCAATCGCCTGCCGGAGATCGCTCTCTAACAGCAGAGTATCGGGGAAAGGGACATCGGGAAGAAAAGCGACATTACAGCGGTCGGCTTGCAACTGCGCCTGATGTTGGGGGTTATGGCCCCACATCAACACCTGGTGACCATTACGCGCCAGCGTAATAGCCAGGGCGGTGCCGTACGAGCCGGCACCGATAACGGTCATAGACACGTTAAGATTTTTCATCAGGCATCCTGACGGGGTTCTGCACCTTCACCCTGCTGCTGCAGATAGTTCATAAACAGCGCATCAAAGTTTACTGGCGCAAGGTTCAACTGCGGGAAAGTACCGCGAGAAACCAGGCTGGTGATGCACTCGCGGGCATACGGGAACAGGATGTTCGGGCAGTATGCGCCAAGGCAATGCGCCATCTGATTACCGTCGATACCGGAAATACTAAAGATCCCGGCCTGCTGTACTTCACACAGGAACGCCGCATCTTCTTCAACAGTAGCCGTTACGGTAACGCGCAGAACGACTTCAAACACACCATCCGCCAGCTGGCTGGATGCCGTGTCCAGATCCAGTTTCACTTCCGGTTCCCACTCTTTCTGGAAAACCTGCGGTGCGTTCGGCGCTTCAAAAGAGATATCTTTAGTGTAGATACGCTGAATCTGGAAAGACATTTCGCTGGAGCTTTGTTCTGACATTTTACTCAATCCTATTCGTTAATAATCCATCATCGCGCTGGCGGAGCTTCATTTCAACAGCGGGTCGAGCCCTGCGCGTCCATCCAACGCATATAAATCGTCACAGCCGCCAATGTGCTGCGCATCGATAAAAATTTGAGGTACGGTCGTCCGGCCGCTACGTTTAATCATCTCTTCCCGCTTATCGGCGTCGCCATCAATGGGGATTTCCTGAAACGCCACGCCTTTCTCGCTCAGCAGTGCTTTTGCACGATGGCAAAACGGGCAGGTCGCTTTGGTATAGATCTCTACGTTAGCCATTTACAGTACCTCGAAAAGGTTATTTTCCACGAACGAGGGGCAGATTATCGCCGCTCCAGCCCGCCACGCCTTCTTTAAGCACCGATACCTGCGCAAATCCGGCAGCACTTAGCTGAGCTGCAGACTCTGCCGCTGAGGTTCCGGTGGCACAAACGACAATCACAGGCTGAGCTTTATGCTTTTCCAGCTCACCCAGGTTGCCCTTCTTAATATCTGCCGCAACCACGTTCAGTGCGCCAGAGATATGACCTTTACGATAGTCATCACGTGAACGGACGTCGACCACAACAGCATCTTCTTTGTTGATCTGACGTGTCGCTTCACCACGACTAATAGTTTTTACATTGGAGAACATGCCCTTAACGGTGGTCACGATCACCAAAACCAGCAAGACAACCCACGCCATACAGAGTACTGGGTGATTGCTTGCGAATTGCATAATTTCTTGCATGAGGGGTAACAACTCCCGACAGGGTTAATAAGCTAAAACAAGGTTTCTGAGTATACCTGCGCTACTTCTCATGTACAGTCGCGAAGCCGCCAGAGTTACGTTTTATGCGGTAGATTCCAAAAAAAAGTGCCATCACGCTGAAAACTATTATTCCAGACCACCTTGCTTTGATCTTAAGCGGCTATTTGTTGCACGCCCTCATAGTAAACTCGCGCCAATTTTTTAGTTTGCTGAGAAGAGGTTGTTGCAATGTCAGGTAAGAAAAAACCACTGGTTTTAGTGATTCTCGACGGTTATGGCTATCGCGAAGCGCGCGAAGATAACGCCATTCTGAATGCCCATACGCCGGTCATGGATGCACTCTGGGCAACCAAACCGCATCTGCTGATTAAGGCTTCCGGGCTGGATGTGGGTTTGCCAGACGGACAAATGGGCAATTCCGAAGTCGGTCATGTCAATCTGGGCGCCGGACGCATCGTCTATCAGGATCTGACCCGCCTCGACAAAGCGATTATTGATGGCGACTTCTTTACCAATCCAACCCTCGTCAGGGCGGTAGACGGCGCGGTGCAGGCCGGTAAAGCGGTGCACATTATGGGATTACTGTCAGCGGGCGGCGTGCACAGCCATGAAGCTCATATCGCGGCAATGATTGAGCTGGCTGCGGCGCGCGGCGCCACGGCGATTTACCTGCATGCCTTCCTTGATGGCCGTGATACACCGCCGCGCAGCGCGCAGAGTTCGCTGGCGACTATCGACCAGCTGTTTGCCCGCCTCGGGACTGGCCGCATCGCTTCGGTGATTGGCCGCTACTTTGCCATGGATCGCGACAACCGTTGGGATCGCGTGCAGCTGGCCTATGATCTGATTAGCCAGGGTAAAGGCGAATTCCGCATGGCTGATGCGCAGAGCGCGCTGGCGGCAGCTTACGCCCGCGGAGAAAACGACGAGTTTGTGAAACCGACGGTAATTGGCAACGACCAGCAGAGTGATGCGGCATTACAGGATGGCGATGCGCTGATTTTTATGAACTTCCGCGCCGACCGTGCCCGCCAGATAAGCCGCGCATTTGTAAGTAAAGATTTCGACGCTTTCAAGCGCGAAAAAGTGGTTAACGCGGATTTTATTATGTTAACTGAGTACGCCGAGGATATTTCCGCCCCTTGCGCTTACCCACCCGCTGCATTAGTAAACACCCTCGGTGAGTGGCTGACGCTGCACGAGAAAACCCAGCTGCGCATTTCTGAAACCGAAAAATATGCCCATGTCACCTTCTTCTTTAACGGCGGTGTAGAGCAGCCATTTAAGGGTGAAGATCGTATTTTAATTAAATCGCCGAACGTTGCCACCTACGATCTACAGCCAGAAATGAGCTCGGCAGAACTGACGGATAAACTGCTCACGGCGATCACCAGCGGCAATTACGACACCATTATCTGCAATTATCCAAATGGCGATATGGTGGGCCATACCGGGGTCTATGACGCTGCGGTCCACGCGGTCGAAGCTCTCGACGGCTGTGTGTCGCAGATCGTGACCGCCGTTAAACTGGTTGGCGGTCAATTACTGATTACTGCCGATCACGGTAATGCCGAACAGATGCGTGATGCCAGCACCGGCCAGGCACATACCGCACACACCAGCCTGCCAGTACCCCTGATTTATATTGGCCCGAAAAGCGTAACGGCTGCTGCTGATGGCAAACTCTCCGATATCGCACCAACAATGTTGTCACTGATGGAAATGGAAATCCCCGCAGAGATGACTGGTAAGCCGCTGTTCATCGTGGAATAATCCTTTCCCATGAGGGAAAAAGCGGCAGTTTCATATCTAAGGACCCGGGGTAACGGATCAGCCAGACGCATGCCGTTGCACTCAAGATTGTCCACTCTGTCCGCCAGCGTGTTATGCGCTGGCGTTTTACTGCTGCCCGTTTATAGCCAGGCCGCCGACGATAACAAATCCCAGCTCCAGTCCATCCAGCAGGATATTGCCGAGAAGGAAAAGAGCGTCAAACTGCAAAAGCAGCAGCGTAGTCAGTTGCTCACTCAATTGCAGAGTCAGGAAAAAGCCATCGCCGAGGCCAGCCGTAAACTGCGCAGCACACAAACCTCCCTTACCGCGCTGGATACAGAGATCGTCGCCCTTAACGCGTCGATTAGCAAACTGCAGAAACAACAAACTGAGCAGGAAAAACTGCTGGCGCAACAGCTGGATGCAGCCTTCCGTCAGGGGCAACATAGTGGTTTGCAACTGGTACTGAGCGGCGAAGAGAGCCAGCGCAGCGAACGTATTCTTGCCTATTTCGGTTATCTGAATGAGGCGCGGCAAAAAAATATCGACGAGTTGCAACAAACGCGCAGCGAACTGACGGCGCAGAAAGCCTCACTGGTCGATAAGCAGGCGCAACAGAAATCACTGCTCAGCGAGCAGCAAAGCCAGCAAACGAAGCTCGAACAGGCGCGTGTCGCGCGGCAAAAAACCATTACCACGCTGGAGTCTTCTCTGGAAAAAGATCAGGCCCAGTTAGTGGAAATGCGTCAGAACCAGGCCCGTCTGCAGGAGAAGATCGCCAAAGCCGAACGCGAAGCGCGCGCCCGCGCCGAACGTGAAGCGCAGGAAGCCGAACGCGTTCGTGCCCGTCAGGAGCAGGCGAAGAATAAAGGCACCACCTATAAACCGACAGAGAGCGAGCGCTCACTGATATCGCGCACCGGTGGGCTGGGCCGCGCCGGTGGTCAGGCGATATGGCCGGTTCGTGGCAGGATTGAGCATCGCTTTGGCGAAACGCTGCAGGGCGAACTACGCTGGAAAGGCCTGGTGATTAACGCACCAGAAGGCACCGAAGTGAAAGCCATCGCTGATGGTCGCGTGTTAATGGCCGACTGGCTGCAGGGCTATGGTCTGGTGGTGGTGGTCGAACACGGAAAAGGCGATATGAGCCTGTATGGTTACAACCAAAGTGCACTGGTGAGCGTGGGAACCCAGGTTAAGGCAGGAGAGCCAATCGCGCTGGTCGGTACCAGCGGCGGCCGGGGCACGCCTTCACTCTATTTTGAAATCAGACGACAGGGACAGGCCGTCAATCCACTGCCGTGGTTAGGAAGATAAGTCTTGTTTCAGCGCGTAAAATTTACCGGGCTGCTGAGCAGTCTGCTGTTTGCCTGCTCAGTCCATGCCGGGAAACTGGCAATCGTTATTGACGATTTCGGCTATCGACCCGCTCAGGAAAATCAGGTTTTGCAGATGCCGGCGGCAGTTTCCGTCGCCGTGCTGCCTAACGCCCCCCATGCCCGTGAGATGGCGACCAAAGCTCATCAGCGCGGCCATGAAGTTCTGATCCATCTGCCGATGGCGCCGCTCAGCAAGCAACCGCTGGAAAAAGATACCCTACGTCCGGATATGAGCAGTGCCGAAATTGAACGGATCATCAGCGACGCGACGCAGGATGTCCCGTATGCGGTGGGTCTGAACAATCATATGGGCAGCGCCATGACCTCCAGCCTGTCTGGTATGCAGAAAGTGATGCAGGTACTGGATCATTACAACTTTTACTTCCTCGACAGCATGACCATCGGCAACAGCCAGTCCACCCGTGCGGCGACGGGAACCAGCGTGAAGGTGATTAAACGCCGCGTGTTCCTTGATGACAGCCAGAATGAAGCCGAGATCCGCCAGCAGTTTACCCGCGCGGTGCGGCTGGCTCAGCGTGATGGTTCCGCCATCGCTATCGGCCACCCGCATCCAACCACCGTCAAAGTGCTGCAGCAGATGCTGCCAACGCTGCCGGGGGATATTACGCTGGTGCGCCCCAGCCAGCTACTTAACGAACCACAGCGCCTTAACAACCAGCCGTTGCCGCCGGAAAGTAAGCCGATGCAGCCAGACAAGCCGCGTAATCCATTCCACGGTAGCGAGCTTTGCGTGACGAAACACCCACCGCAGCCGGTACCGGCTACGCGCGCACTGAGCATTCTTGGCGACAGTATCGCTAATAGTTATGTGGTGAAAACCCTGAGAAGCCTGTTCTGACCGGGCACGGGCGGCATGTCGCGCTATGCCGCCCACCGGTTAAAATAATCAATCCCAGCTCAGCACCACTTTCCCGGACTGCCCGGAGCGCATCACGTCAAAACCCTGCTGAAACTGGTCGATGCTGTAGCGATGAGTAATTATCGGCGTTAAATCCAGGCCGGACTGAATCAGCGCCGCCATCTTGTACCAGGTTTCAAACATCTCACGGCCATAAATCCCTTTGATAAACAGCCCTTTAAAGATTACCTGATGCCAGTCGATGGCCATCTCTGCGGGAGGGATGCCCAGCAACGCAATACGGCCGCCGTGATTCATCGCGCCCAACAGCGTGCGGAATGCCGGTGGCGCGCCGGACATCTCCAGCCCGACATCAAAACCTTCGGTCATCCCCAGCTCACTCATCACCTGATCGAGGTTCTGATGATTAACGTTCACCGCTCGCGTGACCCCCATACTGCGCGCCAGCGCCAGACGATAGTCGTTTACGTCGGTGATCACCACATGACGGGCACCTACATGTTTACACACCGCTGCCGCCATAATGCCTATTGGTCCGGCGCCCGACACCAGCACATCTTCGCCGACTAAATCAAAAGAGAGTGCGGTGTGTACCGCATTGCCGAAAGGATCGAAGATCGCCGCCAGCTCATCGGAAATATTGTCGGGGATTTTAAACGCGTTAAATGCCGGGATCACCAGATACTCGGCAAAACAGCCCTGGCGGTTGACGCCGACGCCGACGCTATTACGGCACAAATGGGTGCGCCCTGCGCGACAATTACGGCAGTGCCCACAGGTAATATGACCTTCGCCCGATACCCGGTCACCAGGCTGGTAGCCGCTGACTTCCTGGCCAACGGCGACAACTTCGCCGACATACTCATGGCCGATAATCATCGGCACCGGAATAGTCTTCTGCGACCATTCATCCCAGTTGTAGATATGCACGTCGGTGCCGCAGATGGCGGTTTTACGAATTTTAATCAGTAAATCGTTATGCCCGGGCTGCGGAATCGGCGCCCCGGTCATCCAGATCCCCGCTTCCGCTTTCAGTTTCGCCAGTGCTTTCATGGTTTCACCCCTCAGGCGATCACATTAAGTTGCTTACCAATGCGCGTGAAGGCTTCCACCGCACGTACCAGCTGCTGCTGGCTATGGCCGGCAGAGATCTGGGTACGAATTCGCGCCTGACCTTTCGGCACCACCGGATAGAAGAAACCGGTGACATAGATCCCCTCTTGTTGCAGCAGGCGCGCAAACTCCTGCGCCACCGCCGCTTCGCCCAGCATCACCGGAATAATGGCGTGATCGGCACCGGCGAGGGTAAAGCCGGCTTTGGTCATCTCTGCGCGGAAGAAACGGGCGTTATCCCACAAGCGCTGGCGCAGACCATCGCCTTCCGCCAGCATATCCAGCACGCGTATTGATGCGGCCACAATCGCCGGCGCCAGCGAGTTGGAGAACAGATAAGGTCGTGAGCGCTGACGCAGCCACTCCACGACCTCTTTTTTTGCGGCGGTATAGCCGCCGGAGGCGCCGCCCAGCGCTTTACCCAAGGTGCCGGTGATAATGTCGACGCGGCCCATTACCTCGCAGTATTCATGAGTGCCGCGACCGTTCGCGCCGACAAAACCGACCGCATGGGAGTCATCAACCATCACCAGCGCGCCATACTGCCCGGCCAGATCGCATACGCCACGCAGATTGGCGATGACGCCATCCATGGAAAACACGCCATCGGTGGCGATCATAATATGGCGCGCCCCCGCGGCTTTCGCCTCCTCCAGCCGGGCTTTCAGTTCACCCATATCGTTGTTGGCGTAGCGGTAGCGTCGGGCTTTGCATAAACGCACGCCGTCGATAATCGAAGCGTGATTTAGCGCATCAGAAATAATGGCATCCCCGGCCGTCAGCAACGTCTCAAACAGGCCGCCGTTGGCATCAAAGCAGGAGGAGTAAAGAATGGCATCTTCCATGCCGAGAAATTCCGCCAGCCGCTGTTCCAGCTGTTTATGGCTATCCTGGGTGCCGCAGATAAAACGTACCGAGGCCATACCATAGCCGTGGCTGTCCATTCCCTCTTTTGCCGCCAGGATCAGAGCCGGATGATTTGCCAGCCCGAGATAGTTATTGGCGCAAAAGTTGATGACATGATTGCCCTCGCCCACTTCGATCTCAGCCTGCTGCGCCGAAGTAATAATGCGCTCTTCTTTAAACAGACCTTCCTGACGGCTTTGCGCCAGTTGATCGTTGATTTGACGATAAAAATTCGCACTCATGTTTATCCTCCATAATCAGCCATTCTCTGGCACATATTACTGAAGAGAAAATTATTAAACGATATTTCGCCATACCAATTGTCAATTTTGCAGCATATATCACGCCATAAGATCGCAGTTACATTCCGTTACGGACTCATCTGGCTGTCTGCCCGGCAATGAAATGTTATGATGTGAGTTATAAGCGTATGAAACCTCCCGTTTCATCCCATTGTTCAAGGTTAAGGTTAAGCTCATGATTATCGTGACTGGCGGCGCCGGCTTTATCGGCAGCAATATTGTTAAGGCGCTCAACAACGACGGCTTTAATGACATCCTGGTAGTGGATAACCTGAAAGACGGCACCAAGTTCGTCAATCTGGTGGATTTAGATATCACTGACTATATGGATAAAGAAGATTTTATCGCCAGCATCGTCGCCGGTGATGACTTCGGCACCATTGAAGCGGTATTCCATGAAGGTGCCTGCTCCTCCACCACCGAGTGGGATGGCAAGTACATGATGGACAACAACTATCAGTACTCTAAAGAACTGCTGCACTACTGCCTGGAACGTGAAATCCCGTTCCTGTACGCGTCTTCCGCCGCCACTTACGGCGGCCGCAACCGCGACTTTATTGAAGAACGCCAGTATGAGCAGCCGCTGAACGTTTACGGCTACTCCAAAATGATTTTTGACCACTATGTGCGCCAGATCCTGCCGGAAGCCGACTCGCAGATTTGTGGGTTCCGCTACTTTAACGTCTATGGTCCGCGTGAAGGTCATAAAGGCAGCATGGCCAGCGTGGCGTTTCATCTGAATACCCAGCTGAATAACGGCGAGAACCCGAAACTGTTTGCAGGCAGCGACAGTTTTAAACGCGACTTCGTGTATGTGGAAGACGTGGCGGCGGTCAATCTGTGGTTCTGGAAAAATGGCGTCTCCGGCATTTTCAACTGCGGAACCGGCCGGGCCGAATCCTTCCAGGAAGTGGCAGATGCGGCACTGAATTATCACCAGAAAGGTGAAATCGAGTACGTGCCATTCCCGGAAAAACTGAAAGGCCGTTACCAGGCATTCACCCTCGCCGATCTGACCAAACTGCGCGCTGCGGGCTATGATAAGCCGTTTAAAACCGTCGCCGAAGGTGTGGCTGAATATATGGCATGGCTGAACCGCGACGCTTAAGGAAGGCAATTTCGTCGATGAAAATTCTGGTGATCGGGCCGTCATGGGTCGGCGACATGATGATGTCGCAAAGTCTGTATCGCACGCTGAAGGCCATTTATCCTGAGGCAGTGATTGACGTGATGGCGCCTGCATGGTGCCGTCCCCTGCTGTCCCGCATGCCGGAAGTCAACGAGGCGCTGGCGATGCCGCTGGGCCACGGCGCGCTGGAGATTGCTGAGCGCCGTCGCCTTGGCAAAGCGCTGAGCGCGCAGGGTTACGACCGTGCTTATGTGTTGCCAAACTCGTTTAAATCGGCGTTAGTGCCGTTCTTTGCCGGTATCAAACAGCGTACCGGCTGGCGGGGTGAAATGCGTTACGGCCTGCTGAACGATCTGCGGGTGCTGGATAAACCGGCCTTCCCGTTAATGGTCGAGCGCTATGTCGCGCTGGCTTATGATAAACAGCGGATTAAGTCGGCGCGCGACCTGCCGCAGCCACTGCTGTGGCCGCAACTGCAGGTCAGTGAACAGGAAAAAACGGCTACCGCCGCGGCATTTTCGCTAAACAGCGAACGCCCGGCGGTCGGTTTTTGCCCCGGCGCCGAATTTGGTCCGGCCAAGCGCTGGCCGCATTACCACTATGCCACCCTGGCACAGCAGTTGATTGCGCAGGGCCGGCAAATTATCCTGTTCGGCTCAGCCAAGGATCATGACACCGGCGAACAGATTATCCAGTCCCTGCCGGAAGCGGCACGTCCGTTCTGCCGCAACCTGGCCGGTGAAACGCAGCTGGAACAGGCGGTCATTCTGTTAGCGCATTGCCGCGCGGTAGTCAGCAATGATTCTGGTTTGATGCATATTGCCGCCGCACTCAATCGTCCACTGGTTGCGCTGTATGGTCCCAGCAGCCCGGACTTTACGCCGCCATTGTCGCAGCAGGCGCGGGTTATCCGCCTGATTACCGGCTATCACAAAGTGCGCAAAGGTGATGCCGATCAGGGCTATCACCAAAGCCTGATTGATATTCAGCCCGCTCGCGTCCTCGCCGAGCTGGACAACCTGCTCGCACAGAGCCAGGAGAGTTAATGCAGGTTCTGATTGTTAAAACATCATCAATGGGCGATGTTCTGCATACGCTTCCCGCGCTGACCGATGCGATGCATGCCATCCCCGGCATCCGTTTTGACTGGGCGGTGGAAGAAGGCTTTGCCCAGATCCCGTCATGGCATCCGGCGGTGGACCGCGTATTGCCGATAGCAATTCGTCGCTGGCGCAAACACTGGTTTGGCAGCCAGCAGCGCGAAGAGCGCGTACAGTTTAAACGCGAGCTGCAGTCGCGCAGTTACGATGTGGTTATCGACGCGCAGGGTTTGATTAAAAGCGCTGCGCTGGTGACCCGTCTCGCCAAAGGGGTGAAGCATGGGCTGGACAGCCGCAGTGCGCGTGAGCCTCTGGCCACCTGGTGGTATGAAAAGCGCCATGAGATCGATAAGCAGCAACATGCGGTAGAACGTACCCGCGAACTGTTTGCCAAAAGTCTGGGCTACGAAAAACCGGCCACGCAGGGCGATTATGCGATCGCATCCCATTTCCTTGCCGAACCACCGGTCGATACGCATCCGTATCTGGTATTCCTGCATGCGACAACCCGCGCCAGCAAACACTGGCCGGAAGAGCACTGGCGCGAGCTGATCTCGTTGATGTCCGACCGCGGGCTGCGGATCAAATTGCCATGGGGAGCCGAACATGAACACCAGCGTGCTCAGCGCCTGGCGGAAGGGTTTGACTACGCCGATGTGCTGCCTAAACTGACGCTGGAACAGGTGGCCAGAACCCTGGCCGGCGCCAAAGCGGTGGTTTCCGTCGATACCGGTTTAAGTCATTTAACCGCCGCCCTCGACCGCCCGAATATCACGCTGTATGGCCCAACCGATCCCGGCCTGATTGGCGGCTATGGTCAGAATCAGTTTGTGCTGAAGCCCGATAACGGCAATGAAATCAGTGATATCTCCGCCGCTGTCGTTGCCGCCAGATTAAATAGTCTTTTATAACTCCCTGCTGATTAAGAGCAAACTATGCCAATGCCACCGCTATTAAGCATTATTATCACCGCGCATAATGGCGAGGCATACTTATCAGCCACCCTGCAAAGCGTGGCTGATGCGCTCGGCAACGCGCTGCCGCGCTGCGAATTTATCATTACCAATGATAACTCCAGTGATAATACGCAGGAGATCATTGAACGCTTCGCTGCCAGCTATCCGGTCAGTAAAACCTTTGTCACGCAGTTCGCCAATATTGGTAAAGTGCGTAACTTCGCCATTGCCCACTGT
Source organism: Pantoea sp. B65 (assembly GCF_047308185.1). Classification (NCBI taxonomy): domain Bacteria; kingdom Pseudomonadati; phylum Pseudomonadota; class Gammaproteobacteria; order Enterobacterales; family Erwiniaceae; genus Pantoea; species Pantoea sp. B65. The sequence continues at coordinate 61,391 of NZ_JAHXPU010000044.1, forward strand.
CAGGGGGAATATATTCTGATGGTGGATGGTGATGATCTGCTGTTAGCCGGTAAGCTCGCAGATAAGCTGCAAATTTTGCAGCAGCAGCGGCCGGATCTGCTGATTTGTAAGTTGATTGAGATGGAAGAAAACGCGCCGGTCCCTGAGCCGCAGAGTAATGCGGCGCCTGAAACGCTGTCATCAGACAACGCCATTGAGCGTTTCCTGATCCACCGCGATTTCCAGGCCCACGTTATCGGCCAGTTTATCCGCCGTGAACTGCTGGTCGCCACGCCGTTTCCTGATTTTACCTGCTACGAAGATAGCTGGGTGTTTCCGTCACTCCTTACCCGCAGTCAGAAAATACTCTATTCCCGCAGCGGTTTTTATCTCTATATCAAGCGCCACGGCAGTCTTTCCGCCCGCATCAACGCTAATAAAATCCGTTACTTATTTCAGACGCTGGAAAATATGGATCGCATATTTCCTGCCCGCTTTAGCCATCTTATTGCCTGCCACTGGATTGACCTGCTCAATCGTTACGGTCAGGACATGGCGGGAACAGCAGAGCTGGAAAGCACCAGGCAGCGGATCAGGGCGGTAGGAAAGCTGGCGTTTTTGGCCGACAGGCGTATTCGTTTTAGCTATAAACGGAAGTTACTGCAGGTTGCCAGGCTGGCGCGCTAATTACGCCAGCCCGGGCAACAATCACGCCCGCTGAGACGAAGGCAGTCGATCCTTATGCCACAGCACCACCGAGATAATTAATAAACTCAGCATAATGGTCTGCTCGCGACTGCCGAACAGCACATCCGTCAGCCCACAGACAATAATCCCCATCATCACGGCAAACAGCGCCGGGTTACGCGTGTAGTAAGCATATCCGAGCAGCGAGAAATAGAAGAACAACAGCACTATTGCGCCCTGTACACCCATCAGGCTGGCTACTTCAATCACTTCGTTATGCAGATGCACATTGATGTAGCGTAACGCGCTGCGGTCTTCATTATGCTTTTGTACGTACTCTTGCGCATAGTGCCAGCGATCTTCCAGGCTATTACCGAAAGGATGTCTGGCAATCAGGCTGCTGCCAATTTTCCACATCGCCAGACGACTGGTTAGTGAGCCATCAAGATTTCCGTTGGTGGTCTCATAGCGATTGAACTCGTTTATTGTGGTATCAAACTTGGGCTTAATCACATGCTGATAACTTAGCGCCATCACCACGCCAATGCATAACACCACGAAAATAAGCGGCTTAAAGCCCAGATGACGCAGCTTCACAATGCCGACAAAGATAATCAGCAGCGGAAAGGTCGCCATCACGTTACGCGTCCCGGTCTGGAAGATAATGTAGTAAGAGACGGCGAAAATCAGCAGGCTGCAGAACATGGTTTTGCGATTTACGTTTTCGTAAACCAGCAGGAAAATCAAAGCGGCGGAGAGGATGGAGTAATCATAGGCGGCATTGGTGGCGCGCCCAAGAAAGAAGTCTACCCGACCAGGCAGATAGAGATGCTGATAAATCCCGACGCCACTGGCAATCACGAAGGTCAGGATCAGAGTGACCTTAATCACTGTTCGGCTCATCTCATGATATTTTGGCATTACGCTCAGCAGATAATAGCCAATCACCGCTGCCAGGATTAAGCGTTTCCCGGTATTCAGATACCCATTAAATTCGTCATAATCCGGGCTGCCGATGTAGATCCAGGAAAACCAGATCAGGTCGCTGCACCCCAGTAAGGCTATAGGCGCAATGACCCACCAGTGGCGCTTTTGCAGCCAGTGAAAATCATAAATAACGCCAAAAAATGAAGCATAAAAAGCCCAGTAAAACATTACTTTGGCTGATTTAACACTATAGAACATGGTCAGATTTGACAGTAAAACCAGCATCAGTACGGTGTAAAACAACGTCCGACGATAATCCTTTAACTGCACGAGTAAAGACATTCTTTTCCTGCCTGGCAGCGATGGCCGTTGAATCAGCGAAAAATGGTAAAGTCAGCACGCAAACATGCGATAACTTGCGCTGATGTAATAGTTTTCATCGCCTCGTTAGACAACGATCCGGGTTTAAGTGCCATACGCACGCCGTATAAAACCCGATGAAGTTCACGATCCTGATAAGGCCCGCTCGACGAAGGTTCTTCGGTAACAAACAGACTGAGCGTCGGCACCTGAAGCGCAATCGCCACGTGCAAAGGTCCGGTATCGCCGGTCAGCATCGCATCGAAAGTATTAATCGTCTCAACCAGTCCGGGAAGCGTGGTCTTACCAATCTGGCTGTGAATACGCGCACGCAGCGCCGGCTCGATCTTCTCCATAAACGGAGCTTCCAGATGTTTTTCTCCTGGCCCGCCAATTAACACCACGCTGGCCTGTGGATTCTCCGTCAGCAGAGTATTGGCGACATCGGCAAAACTTTCCGCTGGCCAGCAACGCTCAGCCGAGGATGCTCCCATCTGAAAACCGAGGATCTTTTGCTTATCTGGCTTGGCAACCTTCGCTGTCGGCGGACGTGGCACCTTCATCGCGCCATTATGGGTGTCGCACCCCAGCGGCGCCACCAATTCCAGCTTACGCTGCACCAGATGGCCTTTAAAACCATAGGTAAAATTGGTCAGCCAGCGGTCGCGCCACGGATTATCATCGGAATAGTTATCGCGGAAGATATATTTTGCCCCGGACATCACCGCACTGAGATAGTCATACGGCTCATGAGAGTGCAAAATTAACGCCAGATCAGGCTTTCCCTTCTCTTTCAACTGCTTAAGCAACGTCGTCAGAGCGTTAACTTTACTATTCCAGTACACCACACGATCCCAGTCTTCACCCCCCTCCAGAAAATCACGAAATTTCTGATGTGCCACCAGCGTAATCAGGGCGTCAGGAAACCGTTGACGTACTGCGCGGATCGCCGGGGTGTTCATCATAAAATCCCCCAGTGCGGTGGTGGAGTAGATGACAATGTTGGCAAACTGATTTTCCTGAAAGAAGCTGTCGCGTGATGCTAACAACCCTTTTCGTCCGGTATACAGCCGCAGAAAGAGATCGACTGCCCTGAACTTCCAACGTTTCCTCATCTGGCGTCCTTAAATTGCCGGTGATACCCGGCTAATGTCATTCCCAAAGTACGCGACTGCAACCAGTCAAATAGCTGCTCCAGGTCGGCGTAAAGCTGGTCAATATCGGCTTCATGTTTAAATGTCGGGCTGCCGCCCGGCATAAATTCGGAGGAGTGCAGCATAAACTCTACGTAATCAGCGCCTTCCGCCAGTGACTGTTCAGCCACGCGTTTCATCTTATCAAGATTACCCCGCGCCGGACGCAGCCAGTTCACCGACGGACCACGCTTTTTACCACGCAGACGATCCACGCCCTGCTTAAAGCCATTCATCAGTGATGAATACTTGTATTGAATACTCATCGGCACTTCCAGCAGCGGCGAACTGCCGGGTCTGGCAATGTTTTGTTGATCAATAAAGTAGGCGTGGCGCGGAAAATCGCGATAGTCAGTACCGCCTTGCCCATTCGGGTCGCCCGGCGACTGGCGCCAGTCGACGCGTGGGGTAACCGAACAGTCGACCTGGTAGCCCAGTTCAATCAGTAGTGATGCGTAGTACTCATTAAACGCCCAGCGACCCGCGCGGTGACTCAGCATTTTCGTCTGAAAAGTCTGTTCCAGCAGTTCGGTCATAAAGACAACTTTATCTCTGATCACATCCTCAGGATATTCAATCAGATAAGGTTTATGCCGCCAGTCGTCACCGGTAAGATCGTACAACGGCGGGCTATTCCAGGCGTGGAGATGCATCCCCACCTCGCCCTGATTACGGGCAATCACATCTTTGGCAAACTCGATATAGGCCGGATCGATAGCCATTTCATAATTGGTTAGCCAGGTGGGTTTAAAACCATATTTCTCACACAGGGACTGGAATCGCGGTAAAAATGCCGCGTTGCGCGTATCGATTTTGTCATGATTCTGCCAGAGGTTGTCGCCCTCAGTGTCAATCGTGATGAGAAATGCCGGCCTTACCATATCTTTTCTGACCTCATAAAAACTGAGCAGTTATGTTACGCAGCAGGCCTTATCAGCGCAAAGAAATTTAGTCTGCTCCGGCCAGGGAAAAATCTGCAAAAGTAGCCACAGCATAGTGACTCCATTAGAATTTACCCCTGACTTATTATCCAGGGCTGCTAATGCCATGACCAGGCATATTCTTTTCATCATTGATGGGTTACCGGGCGGGGGGGCTGAAAATGTCACCCTAACCCTGGCGCAAGGTATTGCCGACCGTGGGTACGCTGTCACCCTGCTGTCACTGAGCAAGCGGCTGGATTACGATATTCCGGCCAATATTGATTACCGTGTGGATCAGGACAATGACCGCGGTCCGCTGCGTAAACTGACGGAGCTTTCACGCCGTGCCCGCTCCCTTGATCGCCAGCTGGAGCGCTTATTCGCCGAGAAAGGGCGCCCGGTGCTGGTCATTTCCAGCCTGCATAAAACCGATCGCATTGTCGTAAGGTCGCAGCAGTTAGCCGATTGTAATGTCTGGCATTGCATTCATGGCATCTATTCGCGCTCCTACCTTGGCAATAAAAAACCGCTGGCGCGCTGGCTGAAAAAAAACAAAATTCAGCAGGTGTATCGCGGACGCAATATCATTACTGTCTCCGACGCGGTGGGCGAAGATTTAGTAAAAGTCATGGGCATTGTCCCGCGCGAACTGATCACCATTTATAATCCGTTTGATGTCGCACAGATACGGCAGCGCGCGCAGGAAGAGAACCCGTTTGCCGGCGAAGAGTATATTCTGCATGTCGGGCGCTTTCACCGGGTTAAACGCCAGGACCGCCTGCTGGAAGCCTTTGCACAGTCTGGCATACCGGCCAGACTGGTGATTGTCGGTCAGGGTGAAGCGGCCGCTACCGCTGAGCTGCAGGCAAAAATCGCCGAACTGAATCTGCAGCAGCAGGTGGTTCTGGCCGGTTTCGCCAGGAATCCGCTACCGATGATCAAAGGCGCGCGCCTGTTCGCATTAAGTTCGGACAGTGAAGGGCTGCCTGGGGTATTAATCGAATCACTGATCTGCGGTACGCCGATTGTCAGCACCGCATGCCCTGGCGGCGTAGGGGAAATCATGGTGGGTGAACTGGCGGCTTATCAGGCAGACCTGAGCGCCACATCGCTGGCGGAAAAACTGCGTCTTGGCTGGCAAGCGCCGCCGACTATTACTGCCGCGATGTATGCTAAATTCGAGATTAATTTAATTATTGACCGTTACCTCAAACTGGCGGTCGAATAACATCATAGCCTATTGAGAGAAGGGATTTATATGGCGATTCTGGTCACCGGAGGGGCAGGCTACATCGGTTCACATACGGTGCTGACACTGCTGGAGCAAGGCGAAGAGGTGGTAGTACTGGACAACCTCGTCAATTCCTCCCCGCAGGCCCTCAGCCGGGTAGAGGCCCTGAGCGGCAAAAGCGTCACGTTCTGTCAGGGTGATGTATGCGATGCCGCACAGGTCAGGGATATTTTTGCCCGCCATACAATCTCGGCGGTGATCCATTTCGCCGGGCTAAAATCTGTCGGTGAATCGGTGCGTAAGCCGCTGGAGTACTATCACAATAACCTCGCCGGCACCCTGGTCCTACTCAATGAAATGCGCCGGGCTGGCGTGACAAAGCTAATTTTCAGCTCATCGGCGACGGTCTATGGCCAGCCGGAACAGATCCCACTGACCGAGGCATCACGCACTGGCGGCACCACGAATCCTTACGGTACCTCCAAGTTAATGATCGAGCAGATTCTGCAAGACTTCGCGCGTGCCGAACCAACGTTTACCATTATTATTCTGCGCTATTTTAACCCGGTCGGCGCCCATCCATCAGGCATGATTGGCGAAGACCCGAATGGCATTCCTAATAACCTGATGCCTTATATTGCCCAGGTGGCAATTGGCAAGCTGGAGAAAGTGGCGATCTTTGGTGATGACTACCCGACCAAAGACGGTACCGGAGTACGTGATTATATCCACGTGATGGATCTCGCAGAGGGTCATTTGAAAGCGATTGAATTTATCGATCGCCATCATGGCGTTGCGGTGTACAACCTGGGCACCGGCATCGGCTACTCGGTACTGGAGATGCTGCAGGCATTCGAACGGGCATCCGGTCGCAAAATTCCTTACCAGATCGCGGCGCGACGTGAAGGCGATATCGGTGAGTGCTGGTCCGACCCAACGCTGGCGAAAAGCGGGCTGGAGTGGGAGGCGAAGCGCGATCTGGATACCATGATGAGTGATGCCTGGCGCTGGCAGTCAAACAATCCAAACGGCTATAACGCCTGAGGCAACAGTCAGCCTGGCGGTCGGTAATGCCACTGCGGCGCATGTTGCCAGGCCTGCTGACCGGTATGAGCAAAACATACCACCTGCGGCTTATTCAGCGCGGGTGGCTTTAACCCGCCATGGCTTTCCCCTACAATCGCTCTACTTAACCTTGAGAAACCATAAGTATGGCAAGCCCGATTCCCTCAACGTTTACGCCACGTAATATTCTGCTGATCAAGTTACGCCATCATGGCGACATGCTATTGACGACGCCGGTGATCAACGCCTTACATCAGCGTTATCCGCACGCCACTATTGATGTGTTGTTGTATGCGGAAACCCGCCCAATGTTGCAGGCACATCCGGCCATTGGCGAAATTTATGCTATCGACAGAAACTGGAAAAAACTGGGCGGCTGGCAACGTCTGAAGCGTGAAATGGCCCTCACCCGCCAGCTAGGTTCACGCCATTATGATGTGGTGATTAATCTTGCCGACCAGTGGCTCAGCGCCATGATCACCCGCTTTTCCGGCGCGCCGATACGCATTGGCTTTGATTTTAAAAAGCGCCGCAATCGTCTCTGGCGCTTCTGCCACAACTATCTGGTCTCAACCGACGACCACCATCAGTTGCATACCGTCGAACAAAACCTTGCCGCGCTGCAACCGCTGGATGTTCCGGTTAAAGGGATCCGTGCGTCGATGCATTACAGCGCAGCTGACCAGCAACAGGTTCAGCAGCTACTCGCGCAGCAGTTCGATCAACCTTATCTGGTGATCCAACCTACCTCGCGCTGGGTATTTAAATGCTGGGAAGATGAAAAGGTCGCCGCAGTTATCGATCAACTGGCACGCCCCGATCTGAAAGTGGTGTTAACCGCCGCGCCGGACAGCCAGGAACTGGCGATGATCGATCATATTCTGTCGCTGTGTAACAGCCGCGATGTGGTTTCCTGCGCCGGTAAATTAACCCTGCCCCAGCTGGCGGCGCTTATCGCCCAGGCCCGGCTGTTTATCGGTGTCGATTCCGCCCCGATGCATATGGCAGCGGCACTCAATACCCCCTGTATCGCGCTGTTTGGTCCGACCAAACTGCAGCACTGGCGGCCATGGGGTGACCATAATCAGGTGATCTGGGCAGGCGACTACGCGCCGCTGCCCGATCCGGACTCGATTAACACCAACACTAAACAGCGCTACCTTGCCGCCATTCCGGTCACCGAGGTGGTGAAAGCCGCAAGGAGTTATCTGGATGAATAAAGTCCGCCTCGCCATCGTCAGACAGAAATATCGCCCTGACGGCGGCGCAGAACGCTTTATCTCACGCGCACTGGAAGCGCTGGAGAGCGACCAGCTCGATCTGAATATTATCACCCGCAGCTGGCAGGGCACGCCCAATCCGGACTGGCATTTGCATATCTGCAACCCGAAAAAATGGGGCCGTATTTCTCGCGAACGCGGTTTTGCCCGTGCCGCTCGGGCCTGCTGGCAGCAGGAGAAGTTTGATATCGTACAGAGCCATGAGCGCATTGAAGGCTGCGATATTTTTCGCGCCGGCGATGGCGTCCATCGGGTCTGGCTGGAGCAGCGCGCACGAATTATTAAACCGTTGCAACGCCTTGCGACCAGCTTAAGCCCTTATCATCGCTATGTGATGCAGGCGGAAGAAGCGATGTTTCGCTCTGCGTCACTGAAAAAAATCATCTGTAACTCTGAGATGGTGAAACAGGACATCATCCGCTGCTTCCAGGTGCCGGAAACAAAATTTGCCGTGATCTATAACGCCATCGACTCGCAACGTTTTCAGCCGGCAACGGAAGCCAGCCGTCACGCTGCACGCCAGCAACTGCGTATCCCGGACCAGGCCTGCGCGCTGATCTATGTTGGCTCAGGCTTTGAGCGTAAAGGCCTGCGCGCCGCCATTACCGCCGTGGCGCGTAGCGATCGTTATCTGATTGTCGTCGGCCAGGACAAGCAACTGAGCCGCTATCAGCAACTGGCCAATCAGCTTAATTGCCTGAATCGTATCCGTTTTGTCGGGGTTCAGCAGGATGTCATCCCGTTCTATCATGCCGCTGACGGTCTGATACTGCCAACGCTGTATGACCCTTTCCCAAATGTGATTCTGGAAGCGATGGCCTGCGGATTGCCGGTTATTACCAGCTTTGGTTGCGGCGGAGCGGAATTTATTACCAACGGTCAGCAAGGTTTTGTCTGCGACGCATTAGATATCAGGGCATTGCAGCATGCCGTTAATGCCATTCCGGCGAAAGTAGTGGATTCAGCCATGAGTGAGGCTGCGCGCGCCAGAATTCTGCCTTATACGCCGCAACGTCTTGCCGCAGAATTGCATTCGCTTTATCAACAAGTATTACAACCGCATGATTAAGTAAGATGAGCGCCGGCAAGTTATCTGCTAACATGCCGGATTGTTCTCTGGGATAATATTTGACGCATTCGTGTCGTAAAAAAATCGGTATGACGACAATTTACACCGCCTTGCTCTACCTCATTCAGCCGCTGATTTGGCTGCGCCTCTGGTTGCGCGGTCGAAAAGCGCCTGCCTATCGTAAAAGATGGGCGGAGCGCTATGGTTTTTGTGAAGGGAAAGTAAAGCCAGACGGTATTTTACTGCACTCGGTATCGGTCGGCGAAACCCTCGCGGCGGTCCCGCTGGTGCGCGCGCTGCGCCATCGCTACCCGACATTGCCGATTACCGTCACCACCATGACCCCTACCGGCTCCGAGCGTGCACAGTCCGCCTTTGGTAAAGATGTCCATCACGTTTACCTGCCGTACGACCTGCCGGGCGCCATTCATCGCTTCCTTGATACTACCAGCCCGAAACTGGTGATTATTATGGAAACCGAGCTGTGGCCAAATATTATCAAAGCGCTGCACGATCGTAAGATCCCGCTGGTTATTGCCAATGCGCGCCTCTCTGAACGCTCAGCGGCCGGCTATAAGAAGCTGGGTAAGTTTATGCGCGATTTACTGCAGCGCATCACGCTGATTGCCTCACAAAATCAGGAAGATGGTGAACGTTTTGTCAGCCTTGGCTTAAAACGTTCGCACCTCGCGGTAACCGGCAGCCTGAAATTTGATATCTCCGTAACGCCAGAACTGGCGGCACGCGCCATCACGCTGCGTACGCAGTGGGCACCGCGTCGTCCGGTATGGATTGCCACCAGTACCCATGAGGGCGAAGAGAGCATTATCTATGCTGCCCATCGTCAGCTACTGCAACGCTTTCCCAATCTGTTATTGATTCTGGCGCCACGTCACCCGGAGCGTTTTGCCGACGCGCGCGATATGGCGCAAAAAGGTGGCTTCAGCTATATCCTGCGCAGCAGTGGTGAAGTCCCATCCGGTAGCACCCAAGTTGTGATTGCGGACACCATGGGTGAGCTGATGCTGTTGTACGGCATCGCCGATCTGGCGTTTGTCGGCGGCAGCCTGGTTGAACGCGGCGGTCATAATCCGCTGGAGCCTGCCGCGCATGCCATTCCGGTGCTGATGGGCCCGCATACCTTCAACTTCAAAGATATCTGTAGCAAACTCCAGCAGGCTGATGGCCTGATTACGGTGACCGATGTCGCTTCGCTGGATAAAGAGATCGGCAACCTGCTCACTGACGATGATTATCGCCGCTATTACGGCCGTCACGCGGTAGAAGTGCTGCATCAAAATCAGGGCGCGCTTCAGCGTCTGCTACAGTTACTCGAACCCCATTTGCCACCACGGAATCACTAAATGACCGTTCGCCAACGACTTTCGGTGGTGATGATCGCCAAAGATGAGGCCGGGCTAATAGCCGACTGTCTGGCGTCAGTGAGCTGGGCCGATGAAATCATCCTGCTTGATTCCGGCAGCAGCGATAACACCGCCGATATTGCCCGCCAGCATAATGCGCAGGTTTATCACTCTGAAGGCTGGCCCGGTTACGGCCTGCAACGCCAGCATGCCCAGCAATACGCCACTGGCGATATGATTTTGATGATCGATGCCGATGAGCGGGTAACCCCCGAACTGCGCGCGGCGATTGAACAGGTGCTGGAACATCCGCAGCCCGATACCGTCTACAGTATCGCCCGACGCAATCTGTTCCTTGGTCGCTTTATGCGCCACAGCGGCTGGTATCCTGACCGCGTTACCCGTCTCTATCCGCGCGACTACCACTACAATGATAATCAGGTGCATGAGTCACTGGATAGCCGTAAAGCGCAGGTGATAGCGCTGCATGGCGATCTGCAACATCTGACCTGCCGTGACTTCTCCGCGTTTCAGCGCAAGCAGTTTGCTTATGCGGAAGCCTGGGCCAGGCAGCGCCATCAGCAGGGCAAAGGCTGTTCGCTATTCTCCATCTTCAGCCATACCTTCAGCGCCTTTCTCAAGACCTTGCTGCTGCGCGCCGGTTTTCTTGATGGCAGGCAGGGCTGGATCCTGGCTATGGTCAATGCGCAGTACACCTTTAACAAATATGCCGCACTATGGGCACTTAATCAGGCAGCAGAGAAAGGTAGCTTATGAGCACGAAAGCGATCTATCCCGGTACTTTCGACCCGATGACTAATGGTCATCTCGATATCGTAACCCGTGCGGCGCTGATGTTCGATCACATCGTGCTGGCGATTGCCGCCAGCCCAGGTAAGCAACCGATGTTCACGCTGGATGAGCGTGTGGCGCTGGCGCAACAGGTCACTGCGCATCTCGATAATGTTGAAGTCGTCGGGTTCAGCGATCTGATGGCGAACTTTGCTAAAGCGCAAAATGCCAGTGTGCTGGTACGTGGATTACGCGCGGTATCGGACTTTGAATACGAACTGCAGCTGGCGCATATGAACCGCCATCTGCTGCCGACGCTGGAAAGCGTATTTCTGATGCCGTCGGCAGAGTTTTCTTTTATCTCTTCATCGCTGGTGAAAGAGGTGGCGCGCCATCAGGGCGATGTGCAGGCCTTTCTGCCGCCGGCGGTGTATCAGGCGCTGATGGCCAAACTGGTGTAGAAGCCCGGCGCCGTCAGTGGCTCCGCAACCACACCGCGAAGGGCGTGTCGGCTATTATTTCTGACAGGTGCGACAGAAGAAGGTGCTACGCTGACCATGTCTGGCGCTTTCAATTAAGGTGCCGCACACCCGACACGCCTCACCGGCGCGGCCATAGACCTGCAACTCCTGAGCAAAATAGCCCGGTTTGCCATCGGTCTGCAGAAAATCACGCAGCGTAGTGCCGCCCTGTTCAATCGAACGCAGCAACACCGCCTTAATGGTGGCGACCAGCAGCGCAGACTCAGCCGATGTCAGTGACATTGCCGGACGATCGGGCAGGATCCCCGCAGCAAACAGCGATTCGCTGGCATAGATATTCCCGACGCCAACCACCAGTTTATTATCCATTAACCAGGGTTTGATCGCCGTACGTTTCGCACGTGACTTCGCAAACAGATAGTCGCCATTAAAGGTTTCACTAAGCGGCTCCGGCCCTAAATGCGCCAGTACATTACTGGCCTGCGGGTCGACACTCCATAACCAGGCGCCAAAGCGGCGCGGATCGGTATAGCGCAGCACTTTGCCGTTGCTCATCACCAAATCGACATGATCGTGTTTTGCCGCCGGGATCTCTTCCGGCAACACCCGCAGGCTGCCCGACATCCCGAGGTGAATGATAATCCAGCCGGTCGGCAGCTCCAGCAGCAGGTACTTGGCGCGGCGCTGTACGCTTAATACCGGCTGATCGCTCAGTGCATGAATTTCCTGTGATACCGGCCAGCGCAGGCGGCTGTTACGCACCACTGCATGCAAAATGGTTGCACCCACCAGATGCGGCTCGATACCGCGCCGACTGGTTTCTACCTCAGGTAATTCAGGCATGCCAACTCCTTGTGTTTTACTGTCTTATAAAACAAAAAACCCGGCCGAAGCCGGGTTTTTCTTAAGTCGCCAAAATTACTTAATTTTAGCTTCTTTGTAGAGCACGTGTTGACGGACAACTGGATCGAATTTCTTCAGTTCCAGTTTTTCCGGCTTAGTGCGCTTGTTCTTCGTGGTGGTATAAAAATGACCTGTACCAGCAGAAGAAACCAGCTTGATTTTCTCGCGAACACCTTTAGCCATGATTCAGTTCCTTAGTACTTCTCACCACGGGTGCGGATATCGGCCAGAACCGTATCAATACCCTTTTTATCAATAACACGCATACCTTTAGCAGATACACGTAGCGTAACAAAGCGCTTTTCGCTCTCAACCCAAAAACGGTGAGAGTGCAGGTTCGGCAGGAAACGGCGTTTCGTCGCGTTCATTGCGTGGGAACGATTGTTACCGCTCACCGGACGCTTGCCAGTTACTTGGCAGACTCGTGACATGTCAATTCTCCAAAAATCAAATTCAGCTCGAGCTTTAAAAATAAGGTCTTGGCCGCCTCGTCAGGCTCTAAGCCCATCCAGGCGAGTTCTATGTGAACCCGCTGGCAGGCCGAAACGCCAAACCCGAGATTCTCAAAGGTGGCGTAGTATACGCCCTGTAGCGCCAGTGCTCAAGTCCCGAACAGATAAAGATCCCGACGGATCGTGCAAAATAGCCGCACCCGGTCAGGAAACTGTTCAGAAAAAGCGCAATCCAGACCATTCCCCCCGCATTGTTGCACAGTTTATAACCAACCGCGTTCAGCGAAAGAGACATATTGGCCATGGCCGACCACCAGATGATCTAATATCCTGATATTAAATAACAAACCGGCATTGATTATCTGTTGGGTGATATCCCGATCGGCGGCACTGGGCTCCGGCATCCCGGAGGGATGATTGTGCGCCAGAATCAGTGCCGCTGCATTGATTTTTAACGCTTCACGTATAATTTCACGTGGATGTACCTCCACGCTGTTAATACTGCCGGCAAACATTTCCTGCGCGGCGATTACCCGATGCTGGTTATCGAGAAAAATCACCATAAAAATTTCCCGTTCCCGGTGCGCCAGCATCCCCAGCAGATATTGATGCGTCACTTGCGGATTCGCCAGCACATCTTCACGCGCCATTTTGGCGCGGAAAAAGCGCCGCCCCAGTTCAGCCACCGCATGCAACTGCGCCAGCTTGGCGTCGCCTACGCCCTTCACCGCCGACATCGCCTGTTTATCTGCGGTCATCACCTGATACAGCGAACCAAAATGGAGCAGTAGCTGGCTGGCCAGCGACATCACCGGTTGCCCGACGGAGCCGGTGCGCAAAAAGATGGCTAACAACTCAGCATCGGTCAGCGCCTCTGCTCCCCTCTGCTGCAACTTCTCGCGCGGCATTAATTGCTGCCATGACACTTCCATATGACACCTCTCCCTGATAAAAGGAGCAGAATGCCTCGCGGTGCGCGTCCTGAGTAGCGGCAAATTGTCAGCTTTCGCGCTGCCTCGCAAAGGTGGCGGGATGCTAAAGGGTTCATCACGCGGAGTGTGATAAAATACGCAAATCGTGACGCGAAGCAGCGCGTCTGGCTGAAGGTAATGATGACGGATAACACTATGACGGGATTAACCGGTAAACACATCGTACTGGGCGTTAGCGGCGGTATCGCGGCTTATAAAGCACCTGAACTGGTACGTCGCCTGCGCGATCGCGGCGCAGAAGTGCGGGTGGTGATGACCGCAGCGGCAAAAGCTTTTATCACGCCGCTTAGCCTGCAGGCGGTATCCGGTTTTCCGGTCTCTGATGACCTGCTTGACCCGGCGGCAGAAGCGGCAATGGGCCATATCGAGCTGGGTAAATGGGCGGATTTAGTGATCCTCGCTCCCGCCACCGCCGATCTGATTGCCCGTCTTGCCGCCGGTATGGCGAATGACCTGGTGACCACCATCTGCCTGGCAACGGCCGCCCCGATTGCCATTGCACCGGCTATGAATCAGCAGATGTATCGCGCGATACCGACTCAGCACAATCTGAAAGTGCTGGCCGGGCGCGGGGTACTGCTCTGGGGACCGGATAGCGGCAGCCAGGCCTGCGGCGATATTGGCCCGGGACGTATGCTGGACCCGCTGGCGATTGTTGATCGCGCGGTACAATGGTCGACACCGGTCAACGACCTGCAACATCTCAATATTATGATTACCGCCGGGCCAACGCGCGAAGCGCTGGATCCGGTACGCTATATCAGCAATCACAGTTCGGGGAAAATGGGTTTTGCCATCGCCGCCGCCGCCGCCGCACGCGGTGCCAATGTTACGCTGGTGGCCGGCCCGGTAAACCTGCCGACCCCACAGTGGGTGAAACGCATTGATGTCATCACCGCCCTGGAGATGGAAAAAGCGGTGATGGAGCACATAACGCGTCAGCATATTTTCATTGGCAGCGCAGCCGTGGCAGACTACCGCGCGGCCACTATCTCCGCAGAAAAAATCAAAAAACAGGGTGATGAAGTGACGCTCACCATGGTAAAAAACCCCGACATTGTGGCGGGCGTCGGCGCGATGACCGACAGCCGGCCCTATGTGGTAGGATTTGCCGCTGAAACCCAGAATGTGGAAGAATACGCCCAACAAAAACGTGCGCGGAAGAATCTGGATTTAATCTGCGCCAATGATGTTGCAAAAGCCGGGCAGGGTTTCAATAGCGACACCAATGCTCTTCACCTTTTTTGGCAGGAGGGAGACAAAGCCTTACCGCTTAGCGATAAGTCACTCCTTGGCCAACAGTTAATAGACGAGATTGTCAGCCGTTATGATGAAAAAAATCGACGTTAAGATTATGGATGCGCGCGTAGGCAAGGAATTTCCGCTGCCAACTTACGCCACCTCGGGATCTGCCGGTCTGGACCTGCGCGCCTGCCTTGATGAGGCCATTGAACTGGCGCCCGGCGTTACCACGCTGGTGCCTACCGGATTAGCCATTCATATTGCTGACCCTGAACTGGCGGCAGTGATCCTGCCGCGCTCCGGACTGGGTCATAAGCACGGTGTGGTACTGGGCAATCTGGTCGGCCTGATCGACTCTGATTATCAGGGGCAACTGATGGTATCCGTCTGGAACCGTGGTCAGGATAACTTCACCATTCAACCCGGTGAACGCATTGCGCAGATGGTCTTTGTGCCTGTGGTGCAGGCGGAGTTCAACCTGGTCGAAGATTTTGATGCCAGTGCACGTGGTGAAGGTGGCTTTGGCCACTCCGGCCGCCAGTAACGCATAACGTACATCCCTCGTAACTTATCGCCAAAGCACCTGGCGCTATAGCGTCAGGTGTGAAAGGTAAAGCCGTTTAACTCTTCCATACCGTGAGACGCTCTTTCACGGATGTTACGTGGGTGTTTGCCCGTTTATGGTGAATTTTCAGGGGTCTTTTAAGTCATGGCAGAAAAAAAGAGTGCGAAAAGGAATCGTCGCGAGGAAATATTGCAGTCTCTGGCGCAGATGCTGGAATCCAGTGACGGAAGCCAGCGCATTACCACCGCCAAGCTGGCTGCCAATGTCGGTGTCTCCGAAGCAGCGCTTTACCGGCATTTTCCCAGCAAGACGCGGATGTTTGACAGTCTGATTGAGTTTATTGAAGACAGCCTGATCACCCGTATCAATCTGATCTTAAATGATGAAAAAGAGACATTGCCGCGCCTGCGCCTGATAGTGCAGTTGATCCTCGGTTTTGGCGAACGCAACCCTGGTCTGACCCGAATTCTGACCGGTCATGCGCTGATGTTTGAACAGGATCGCCTGCAGGGGCGCATTAATCAGCTGTTTGAGCGGATTGAAGTGCAGTTACGCCAGGTCATGCGCGAACGAAAAATGCGCGAAGGCGAGGCTTTCACCACCGATGAAACCCTGCTGGCCAGCCAGCTGCTGGCATATTGTGAAGGTATGCTGTTGCGTTTTGTCCGTTCTGAATTTCGCTATCGCCCTACCGTCGACTTTGACGCACGCTGGCCATTGCTGGCAGCTCAGCTGGTGTAATTGCTACGGCGCTGTCGGTAAGGGGCGTAACTGGTCATCCAGTAATGCCACCAGCAGCGCCGTACCATCCTGCGCCACCCGCAATTCGCCAAAGCGGGCGACGGCAAAATTCTCCGCATGCCCCTCTTCGAAAAACCACGCATCACTGGCAATACCGAGCCCCTGATTACCCCGATGCGCCAGCAGGTAATGCTGGTCAGCGTTGAGCGGCTGACCGTGATCCCACACGGCGTCAGTCGCCACTTGCTGGCCATTGAGCGTGATAATTAAACGCCGATTTTCCGGCAGCGCATCAGCGGATAAGCGGTTATTCAACGCATAATTCAGCGCCATATAATCGCCCTGCATCAGCGCCCGCGGATCAACCGGCGCCAGTGCCAGCCGCACCACGCTGCCATGCGCTAATAGCTGCTCCTTCTGATAAATCGCCAGATTCGTTGCCAGTAACGTCAACAGCAGTACGGCAAACAGCAACCCCTTACGCATAGTCACCTGCCTGTAAACGTCGGTGCGCCAGCATGGCAATCAGCAGCAACAGCGCCCCGGCGCCAAACAGCATCAGCGCTTTATCCAGCAGTGAAATACCGAGGAAGTAATACCAGTCGAGGGTGTACAGCACCAATAGCACGGCGGAAACCAGCATCAGCACTTTGCTGTTCTGATAGCGCGCCAGCAGCAGCAGCAACCATGCCAGCGCGATACCCGGGGCAAACAGGCTCATCGCTGCCAGCACCGTGGCGATCAGCAACAGCTGCCAGGCGCCCGGCATCCCTTCACGTCGGCCGAGGATCAGGGCGGTAATCAGCAATCCGGCCGCAATCCCCTCATTGAGGGTGGAAAAATCGCCGCCGCGCGGCGCCACATCCTCGATCAACGCCAGACTTTCCATCGGTAGTGAACCATAAAAACAGAGCGCCAGCAGACCACTACTTATCCCTAACAGACTGGGGCGAAAGCGCCAGCTGTAGCGATCGTCAACCCCCACCAGCACCACGCCAAGGATGATCAGCGCGGTCCCCACGACCGGCAGACTACTGGTAAACCAGGTTAAGCCACTGACGAGGAAAAATATCAGCGCCGCGCTATTAAGGAAGCGGTAAAAGTTATGACGGAACAGGATAAACAGCAGCGCCAGCACAGGCACAAATGACAGACACATCTGACCGCTGATCCAGTTGCGGTCATCGATCCACAGCGCCACCGCCACACAGCTGCTAAAGGTGCAGGCAATTGCCCAGGAGAGACCGATCTGCTGTTGCGCAAGGCCGGATTTAGCTAAAAACAGCCAGCCGGGAATACCGCTGACCAGCGCGATAACCACAAACGTCACCACATTAAACTGATCGAACACGCCATAGAGAAAGCACGCCGCAACCAGCAGCGCAAAAGCCATTACGCCGGCAAACCAGCCGCTTAATATCAGCGCGACGCGAACATACCAGGGTAACTCGTCATTTTTATCCTGCTGCAACAGCTCAATCTGTTGCGACGTCAGTAACGACTGCTGCTGCAACCGCAGCCAGATCGCCTGCTGCTCGCTACGGTCGTCCGGTTGCAATTGGTCTGGATTTTCCGCACGCAGCTTCATAATCCAGCGACTGGCCTGCGCAGCGCAGAGACACAGCACCACCAGCGCCGCCACTAAGGTCAGAATAATATTGACCTCAATAAACAACCGAATCACGCCTGCCACCAGTAAAAAACAGATGCTGAATAAGCCACAGGTGAGAATAAACAGATCGCGCTGACGACGATAAAACAGCAGATACCCTGCCGCCAGCAGTGCCAGCCAGAGTAACGGGCTAAGCAGCCCGGAGGAATGACGATCGCCAAACAGTTCACTGCCGGTGGCCAGCGTCAGGATGAGCAACGTCCAGAACACCATCACCCGAAACAACCCGTTGTTGCGGCGGGTGAGGGCAAACCAGACCGCGGTAACGGTCAGCAGGAAGAGCTGATAAATCAGGCTGAAATTATCGTTAAAAGGGAAATCCTGCCAGCCATCAAGCCGCAATAAGAAGGCGACATTCGCCACCAGCCAGCAGAGAAACCAGAGTGCGGTGACCCGGGCAAAACAGGCTAAGGCAAACAGCGCCAGCGCCCAGGCACGGAATAGTGTCCAGCTCCCGGCCCCGGTCTGGTAGATCTGTCCGTAGACAGCAAACAGTACGCCGATCAGCATGCCAATGGCGATCAGCGCCAGCCGGGCGCTATTTTGCGCCCAACGCCACCACACCACGACCGCCAGCGCGATAATCATGCCCTCGACCAGCGCAAATTTCACCAGACGCGGCAGCGTATGCCAGTTCCAGGCAAAAAAGAACATCACCCCGCAAACCAGCGCCAGGGTACCTATCAGCGCAAAGGTGGCGCGCAGAAACAGCAGCCATCCCTGCGCATCCGGCCGCGCGCCTGCCGCCTGCAGAATGGCATGATGCGACGCGGGGGAAATCAGGCCCTGAGACTGTAACCGTCGCACCGCACGACCGACTGCGGTGGCTGCTTTTCCTGCATATAAATGGTTTTCCACGCGTTATTCTCCGCGCCAGTCAGGGCTGGTGATCAGATACCGTACTCTTTCTGATAAGCACGTACCGCCGCCAGATGATCGGCCATTTCCGGCTTCTCTTCGAGATAGGCGATCAAATCCTTCAGGGTGATAATGGAGATAACCTGACACTGATAATCGCGCTCAACTTCCTGAATCGCAGAGATCGCCCCACGTCCGCGTTCCTGGCGGTCCAGTGAAATCAGCACGCCCGCCAGCGTCGCGCCATGGGCGGCAATAATCTCCATTGATTCACGAATCGCCGTGCCAGCGGTAATCACATCATCCACCAGCATAATACGGCCCTGCAGGGGGCTACCAACCAGCATGCCGCCTTCGCCGTGATCTTTGGCTTCTTTACGATTAAAGCAGTATGGCACATCACGCTCATGATGATCGGCCAGCGCCACAGCGGTGGTGGTAGCTATCGGGATACCTTTGTAAGCCGGGCCAAATAGCAGGTCAAAATCAATTTTTGCATCAACCAGCGCCTGTGCGTAGAAACGCCCCAGCAGGGCCAGATCGCGTCCGGTATTAAACAGTCCGGCGTTGAAGAAATAAGGGCTTTTACGGCCTGATTTCAGGGTGAATTCACCAAACTTTAATACCTGTTTGTTTAGTGCAAACTCGATAAATTGACGCTGCCAGGGTTTCATCGCTCTCTCCTCAACATTTTTGCATAAAAAAGGCGACTCTCAGGTCGCCTGTAGAAATCAGCTTGCCAGCGCCGCTTTTTGCGCCTGAATTAAGCTATCAATACCGCCCCGCGCCAGCTCAAGTAGCCTGAGCAGCTCGTCGTGGCTGAACGGCTCGCCTTCGGCCGTTCCCTGAACTTCGATCATACGACCATCTTCGGTCATCACCACATTCATATCGGTTTCAGCGGCAGAGTCTTCCACATACTCAAGGTCGCACAGCGCTTCACCGTTAACAATCCCGACGGAAATCGCCGCAACCATCCCTTTCATCGGGTTGGCTTTCAGTTTGCCTTGCGCCACCAGATGATTCAGCGCATCGGCCAGCGCAACGCAGGCGCCGGTAATCGATGCGGTACGGGTACCACCGTCGGCCTGCAACACATCGCAGTCCAGAGTGATGGTGAATTCACCCAGTGCTTTCAGATCGATGGCTGCGCGCAGTGAGCGGGCAATCAGACGCTGAATCTCAAGGGTGCGACCGCCCTGCTTACCTTTGGCGGCTTCACGTGCGTTACGGCTATGGGTGGCGCGCGGTAACATACCGTATTCCGCGGTGACCCACCCCTGCCCCTGACCTTTCAGAAAACGCGGCACGCCTTCTTCAATGGTGGCGGTGCACAATACTTTTGTATCGCCGAATTCAACCAGCACAGAACCTTCTGCATGTTTGGTGTAGTGACGTGTCAATGTGACGGGACGCACCTGTTGTGCGCTACGGCCTGCTGGACGCATGGTTTCTCTCCGGCTTGCTTATATTGGCTGCGCATTATACGGGCTTCATGCGCTGCTGCCTACCAACGGCTTAGCGCAATATTTTTTAAATTCCGTAAACAGAGAGTTAATGAAAAAAGCCGCGAACTATGTATAAATGCGTCTTTCCCCCCGCAATCTGAACTTTATATGCCAAACCTTTTACATTTTATTCTGGCGCTGGTGGTTATTTTCGCCCTGGCGTTACTGGTCAGCACTGACCGCAAAAAAATTCGCCTGCGCTATATCGTGCAGCTGCTGGTGATTGAAACTGCGCTGGCCTGGTTCTTTTTACACGCCGCCAGCGGCTTATGGGTAGTGCAGCATGTTGCCGGTTTCTTCGAAACGCTGCTTACTTTTGCCGCCCAGGGTTCGGATTTCGTTTTTGGCGGTATGAGCGCACAAGGTCTGGCGTTTATCTTCCTTGGCGTACTTTGCCCGATCATCTTTATTTCGGCGCTGATTGGGATTTTGCAGCACTGGCGGATTCTGCCGCTGTTGATTCGCCTGGTGGGTACTTTGCTGTCGAAGGTTAACGGCATGGGTAAGCTGGAGTCATTTAACGCCGTCAGCACCCTGATCCTCGGGCAGTCAGAGAACTTTATCGCCTATAAAGGTATTCTTGCGGATATCTCGCCACGTCGTCTCTATTCAATGGCGGCCACCGCGATGTCGACGGTTTCCCTGTCGATTGTCGGCGCCTATATGACGATGATTGATGCGAAATATGTCGTTGCGGCGTTAATTCTGAATATGTTCAGCACCTTTATTGTGCTGTCGATAATTAACCCGACACCCGCCGGTGATGAACCCGATATCCGGCTGGATAAGCTGCATGAAGATCAGAGTTTCTTTGAAATGCTCGGCGAATATATCCTCGCCGGTTTTAAAGTAGCGATGATTATTCTGGCGATGTTAGTGGGTTTTATTGCCCTGATCGCCGCGGTAAACGCGCTGTTTGCGGCGGTATTCGGCGTTAGCTTCCAGCAAATTCTCGGCTATGTGTTTTACCCGTTTGCCTGGCTGGTCGGTATTCCTGCTCAGGACGCCCTGCAGGCCGCCAGCATTATGGCAACCAAGCTGGTAGCCAACGAATTTGTCGCCATGATTGAACTGAAAAAAGTCGCTGCGGAAATGACGCCGCGCGGTTTAGGGATCCTTTCGGTGTTTCTCGTCTCCTTTGCTAACTTTGCATCCATCGGCATTGTCGCGGGAGCGATCAAAGGTCTGAACGAGCAGCAAGGCAACGTGGTTTCACGCTTTGGCTTGAAACTGGTCTACGGCGCCACACTGGTCAGCCTGCTGTCCGCGGCCTTTGCCGGACTGATGCTGTAACCTGTCTGTACGGGCGGCATTTATGCCGCCCGCCTGGATCAGAACGCGACGCAAACCGGCGCATCAACCCGCATCACCGAATCCTGGGTGAAACGCTGTTTGTAGATGCTGCGCAGTAGTTCAATACGTGTTTCGCTCTCTTTATCTGGTGCGTGAATCAATAGCAGTGCTTTGCTGTTTTCACGTGCCAGTTTGCCATCATTACCCAGCCATTGTCCTTTCGCCTCAAATACCGACAATCCATCTTTAAACTTTGGCGTGACATCATTATCAATAAATGCCTGCCACTCGGCGGCGCTAATCACCGGGCCGGATGGGCGATTAAGCCCGAAGTAGAGTGTCGTTTGCGTCATGGCATCGCCTTTGACACAGGCTGCTGCCGGCGGCGCCGTCACGCTTTTTGGTGACGCCACGCAGCCGCTCAACAGTAGTGCGGCGGCAATCATCATCACTTTTGCACCACGCGGATTAGTTGTTATTTTCATCGCCATCCCTTATTAGAATCAATTGCTATCACCAACCCATGATAAAAGCTGGCAGCAAAAACGCCATAGCCAAAGTGACCGGCATTGCGCTAAAGGAACGAATACCTATCATGCATCCGCGGGCATCGCTATAATTCCCCCATATTTCTCTGACACAGGTACGCAAAATGATCCGCAGTATGACCGCCTATGCACGGCGTGAAACCAAAGGCGAATGGGGCAGCGCCGCCTGGGAACTCCGTTCCGTTAATCAGCGCTACCTGGAAACCTATATTCGTTTACCGGAGCAGTTCCGCAGCCTGGAACCGGTGATCCGCGAACGTCTGCGTAATCGCCTGACGCGTGGCAAAATCGAATGCAATCTGCGTTTCGATGCTGACCCGAGCGCACAAAGCTCACTGCTGCTGAATGAACCGCTGGCTAAACAGCTGGTACAGGCGGCCAACTGGGTGAAAATGCAGAGCGATGAAGGCGAGATTAACCCGCTCGATATTCTGCGCTGGCCTGGTGTGATGTCGGCCAAAGAGCAGGATCTGGATGCGATCACCGCCGAACTGCTGCAGGCGCTGGATGGCGCAATTGATGAATTTATCATCGCCCGTGAAAGCGAAGGTACCGCGCTGAAAGCGATGATTGTACAGCGGCTGGAAGGTGTCAGCGGCGAAGTGACCAAAGTACGGGCGCTGATGCCGGAAGTCGTGAAATGGCAGCGTGAACGCCTGGTCGCCAAACTGGAAGAAGCGGAAGTTCAGCTGGAAAACAACCGTCTGGAGCAGGAACTGGTAATGATGGCGCAGCGCATCGATGTGGCGGAAGAGCTGGATCGCCTGGAAGCGCACGTAAAAGAGACCTATAACATCCTGAGCAAGAAAGAAGCGGTTGGCCGTCGTCTCGACTTTATGATGCAGGAGTTTAACCGCGAGTCGAACACTCTGGCGTCTAAATCGATAAATGCCGATATCACCACTTCAGCTATCGAGTTAAAGGTGCTGATCGAGCAGATGCGTGAGCAGATTCAGAATATTGAGTAACGTTTCACGCGATCTCGCGTTGTCTCATCAAAGTTAAAATCACTCCTAATAGCCCGTATCATAGGGCTATTTCTTTATCACATTGTCTCATCGTGTATCACTACACTATGCCCTAAAATCATTGATGGTTTTTTTAATCGTTACGTAGAATCTCCACGTAATGATGATACACGTAGCTTCTCCCGCGTGTTCTTCCCGTCGTCTCACGCAAAATTCCGGCAGTAACGAGACCCTGTACAGCAGCATTAGCTGTTGGGAAAGAAACACTTAATAATTCAGCGGCATGATCAACAGTCAGCTTTGGCATCGTGGGCAAAAACTCAAACAGGCGCATGGTATGGAGTGATGTTGTAGGCATAGCAAGAGCCTTTTTCCTGTCATCAGCAATCAGTGTGGCAATTCTGATGATGTTTTGCTCTGCTTCCTCTGCGGACAGCTGAACGGTTTCGAGGAAAAATTCAACCCATTGCTCCCAGTTCCCATTACTCCTGACTTCTGTCAGACAGTGGTAATAATGCACCTGGTGTTGTTTCAAGTACCCTGAAACGTACAGCAGTGGTTCCCGCAACAACTGCCACTCTTCCAGCAGTATGGCTATCAACAAGCGGCCAATCCGCCCGTTCCCATTGAGGAAAGGGTGAATAGTTTCGAACTGAGCATGCACCAGTGCAATTCGCACCAAAGGTGGCAAGGATGGATTCGGCTCATGGATAAATTTTTCGAGATCAGATAACAGTTCTCCCAGCAGGTCGGCAGGTGGTGGAACATATGCTGCGTTACCTGGTCTTGTCCCTCCTATCCAGTTTTGGGTTGTCCGAACTTCGCCTGGTTGCTTAGTTGTCCCTCTGGCACCGGATAGTAGCACCTGATGAGCCTCCATCAACAGACGAACGCAAACCGGTAGCCCCTTTTCTGAACTCAGATGACCACGAGCGAATTTAAACGCCTGCAGGTAGTTTGTGACTTCCCCGACATCATCAACATTGGTGACGGCCAGACCAGCCTCTTCATCGAAAATATCAGTGAGGGTGGCCTGAGTTCCTTCGAGCTGGGAAGTCAGCAATGCTTCCTTACGTATGGCGCTATAAACGAGCCATTCACTGGAAGCCACAAGTCCCGACATACCAGATAATCTTGCCAGCGCCTTTTCTGCTTTTTCATTCAGCTCCACATACGAAGCCGGATCCAGAACGGGGGATGCCGGAGGTAAGGGAGCAGGTACAAACGCATTGACCGTCTCATCGTGACTTTGTGTCACGATAAATTTTCCGCAAGTACGGCTCATTTAAACTCCTTTAACAGGCGTAGATGCTGTTAAAGCATCCCTTGATCATGCCTGCCGCTATTAAATAACTCTTTAATAAAACCAGCTGTATTAAACTTTACTTTAATACAGCACAAGTTATTAAAGAAGTCTTTAATAAAGCTTTTGCTAAATAAACCGCTTTTTAACAGTCGGCATCGTTGTTAAACCCCCACTTAATACACAACATAAGGTTATGATTATTAATACGATTTACAACACAGAAGGCAATTTTCAGCCGACAGGTTGCTGCGTGTCCAGCGCCAGTTGCTGGCCTGTTCCTCACTCACCAAAACGCATATCTCATTGGCCACTGTCATCTGCTGATGTAAGAATGGGGGAAATGAATATGTCGGCAACAGACTATCGTCATAAAACGACTACTGGCATGGAGAAGGATCATGCTGGCACCCACCCAGCTTCTCAGGAAGATGCTGAACGCTGGAAACAGGATAACCATCAGCCAATGAAGAAACTCAACCGCAACGGTATCCGTATTCAGGATAATGACCGTACTCTGGAAAATTTGACTGTGGATGCAGCTACCGAAGAGAAAACCGCTGAACAGCTTGCACAGCACCTACGGGAATTATTGGGCTGATCAACTGTTTGCTCATTGCAATACACTCTGACCACAGCGGCGGAGGGTATATGGAGAAAAAGAATTTAGACCAGTTCAGGATCTGACTGGCAAAAGCATTTGCCTGTATGCCTATAACCAAAGCAACTAATATAGTCGTACATACCGGTAAATTAGCCGGTAGATAACAGATAGTTTATTACCTCTTTCCTGAGCATCCAGGCGCAAAACAAAGTATCTCTGTTTCTGAAAAAACAAAACCGCCCTGCTATTAACAGGGCGGTCTTCATCGCATCTGACCCGGAAAAGTCGTTTTCCCGACTCTTCCGGAAGGTCGTCAGATTTATTTGGTCAGTTCAGCCGTCATATACACGCGATTATTCGCCAGCGCGCTGGTGATCTTGTAATTTGCGCCTGCTTCCTGCGCTTTGGCGGCAATAGCCGATTCAGCGGCGTCCAGGCTGCTGCCGGTGGCGCTGATGCTCTGGGCAAAACTGCCGAAAGAGGCCAGGGAGAGCGCGGCAACTACAACGAAAGTTTTGACTGATTTCATGGTTATAATCCTCAGGTATTTTTATCAGGAAAGGGCGTTTCGCCCTGATGTGATAAATAATAGACCTGTTGCTCGCTGGCGAAAAGCTGAACATTTTGCTGTTGTCATTCAAAATATATGAACAAACATAACCAGGCACCAGACTGAAAGACTGGGCCAGCTGCAGCGCACAACCGCCGACACCGGGAGAAGATGACAATGTGATATCTGGCACAAAATCGCCACCAAAAAATAAAATTCGCCTGCACTTATTACCGCGCTGAAATATAGTTCCGCACAGGCCATAACATCAAAAAATACATATAAATAGAATTATTATTAATTTAATCATTCCGGGGAATTATCGCCTTATTAAGCGTGAACGCTGAGATGTAAGGACATCTGCCGCATAAGTCCGTGCGGCCAATGCAAAGGAGAGCAAAATGATTCACCGACATCCGCCTTCCCCACGGGTCTTCCGCCTTTCTTCCAGTGTGGGAGCCTGCGCCGCCAGTAATCCTGACGAGGTAAAAACACTTCAGCATCTGATGATCGACGCCGGAAACCAACAGACCAAATGACATGTACTACATGAGATTTGAATCGCACAGAAAAAGAATAAGGTATCTGCAATGAGATGCTTGCTAATTACCACCATCGCCTTATCTTCACTCTTTCCTGATGCCGGATCTGCTGCTTTACATGAAGGAAAAGAAGCGAGGGACTGTTTTTTTAATAACACAGACCGTTATGCGCAAGAAGACTGCCTTTTTAAAAAAAGGCAAGAAAGCGATAAAAAAATAGATTCATTAATTTCCGAAACAAATAAAAGAATAAAAGCAAATAATCTCGCTCCCTTTAATGGTAAAGCGGATGCCAAAGAAACATCCGGAGAGGTCTATAGCCGACGATTTATGGCTGCACAGAACA
Organism: Pantoea sp. B65; assembly: GCF_047308185.1. Taxonomy (NCBI): domain Bacteria; kingdom Pseudomonadati; phylum Pseudomonadota; class Gammaproteobacteria; order Enterobacterales; family Erwiniaceae; genus Pantoea; species Pantoea sp. B65. The sequence goes on from NZ_JAHXPU010000044.1 coordinate 87,830, forward strand.
AATGGAAAGAGTACCGGGATGAATTATGCCTCGCAGTGGCAACCGAACTTGACGAAGATGCTTACGATTACCAGTTATATATTGCTCAGTGCCAGATTAACCTGAATCAACGACATATTGAGGAGATTAACATGATGGATCTTCCTTCTGCATCCTGACATACCATGCCACTGGCCTGACCCTGACAAAACAAAACCGCCCTGCTATTAACAGGGCGGTCTTCATCGCATCTGACCCGGAAAAGTCGTTTTCCCGACTCTTCCGGAAGGTCGTCAGATTTATTTGGTCAGTTCAGCCGTCATATACACGCGATTATTCGCCAGCGCGCTGGTGATCTTGTAATTTGCGCCTGCTTCCTGAGCTTTGGCGGCAATAGCCGATTCAGCGGCGTCCAGGCTGCTGCCGGTGGCGCTGATGCTCTGGGCAAAACTGCCGAAAGAGGTCAGGGAGAGTGCGGCAACTACAACGAAAGTTTTGACTGATTTCATGGTTATAATCCTCAGGTATTTTTATCAGGAAAGGGCGTCTCGCCCTGATGTGATAAATAATAGACCTGTCACTCGCTGGCGAAAAGCTGAACATTTTGCTGTTATCATTCAAAATATATGAATAATAAGTGCATAAGGCCAGGTGGGAAATCCACGACCGGATTCGGCGCAACCACCACCAGCGCTAATTTTCCGATACCCCCTGAATCGGGGAAAATATGACAAGGTGACACCTGCCGCAGAACCCGCAAACTGTGCCTCGCATATATCCCGCCACCAGGCAGGGATGCATAAGAACCCGCCCACACAGCCCAACATAAAATTAATATTTCATTAACTACAAACATACAATAACACACTGTTTTTATTAATTTTTTACCGGAAAATTACATACCCACGACCCAATAACCATAGGGTTTGTAGTACATTGGCGCCGATCGCATTTTTTAGAACAAAAATTTAGTTTTATAAGCGATATGCTACCTAAAATTTGACTTTATGCCGGACAGAGTCCGACTAAGGTGGGCCTGAGTTTTAACCGTGCAGTGATCTCAGAGAACAAACAGGCGTGGTTATCACGCTGATGATGCAGGAGCCAGACGAACGCAGAGAAGCATAGTGGACATCAGCTGATACCCCCTCTCCCGGGCAGTTCGGAATCGACCATCTGACCCGTCACTCGCCGAAGCACGCGCTAAAACCGAAGAACTCAGAAAAAAGTCAGATTACTGATGATGTCTGCGGATACAAGACACGCCGCCGGCAGAAAGAAAACTCAGTCGCCCGTCCGTGGTGTAACCGCTTCACAGCAGCGGGATCGCGGTAAACAGAGGCAGATGATAAAAGATGCGAAAAACGCATATTTCCGATAATTGTTTTTTTCAGGACTACATTAAATGGTTCGCCCAGCACATTCTCAGCACGACAGATTCTCGTCCACTCAGGGTAATCAGTTGCTGTCCCAACTGCGGCTGATTTTAGCGCAGCAACTATTCATTCGCGATGTCATCGCCGAGCGCCATATCATTGGTAAGGCTCTCGCCATATGGAATGAAGGTCAGGTTCACAGGTTCCATCCGCAGGTAGCGACACTTACCGCAACCGCGGGCGCCAGTACCCGCTTGTTGCCTGCCCCCCCTGATCCGGACACAGTGGTACCGTTTTTCCTTCAACAGGACCCGGTTTACCTGGCAAAAGATGACGCTATAACCGGATTGAAAACGATCACCGTCCCGGCACCAGCCAGGGAACGTGTCCGCAACGGCGAGTCCTGTCTCACCGTTGCCCGGGCATATGGCATCGGTGAATACGCAGAGGCAATGCGCGAGCTGGAGAAAATCGCCGTCGCCGGTCTTGCCGGCAAACGCGTCAGCAACGGCGAGTCATGCCTCACTGTCGCCCGCGAACAGGGTATCCGCGAGCGCGAACAGGCGATGGACGCACTTAAACGGATTGCCGTCGCCGGGCCGGCCGGCAAACGCGTCCGCAACGGCGAGTCATGCCTGACGGTTGGCCTCGCATTTGGTATCCGCGAGCGTGAAGAAGCGATGGCCGCACTGAAAATGATTGCCGTCGCCGGTCCCGCCGGCGAACGGGTGCGCAACGGCGAATCGTGCCTGAGCGTCGCCCAGGCGTTTGGTATCCGCGAGCGCGAGCAGGCGATGCGTGAACTGGAAAATATTGCCGTCGCCGGACCCGCCGGCGAACGGGTTCGCAACGGTGAGTCATGCCTGACCGTTGGCCTGGCATCCGGTATCCGCGAGCGCGAGGACGCCATGACCGCACTGAAAATGATTGCCGTCGCCGGCCCCGCTGGCGAACGGGTGCGCAACGGCGAGTCTTGCCTCACTGTCGCGCTGGCGTTTGGCATTCGTGAGCGTGAGGAAGCCATGGCGGAACTGAAGCGTATCGCCGTGCAGGGGCCGGCCGGGGAACGGGTGCGCAACGGCGAGTCATGCCTTGCCGTGGCGCTGGCGTTTGGTATTCGCGAGCGTGAAGAGGCGATGCGCGAACTGGAAAACATTGCCGTAGAGAGCCACGCCGGCGAAAGCGTCCGCTGCGGTGAATCATGTCTTGCGGTTGGCCTGGTATCCGGTATCCGCGAACGCGAGGACGCCATGACCGCGCTGAAACACATCGCCGTCTACGGGCCGGCCGGGGAACGGGTGCGCAACGGCGAGTCATGCCTGACGGTTGGCCTCGCATCCGGCATCCGCGAACGCGAGGACGCGATGACCGAACTGAAGCGCATCGCCGTACAGGGGCCGGCCGGGGAACGGGTGCGCAACGGTGAGTCATGCCTGACGGTCGCCCAGGCATTTGGCATCCGCGAAAGCGAACAGGCGATGCGTGAACTGGAGAGAATTGCCGTCGCCGGACCCGCCGGGGAACGTGTCCGCAACGGCGAATCCTGTATTGCTGTTGGTCTCGCCTGCGGCATCCGCGAGCGTGAGGAGGCGATGACCGAACTGAAGCGCATCGCCGTTCGCGGGCATGCTGGAGCGCGCGTCCATAACGGTGAGTCCTGTCTCACCGTCGCTGGCGAACAGGGTATTCGCGAACATGAGGAAGTTATGGCCGAACTGAAGCGCATCGCCGTCCGCGGCCGCGCCGGAGAACGTGTCCGCAACGGTGAATCATGCCTCACCGTCGCCCAGGCGTTTGGCATTCGTGAACGTGAACAGGCGATGTGCGAGCTGGAGATGATTGCCGTCGCCGGGCCCGCCGGGGAACGCGTCCGCAGCGGCGAGTCCTGTCTCACCGTCGCCCGCGAACAGGGTATCCGCGAGCGTGAGGAGGCCATGGCGGAGCTGAAGCGAATCGCTGTGCAGGGGCCTGCCGGGGAACGCGTCAACCAGGGTGAGTCATGCCTGACGGTCGCGCAGGCGTTTGGCTTTCGCGAGTATGATGAAGCGATGGCAGAGCTGAAGCGCATCGCCGTGCGGGGGCCGGCCGGAGCACGGGTGCGCAATGGTGAATCGTGCCTCACCGTCGCCCAGGCGTTTGGCATCCGCGAACGCGAGCAGGCGATGCGCGAACTGGAGAAAATTGCCGTCGCCGGCCCCGCCGGTGAACGGGTGCGCAACGGTGAATCCTGTGTTGCGGTTGGCCTCGCCTGCGGTATCCGCGAGCGTGAGGACGCCATGACCGAACTGAAGCGCATCGCCGTCCGCGGTCCGGCCGCTGAGCGCGTGCGCAACGGCGAGTCCTGTCTCACCGTCGCCCGCATGCACGGCATCCGCGAGCGCGAAGACGCGATGCGCGAACTGAAACGCATCGCCGCACGCGGACCCGCAGGCGAACGCGTGCGCAACGGTGAATCGTGCCTGACGGTCGCCGGGGCGTTTGGCATCCGCGAATATGAGGAAGCCATGCGCGAGCTGAAGAGGATTGCCGTCGCCGGACCGGCCGGGGAACGCGTGCGCAACGGCGAGTCATACCTTGCAGTGGCGCAGGCGTTTGGTATCCATGAACGTGAGGAAGGTATGGCTGAGCTGCAGCGGATTGCTGCCGGCCGGGCGACCGTAAGCGCACCGATCAATAGCCCTTTTATCTTCACCAGGGATATCAATCCGCCCGTTGACGGGCTGGATTCAGCGAAAGCGAGGCAGCGGGTTAATGGCTAATATGCCTGTCTGGACGAAACGGGTCCCGTCCAGACAGAAATACCCCCCGGGACGATTACTGAGAAGCTCTTTTAGCTCTAAGGGGACGACTTTAACGAAAAAGAACACCGTTAACGGGATAATGACTTGTTGCAATAGCCACTCATTCTTTGGGCATTCGCCTGAAATTTGCTGGTCATGATCACCGGTCATCCAGAACTGTGATCATGATAGTTCTTCTCATGCGCTGAACTCCGTAAATTAATGAAACAGTGTTTCATTAATTTACGGAGCAAAGAATTAACATGTTTACTCGCCTTACCTTACCTGCTATCGCCTCCTGCCTGTTCGCCAGCATTGGGGGCGTTTCTGCCGCCACTGCAACCCAGTTCCCGGCTAAAGTCTGCGATGTCACCCAATATGGTGCTGAAGGTCATCGTTTACAAATTGCGTTAAATACAGATTCATTCCAGCAAGCGATTAATGATTGTGCTGCTGCCGGGGGCGGAACTGTACAGGTTCCTGCGGGTAATTATCTGGTTAATCCGTTATTTTTGAAGAGTAATATTCGCCTTAACCTGGCTAAAAATGCAACCATCGTCGCGTCCAGTGAAGTGAGTGCATATCGGGCAAGTCAGGAAAGCCGATATGCCGAAGCAGAAAATGGCTGGCTACCCTTTATCAGTATCGCCGATGCCAGCAATGTCGCCATTACCGGTGAAGGCACAATTGATGGCCAGGGGGCGGTGTGGTGGGAAAGATGGCGGGAAAATATCCGGGCCACAGGAAAAAAGGCAGGGACCGACCGTCCACGCCTGATCTATATCACCCGGGCTAACAATATTCTGGTGGACGGTATTCACCTGACTAACTCACCCAGCTTTCACATCGTGATGCGTGATGCCAGCAATGTGGATGTGAATAACACCAGAATCACCTCTCCATGGCATGCGCCAAATACCGATGCTATTGACCCGATTGACAGCCGGAATATCAGAATCACCAATAACTACATTGACTGCAACGATGACCATATCGCGATTAAAGCGGAAAAACCCTCTCCCCGCTATCCTGATGGCACAGCAGACAATATCTATATAGCTAATAATAAACTATTGCAGGGACGGGGTATCTCTATCGGCAGTGAAACCTCCGGCGGCGTCAATAATGTGTTGGTGGAAAATAACCAGTTTATCGGTTCCATGTATGGCATCCGGATAAAATCCCCCCGTGGAAAAGGCGGAGAAGTGAAGAACATCATCTATCGCAATATAACCATGGTTGATGTCGATGTTCCGCTGGTTTTTTCTGGCTACTATCAGGCCGCCCCCATCGTACAGGCTGAAGTGGATAAAATGGTGGCTGAAGGAGGATTTACTCTGGGTGAGCAAATCTACCCGCCTGACAGTGATGCCAGACAACCATTTGATAGCGTGAAAACCCCGCACTTCAGCAATATTACCGTATCAAATCTGACCTCAACCGGTAACAGTAAAGCGGCAGCCTTTATTATTGGTGTGCCGGAAGCACCACTGAGTGGTTTTACTTTTGAAAATGTTCGTATTGATGCCCAACAGGGTATCCGTATACGTAATGCACAATTAAAAACCAGTGGCTTAACACTTCATATCGATCAGGGGCAGACAATGATCCTCGATCGGGGAGCCATGATTGATTAATCATCCGCCATCTGCGGCAGAAAACACATAATGCCCTGTTTCCAGGGCATTTTTAGCAGGGCGCCTGCCGGGCTATTGTCCGTAATAGGCATGCGCACCGTGCTTACGCAGGTAGTGTTTATCCAGCAGCTCTTGCTGCATCAACGGCAACTGTGGCGCCAGCTGGCGCGAGAACAGCCCCATATAAGCGCACTCTTCCAGAACCACCGCGTTATGTACCGCATCAGCGGCGTTTTTTCCCCACGCAAACGGACCATGTGAATGCACCAGCACCGCCGGGATCTGCATCGGGTCCAGGTCACGCTCCGCGAAGGTTTTGATAATCACTTCACCAGTCTGGTACTCGTAATCGCCATTGATTTCAGCCAGCGTCATCAGGCGCGTACACGGAATAGCGCCATAAAAATAATCGGCATGAGTGGTGCCCCAGGCGGGCAGGTCCAGCCCGGCCTGCGACCAGATGGTGGCATGGCGTGAATGCGTATGCACAATACCGCCGATATCAGAGTAGTGGCGATAGAGCGCCAGGTGCGTCGCGGTATCGGATGACGGTTTCTTGCTGCCTTCCACTACCTTGCCGGTAGCCAGATCCACCACCACCATATCGTCAGCGGTCATTACCCCGTATTCCACACCGGAAGGTTTAATCACCATTAACCCGAGGTCTCTCGCCACCGCACTGACATTCCCCCAGGTAAAGGTCACCAGTTGGTGTGCCGGCAGTGCCAGGTTTGCCGCCAATACCTCAGCTTTAAGTTGTTCTAACATACCAATCCTCCTTCCTGCATACGTGCTTCAATCCAGCGTCGGGCCTGGATGATTTCCAGCACCGGCTCCTTGGCTTTTTCAGTCCACATCTCAATAAGAAATGCACCACGATAGTTCAGTTGTTGCAGCGTGCGGAACACACCCGTAAAGTCCACACAACCCTCGCCAAACGGCACATCACGGAACTGCCCGGGACTTTGCTCGGTAACCCGTTGCGTATCTTTCAGATGAATGGCAGCGATGCGGTCAATACCCAGCGCTAATTCAGCGGGCACATCATTGCCCCAGGCGCTCAGGTTGCCGACATCGGGATAAACGCTGAACCAGGGTGAAGAGAGCATCTGATCCCACTTTTTCCACTTGCTGATGGAGTTCATAAACGCGGTGTCCATAATCTCCACCGCCAGCATCACCTGCGCCGCCGCCGCCTGTTCCACGGCCCAGGCCAGTCCTGCCGCAAAACGTTGCTGCGTACCCGCGTCATGGGCTTCGTAATAGACATCGTAACCAGCAAGCTGAATGGTGCGGATCCCCAGATCTCTGGCCAGTCGGATCGCTTTGGTCATGATGTCGCCCGCACGAGTACGCACCGCTTCGTCACGGCTACCGAACGGAAAACGCCGATGGGCAGACAGACACATCGAAGGGATCGACACGCCGGTTTCCAGCATCGCGCTGACCAGAGAAGCGCGTTGTGCGGTCGTCCACTCCAGACGCGACAAACGCTCGTCGCTCTCATCAACCGACATCTCGACAAAATCAAACCCGCAGCTCTTCGCCAGAACCAGACGCTCCGGCCAGCTAAGATCTTTTGATAACGCTTTCTCGTAAATCCCCAGTGGATGACGCCGCATTATTTGTCTCCCCAGATATCACGTATTTGCGCATGAAACTCAGCCGCCACCTGCTGTGGCCGATCCGCGTCAGTCAGCGCGCGTCCGGCGATAAAGGCTTTAACATTGATCTGTTTAAACAGCGGTAAATCCGCAGGCGTGATACCGCCGGTGATGGAGAGTGCAAGACCGATATCTGACAGGGTTTTCATCCGTGCCAGATCCGCATCGCCCCACTGCTGGCCGCTGGCCTGGGCATCGCGCCCGCGATGGTAAATGGCCTGACGAACCCCGGTGTGGTACCAGGCACGGGCATCATCGAAGGTCCAGTTACCGAATAACTCCATCTGGATTTCACCGCCACAGGCCCTTGCCACCTGATGACCTTTCTCCACCGTAGCCAGCGGTGCCGCGCAGATAATCGTCATCCAGTTAGCACCGGCATTGAATGCCTGCTGTGCCAGCGTTTCGCCGGCATCCGCCACTTTCCAGTCGGCGACAAGGATTTTTTCCGGGCACTGCGCCCGTAATGCCTTAATGGCGTTCAGCCCCTCCGCCAGACAAAGAATGGTGCCGGCTTCGACAATATCCACATGGTCCTGTAAGCGCGCGACATCACGTTGCGCTGCGGCAAGGCTGGTGTGGTCGAGCGCCAGTTGCAGTAATGGTCGGCTCATACGTTTTGCTCCTTAATTTGGGCGTGAAACCCCTGTAATGCTGCAATCAATAACTGGTAGCGTTGGTATTTACGCTGGTAAGCGGCGTGGGCCGTCATATCCGGAGTGAGTGTGCGCATCTGGTGTTTAATCACCTGCTGTGCCTGACGGAAGTCCCGGTAGATGCCGGTACCGACCAGAGCGGCAAGCGCCGCGCCTGAACAGCCGGTTTCCTCAACCTGTGGGAGTTCGATGGCAATGCCGCTGACGTCCGCCAGCATCTGCATCCAGACCTCAGACTGTGTCGGACCACCGGTCACGCGCAGCGCATCGACATCGGTAAAGCGCTCCAGCATGCGTGTCAGGTGGGTCATATGGCTGAATACCACCCCCTCATAAACCGCCTGCAACAGATGAGCGCGGGTATGCAACGCCTGCATACCATAAAAACCCGCCGTCATATCCAGCCCGGCATTGCTGCCATAGAGAAACGGCAGGAAAAAGAGATCGCTTCCCGCTTTGGGTAAACTGGCAACCAGTTGATTAATCTCTGTAAACGAGATATTTCCCCACTGCGTGGTCAGCCATTCAAGGTTGCCGGAGGAGGTCGGACTGGCTTCATGGACAATGTACTGCCCGTCATTGACATAACGGCCATAGACATAGGGATGGGGTTCGTTTTTACGGATACCGTGCGCAATACCACTGGTCACCGCCCAGGTGCCCATTACCGCATTAAGGGTGTGCTCGTCATGCAGCCCGGCACAGATCGCGGTCGAAACCACATCAAACAACCCCCCGACTACCGGAGTGCCCGCCGCAAGACCGGTAAGGGCGGCTGCCTGAGCGGTGATTTCCCCGCAAATCGTTGCTGAACCTACGATCGGCGGTAAGGCATCATCAATTTCACTGATATCCAGCCAGTGAGTAAGTTGCGGGTCATACTGGCCGCTGGTCATGTTGTAGAGGTTAGATTCAGAGATATTGCTCTCTTCACACCCCTTCACCCCAGTCAGGCACCAACGCAGGTAATCGTGCGCCATCATCACGCAGCCAATACGCTGATAACGCGCGGGTTCGTTCTCTTTAACCCAGCGTAAAAGTGATGCCGGGTGTCCGGTCCACAGTGTCTGGCGGGTATGTGGGTAGAGCTTTTCCGGGATACCATCCTGCTGCCAGCGCCGCACAATATCCAGCGCGCGCCGGTCAGAGGAGAGCATCGCATTGCCCAGCGGGGTATCTTTTTTGTCGAGTAAAAACAACCCTTTACCCTGAGCGGAAATCCCCACACCCTGCACCTGACAGCCGCTTACCCCGGCGCGGTCTAACAGCCGGGCGATGGTGTCGGCGCAGTGACGCCAGAGAGAGGACATATCACGTTCGGCATAGCCTGGCTGCGGACTGAGTGTGTGCAACGACTGCCGTTCAATGCAGTACTCTTCGCCCTGGCGGTTATATAACCCGGCTTTCAGATAAGTACCGCCACAATCGATACCTAACCAGAAGGTCTCTTTTTCACTCATCTTCATGCCTCTTAATGCTGACGCGCCCCGCAGGGCGCGATTTAGCGCTCAGGCTGCGTGTTTACGTGCGCTGAGGTTATTATTTACCGGAGCAGTACCCGCATCGCATTTCGCGGGCAGCAACAGAGCGAGCAGGGCCGCCAGCGCCAGTGAAATCGCCAGGCAATACACCCCTGCATCCTTGCTGTAGAGGGTAATCAGCACGCCTACCGCGTAGGGGCCGCAAAAGCCACCCAGATTGCCGAGTGCATTAATCACACCTCGTGCGCCGCCAGCCATTTCGGCACTGAACAGGCGTGCCGGGATCGTCCAGAACACTCCGGCGGCGGATTGCAGAAAGAATCCGCAGCCAACCAGCGCGGCATAGGACAACCAGATATGCTCTTTCAGCTGCACAGACAGGAACATGCTCAGCGCAAAGCCAATCAGCGGCAGAGCGACAAACAGCTTGCGCTTGCCGGTACGGTCAGAGAGGGAGGAGATCAGGAACATTCCGGCGATAGCGCCGATATAGGGCAGAATTGCCAGCATCCCGACCTGACCCATACTGGTATGGGTCAATTCTTTGAGGATAGTGGGCAGCCACAGGGTATAGCCATAGATCCCGGTCTGATAGAAGAAGTTCAGGGCGATTAATTGCCAGATAGTTTTGTCAGCAAGTACTGCGCTCAGTGAGGCATTTTTTACCGCCTTTCCGGCTATCTCTTGCTGTTCCGCGGCCAGCGTATCAATCAGCCAGTTCTTTTCAGCATCACTTATCCAGCGCGCTTCCTGCGGCCGGTCATAAATGGTCTGCGTCCACAGCACCAGGACGGCGACTGACAGCAGGCCCTCAATAATAAACAGCCAGCGCCAGTCCAGAGCGGTAATAAGCCAGCCGGAAAGCGGAGCGGTAATGATGCCGGCAATCGGCACAAACATGATAACAATCGCATTGGCGCGCCCCCGTTCGGCATCCGGGAACCAGTTACTGATCATCGTCAGCACCACCGGTAACATACCGCCCTCAGCAACCCCCAGTAAAAAACGTAATATCAACAGCTGGTACTGATTAGTGATAAAACCCGTCAGGACCGAAATAATTACCCATGCTACCAGCGACCAGCCAATGAATTTTTTGCCACTACCATGCACCGCAATTTTACCGCCGGGCACCTGTAAGAAGAGATAACCGATAAAGAAGATCCCCCCCGCCAGGCCAGCCATAGTTGCCGAGATACCTAATTCCGTATCCATACCACCCGGCATAGCGAACGCAATATTCACGCGATCCATATAAGAAATAATGCAGGTTATAAGAATGGGGGGAATTATTCTTAACCAGCGCTGGCGCGGAATATCCGCACTTACAGAGTTAGAGGAAGTATGCATAATTATCTTCTCTTTAAATAGGAAACGGGTCTTTTATTAAAGGTAAGCGTTATTTTTATTGTGTTGCCCTGGTCATCGCCGCAATACCATCATGTAATATGGCAATACGCTGGCTGACATCGGCGTTGGCATCAATTTCCAGCAGTTTGATACCTGAAAAAGTTAATGTTTTAGCATCAGCCACATTAAATAATGCCTGGGCATGATCGATGGTTAATAAGCTTTCCGCGCAGAACGGAGAAAAAGGAGCATGAAGATCCTGCCATTCGCCGTAAGGACCATGCTGCGTGGTGCCGGAAAACATCAGCGCACTGAGTTTTCCCGCCCGCTTTGCCGCCAGCGTATGGGTCAACGGAAGCGTTGTATTACGGCCTTCAATGGCGGATCGCGCCCAGTTAATACACAGATTAATATCGTACCCGGCCAGCACCGCCAGCACCTGATCCAGCGGTAAAAAACCTTTGCGCGCCGCCGGAGAGGTCATCGCGTCGCAGTGTTCAAGCACCAGCTCACAGCTCCAGTCCCATGCCGCAATCTCTTTGACCGAGCGGGCAAAAGCATCCGTCGCCTGCTCTACGGAGGGGTTACCTGCCAGCGGTGCAGCCTGCAGTTCAAGCGCAATTACTTTGCCGGGCTGGCGGGTATTCACCGCACTAATTTTGTTATGCAAATGACGGTAATACTCAACGCATGCGCGGCGCTGGCTTTCATCGCTGGAAGCGAGGCCAAAGCCCGGATGTTGCCCGCGGCGACGCATCGTCTCCATAATGGCGGTGACCACAATTTGCCATTCACCAGGGGTGTGGCGTAAAAACCATTCATCACCGTAGGGATGCAAATCTTCCAGGCAGGGTTGCTCCAGGCCACGAATTTGTGGTGTATCAGAGAGTAATCGCCAAAAATCCTTCTCTTCCTGTTCACTTTTTTGGTGAAACGAGGGTGCACAGGGGTACGCACCGATAATATAACCGGCGTTATTCGTTTTCATTTTGTGCTCCTGTTATTTATCGCATAGATAAATAAACATCAGATTAGTTCAGTTCGCTAATCGCCACTTTGACAACAATCTTCCGGATAGGGTGTTCCTTTATTTTATTACATGCCGGCCGGTGGACATCCTGCGGGAAAAATATGGCATAACTGCCGGGCGTCATTTCAATAACGGATTCGTTTTCCATTTGCTGGAAAAAAATAATATCGCGTTCTTCCAGTAACGATTCGCTAATAACATTTCTCCCGGTATCTATCGCTACACCGATTTTCTCTTCGCCCCAGGCGAGGAATTGAATATCCAGATAACGGCGATGGACTTCCGGGCGATTCTGCTGCCGTGGCCGGGTTGTGAGATCGAGTATCTGAGCAAATATTTTACGTCCGTCTATTTCGACTACGCCAGGTTCAAGCTGGCGAAAATCGGTGGTACGCAAAAAATCGAGCGCTTTTTCAATCGCTGCCGGTAATCTGCAAGGGGCAGGTTGAGAAATATGGCCAAAAATCATCACTCCACTCCTTACAAGGCCTGAATTTTGGCCCAGACACTGTCATCAATGGTGATGCCATTGCGGCGGTTCTCTTCCAGCAGACGCTTAAATTCATGGCCAGGTAAACGAACTGCCACCTGTTCATCAGAACGTTCCGCTGTGGTGACAAAATCCATAATGCGCTGTAGTTTGGCATCACGCGTGGCGCCATCGATCAGTTTGTCCACTTCAATGGCGATGAAAATCTGTGAAACACCATATTCATCGCTATTATCCTGGGTGACTTCCGCCACCGACGCGCCGTCTGACAGCAGCGTAGCGATCATATCCAGCACGATTGAGAGACCAGAACCTTTCCAGTAACCCATTGGCAAAATACGACGATTCTTCTCGATAACCCCCGGCTCTTTGGTCAGGTTACCCCGATCATCAAAACCACCATCAACCGGAAGCTCGCGGCCAGCAAGGCGATTCACTTCCAGCATGCCGTAAGAGAACATCGACATCGACATATCCACCATGGTGATCGGGTCGCCAGGAATCGCCACAATCAGCGGGTTGGTGCCAATGCGGCACTCTTTTGCCCCCCACGGCGGCATCACGGCGATGGAGTTGGTCCAGCAAATCCCAATATAGCCTCTCTCCGCCGCCTGCCAGCCATAGCTGCCACCACGCATCCAGTGGTTAGCGTTACGCAATGCCACCAGACCAATACCATGGTCCGACGCCAGTTCAATGGCCCGGTCCATCATCTTTTTCGCCGTCAGGTTACCGATTGAACGCTGTGCATCCCACTGCTCGATCGCACCCAGAGTGGTAACCCGTTTCGGCTGCGCCTCCGGAATGATGTCGCCCGCATCCAGCTGCTGAATAAAGCGGGGAAAGCGGTTTACGCCATGGGAATAGACGCCGGATTCCGTGGTGCGGGCAAACATCTCCGCACAGGCGCTGGCGGTTTCTCCTTTCACGCCGCGCGACAGCAACACACGATTAAAAGCCTCTTTTAACTGCTCGAAAGTCACTTTCATCCCTGTTCTCCTGTTCATTTTTTGAGGACTACCTGAGTGCTTTTTTCTCACTAAATTTCACTATGCGAAATCTGATTTCAAATATAGCGATCAATTTTTAACAAAGCAACGGGATCTCATTTTTTCAAAAACGATTAAAATCAAATAATTACAAATTTTCTGTCGAGATCGTGAACTGAGACACACTTTGCGCTACCATCAGAACGCGACGAAAAGGAGGAAACAGTCCAATGAGCATGAAAGAGAGCGAGATGACGCAAGATAAAGAGAGGCCCGCAGGCAGCCAGAGCTTGTTTCGCGGTTTAATGCTGATTGAAATCCTCAGTAATTACCCGAATGGCTGCCCGCTGGCCTATTTATCCGAGCTGGCGGGATTGAACAAAAGTACCGTGCACCGCTTGCTGCAGGGGCTGCAATCTTGCGGGTATGTCACCCCGGCTCCTGCGGCGGGTAGTTATCGCTTAACGACCAAATTTATTGCTGTCGGGCAAAAAGCATTATCGTCACTGAATATCATTCATGTTGCGGCTCCGCATCTGGAGACGCTCAACATCGTCACCGGCGAAACGGTGAACTTCTCCAGCCGTGAAGATGATCACGCCATTCTGATCTACAAGCTGGAACCAACCACCGGGATGCTGCGCACTCGCGCCTATATCGGTCAGCATATGCCGCTCTATTGTTCCGCAATGGGCAAGATCTATATGGCATACGGGCAGCAGGAGTTTGTCGAAAGCTACTGGGAAAGCCACCAGAGCGAGATTCAATCACTGACCCGTAATACCATCGTAGAGTTAGCTGAAATGTATAATGAACTGTCGCAGATCCGCGAAAGCAGCATGGCGAGGGACAAAGAAGAGAACGAACTGGGAGTGTCATGTATTGCCGTACCGGTATTTGATATTCACCACCGGGTGCCTTATGCGATTTCTATCTCACTCTCCACCTCCCGCCTGAAGCAGATCGGTGAAAAAAACCTGCTGAAACCGTTACGCGAAACAGCACAGGCGATTTCCAGTGAACTGGGGTTTAAGGTACGCGACTGATATGGATAGAGAAGGCCAGCCACTCGCCCTGTCTGAGGACGGAGTGGCTGGAAAAGCGAAAACCGAAGGTAATATGGCTTTAGCCGAAGCTATTGAGATAAAAAGAGTAACTTTTCGATAGCGTAACAAACATGATGTCGTCTTTAATACCGTATTTTTTCTTTAAAAAATGCTTAGTGTTGGTGACGGTTTTCTCATGTATCTCAAGAAAACTCGACATCATTTCCACACTCCAGTTCTTATAATATAAAAATAAAAACAGCATTTCAGTTTTAGAAAGCGTAACTTCCTGCAATAAAAGTAGCGTTTTCTTTACCAGATTCGATAAAAACTGGTAGATAGCGGTCAATGACGTATTCAGACTTATAAGAATAATACGGCTACCAATATTAATCGGTGTATGTGACTGGTGGGTAAAAATGACGATAATGCCATTTTTATCTTCCAGTGACTCACTAACAACGTCTTCCAGACGCTCATAGTACTGATCGGTAAAGAAAATTCTTTTTTTAAACCCGCGTTTTTTTTCGTTATAACTTAATGATGAAAAGATTGAAGTAAGAGATAACTTAAGCAAATTATCATTAGAATAGATGCTATACATTCTCACGCCCCGAACTAATTAATTTCATTATCCCTAATTATTAACATGTCTGACCGGGAGGTAAACCTTCTCATTAATAACGATTGCACCATTTTTTATCAAATTTATAACATGCAGGACACTAACCCCCTGAATTCTTGCATAGAGAGCTATATCACCATTATATTTTTTTTAATATACAATTCCAAATCCACCGTCATCAGTCCTTAACTCCGCATCTCTTTGTTTTTCCTTTTGAACACGACCTTTTTTTCTGCTGTTTTTCTGATGTGCTTAAAGAAGCAGAAAAGAACCAGCAAAAACATCACTATGACTAATGATAACAAAATTGATGGTTGCATTTTGGTTACCCTGCTGTGAATCGCGAGTGAGAATATATTTAACACGCTAATATTTATCAAGCCCTGGCGAAAGCGGTTAATGTGCAAAACTGTGTAAATAGGAATAACCTTATTTTTCACATTAACAAATCTTTATAATGAAAGGAGGTGGAGCGAAGGGAGATTAAAAAAACACCTTATTTTTCATCAGGTAAAACAATAAAACCTTAAACCACAACGCTTAAATCATTAGTTTTTTTATGTAAAGTTACAGTGAATTTATTATTTCAATACATATACAAGATTTAACAATAGGGCGATAAAGCAGCTATAAAACACCTGATGTTAATTATATAAAAACCTTAAAATCACCATAAGCACAGCATAAATTATCATCTTAAATCATAAAAGCAAAATATTACCATATACAATAGGTTAAAAATCAGACTACCAGACTATTATCTACAGTTTAATGTAAAGGTTTTTCACTTATTAATGATGATTCAAGTCCGCCATGCAACGCAATGGGGCATTGTCTGAAGTTAGCCCACTAACGATTCAACAGATGCCTGATCCACAACCATCACGCCACTGTTAGCATCCGGTCACCGGCAACAAAACGCGTATCAACTGGCGGCCCACGGGTTCGGGCAGCAACACTGCTTCATCGTAAGTTATCGGCTTCCGGCGACGGGACTTGAGCAATAAGGCAAAATTTTATCGGCGGGGCGACCACCATCCCTGGTCGCAAGGTCTGAAAGCGGCCTAATATTGACAGGTCAGCGGTAAAAATCTGCGCCAGCTCACTACTCATTGCTAAATCTGCCAATCCCGTTTCCTTATGTCACGCTTCAATGGTTAAATCGCTTTTTTGGCGTATTTCAGGAGGTAACATGCTGCCATCACGTACTATCAGCCTGGCTATCCCGCGTAACTGGCTGGATCTCTATGAAACCATCTGGAAGCCTGAGTTCTTCCCCAAATGGGCTTCCGGCCTCAGCCATGCGCCACTGGTAGCCGAAGGCAACGGGTGGAAGGCAAAAGGACCAGAAGGCCCGGTAAAAATCCGCTTCACCGGGCACAACGCTCTGGGCGTAATGGATCATTATATTGATAACGGTTTTGGCAAAGAGGTCTATGTGCCAATGCGGGTGATAGCCAATCAGGAAGGTGCGGAGGTCGTGATCACCGTCTTTCGTCAGCCTTTGATGTCGGATGAGAAGTTTGCTCATGATGTCGCATGGGTAACACGCGATTTACAGGCGCTCTATGCATTGATGACCTCCTGATATTACGGTCATCCGCAGGCAGCCGCCAGAACAGGTCTGCCAGTTAATCCCCTCCGGTTGCGGACCTACTTTCACGGCCTTATTGTCTTATTAAGGCCAGGTTTTATTTTAGTCATATCCACTACCGGCTGAAGCAAGAGACTATTCCCCCGGCCAGCATAATCATTGATGATCTAAATGAACTGAAAAACCGGCCTTTTATGCTGCCGGGCTGAAGAAAGAAATAACACCACCATTTCTAATCAGGAAATAACCCGGTTAACTTCTGTCAATTACTGGCCCTGGCATTAAAAATATCAGAGTTTCCTTATGGTGTGCATTTAAATAAAAGGGGGTATAACTCATTTTGCACACAGCATTCCCCAAATATAAATTCCAGGACTGACCGAAATGGAAAAAAACTCAGTACACCATTTTCCTGAAAAAGCACTTGCTGAATTAACCGAAAAAAAATCATTAGCAGAACTGCCGACGACTCATCAACGCTTAAAGTCGATAATGCTGCTTGCTCCGGCTTCCGGCCCCCCTGTCGCTACCGATGTTATATGCTATCCGCAAGAGTTTAATATTAACACCGGCAACAGGATGGTAGATATTATTCAACTCTGGCGGCCAGAACATGAACTACCGGGATATAGAGCAATTAACCGACCTGTTGCCTGCTGACAGCCGGATTTTATTTAGCACAGCAGGAAATTAATTATTATCTGAATATAATAAGAAACCTCACACACCAATAGAGTGAAATTACACTCCTGAACGTTGGCGTCATGCCATTAGGAGCATGATATGAATCTAAAAGAAAGAACCGCTAGCGGCACAAAATGGCTGGCGCTATCATCAATAGCGACTATTAGCATCAGCATTCTGCAGTTAACCCTGTTAGCAAGACTTATTGAACCAAAAGAGTTCGGTTTGCTTACGATTGCATTAATGATATTAATTCTGGTCGAGACTTATTCTGACTTCGGTTTGTCGAACATTATTATCCAGAGCAAAAAAATTAGCGAAACAGAACTTTCCACACTCTACTGGATAAATAATTTTATCAGCATCGGTATTTTCGTTCTTCTGTTCTTTGGTAGCGATGCGATAGCCCGGCTGCTGCATCAGCCGGAGCTGTCGATCATCATTGAAACCCTTTCGGTAGCTTTTATTATCATGCCGCAAGGGCAGCAATGCCGGGCCTTATTACAAAAAGAGATGGCATTCACGCACATCAGTATTGTCGAAATTAGCGCAGCGCTGGTCGGCTTTCTGGTAACGATGGTATGCGCATGGTTTAAACCGGTTGCGCTCTGTGCTATCTGGGGATTTCTGTCTGCTGTTTCCCTGCGCATGCTGATGTTCTGCTGGTTTGGTCGTGATATTTACCAGCCCACAGCGGTTTTCCAGCCTGATGGTGTGAAATCCAGACTGCGCTACGGTGGTTTTTTGACTGCCGATAAATTATTGGGTCAGATTAGTATCCATCTGCCGACCATCATTTTATCACGTGCTTTCGGGGCGGTGATAACCGGTGGCTATAATCTGGCTCTCAACATGGCGGTGATAGCACCCGCGCGGGTTAACCCGATCCTTACGCGCGTACTGCTTCCGGCGCTCGCACGAATTCAGGATGATCAACCGCGCCTGCGCCAGAATTTCTACAAGATACTGGCGGTGACTGGGCTGATTAATTTCGCGGTACTGCTGGAGCTGATGTCGGTTGCGAATAACTTCGTCATTGTTATGTTCGGCGCAAAGTGGCTGTTTATTACCCCGGTACTGCAAATTTTATGTGTGGCTGGCCTGCTGCAAACCATCAGTAAACCCGCAAACACTTTAGCGATGGCAACCGCCCTGGTGGATGCCAGCGCTACATTAAATATGCTGCGGCTGTTAATCTCCATTCCTGTACTCTGGCTTGGCATAGTGTCTGACGGTATTATCGGAGCAGCATTCGGCTTCCTGGCCATACAAGTGCTGTTTTGCGTGCTTAATTACTTCTATCTGCTGCAGCCAATATTGGGCAAAAGTGGTAAGCAGTATCTGTATAGCCTGTGGACGCCGTTGAAACTGACGTTACCCATCTATGCTGTCAGCTATCTGACCGGTTTTTTATTTGATCAGCTGATGCCGCAAACGACGCTCCTTGCTTTGCAGATCGTCAGCGGCGCAGTGGCATTTATTCTGATGATATCAACCAGCAGGGAAGCGGTAATTACCGAGGCGAAGTCAATGCTGTTTCGCAGAATCAAACTGCACAACGAAATCAATAAGGGGAATCAGGTATTATAACAATGCAGTCTGCTGATGGAACTTCTAATGTTACATTTAGCGTGTCAAATTAACGACACGCTTTTTTTATATTTTCCAGGTAAGCGTCGGCATACTGTGTTGAGCATGCAACTCCTCCATGCCTTTATCTTTGCGTTGATGGCGTAACATGGTAACGATCATTCTTAATTCATCAATCACCGCATAGAGATCGGCAATATCCTGCCTGCTGTGGACCTGCAGGCGCGATAAGGCATTCAGCTTATGCGCATAGACCGTTTTTGCCGTGATACCCAACCGATGCGCAATCTGCCCGGCACTGTAAGACCATGAGAGCATCAATAACACCTTAAGTTGCCTGTCGGGTAACATCACATCAGCATCACTTCTCTTTAACAGCTGGCTACGTACCCCCATCAATTCGGCAGTGATTATCCACGATAGCTCTGCCAGCGGCGTCTTCAGCGAAGCAACGTTGATGGAAGTTAAATACTCTCTGAGCGCACTAAACACCGGCATCAATTTGCTGGTGATAACCAGCTGGCGGATATCAGGATAGTTTTGCTGGTGCATGTAGATACTGTGCAGAATACCGCTGAGCACCATGTTCTCATGAAATAAGTAAACCACCAGTTTGGGTCGATATTTTTCACAATAGAAAGCAAGGTCATGCATGGTACTCGCTTCAAGCGCGCTCAGGCTTACAGGTAAACGCTGCAAGATCTGGTTCAGACCTGTCGCCGCCAGGACATCGGAAGAGAAAAAAATGATGTCATATTTTTGGTTTTTCATATGCGCTGTTAATACCCGCGTATCGTCCTGATTAAACTAAAGATAAAAAGAGCCACTTCTCCAGCGGCTCCTAATGAAATTATTAATGATAAGATATTAATAATTAGGTAATTATGTTTCTCACCTTCTACGGATGATAAATACTGCAGCCGTGTGGTATATAATTAACGCGACACTTTTCAACAGAATCTAAATGGGTGATGAGATATTTTATAATTTTGTGTACCCAGCCATAGTCAGCCAGCAGGTTGCGTATTACTCTGCTTCCACTTCTCACGCACAGCCCTTCCACCTGCCAGTCGGCTATAACGGCAGGCATTAAGAACAACCTGATAAAATAATAGATAATTCAGGGTGACCAACATACAACTCATTGTTATTTATAATGTAATAAC
Source organism: Pantoea sp. B65 (assembly GCF_047308185.1). Taxonomy (NCBI): domain Bacteria; kingdom Pseudomonadati; phylum Pseudomonadota; class Gammaproteobacteria; order Enterobacterales; family Erwiniaceae; genus Pantoea; species Pantoea sp. B65. The sequence goes on from NZ_JAHXPU010000044.1 coordinate 107,967, forward strand.
CATAATGACATTATTTTATCTAATCTTAATTGATTAGCCTTAGAAAATTTCAGTCGTCTGAGCGGCATAAAGCACTTAGTCTTGCCGGCGGTTTTTCAGGAGTTAACCATGTTACTTACCGTTCTCTATATCATTGGTATTACCGCAGAAGCGATGACCGGAGCCCTGGCGGCAGGACGCCGCAAAATGGATATGTTTGGCGTCATCATTATCGCTTCGGTTACCGCTATCGGTGGCGGATCGGTACGCGATATGCTGCTGGGTCATTACCCGCTTGGGTGGGTGAAACATCCCGAATACATCATTATTGTCGCCGCCGCTGCGGTCGTCACAACGCTGGTGGCGCCGCTGATGACTCACTTGCGTAAAGTCTTTCTGGTTCTGGATGCCTTAGGCCTGGTGGTATTCTCCATTATCGGCGCCAAAGTGGCGCTGGATATGGGGCATGCCTCAATTATTGCCGCCATCAGTGCGGTGATCACCGGCGTTTTTGGCGGGGTACTGCGCGATATGTTTTGTAACCGCATTCCTTTAGTGTTCCAGAAAGAGCTTTATGCCGGTATCGCCTTCGCTTCCAGCTGGATTTATATCCTGTTGCTGAAAACGCCCTTGTCCCATGAAGTGATTATTATCATTACCCTGCTGACTGGCTTTGTTGCCAGATTACTGGCACTGCGTTTTAAACTGGGTCTGCCAATCTTTAATTATCCTCACCCTGAACACTGATCGCCGGGCCGGGTTCAGGGCATCTTCAGTTGCTGCTGCAGAAAGGTAATCAGTTGTTTGACCTGTTCATCACGCAGAAATTGCGTGATGCGCGTCGCCAGCGCTTCGCCAATGCCGGGAAGCGTTTGCCAGCTCTTTTCATCACGCGCCATGAGCTGCTGCCAGTCGCTATCCGGCAAGGCATCCAGCGCCGCCAGCGGCACCGGTACGCCCAGCGCTGTTACCCAGCGTTTAAAAGGTTGCTGACGGCTCAGCTGGAAGTGATGCCAGAGCTGCTGCGCTTTTGCCGCACTGATATCCGGTAACGTCTGCAACTGTTGCGGGGTAAAATTCAGCCAGGAAAACAGGTGGCTGAAATCATCCATTTGCAGAAGTCGCTGCCAGTTGCGCCGCTGAATGCCCGCCATATCCAGTACGGGCTTCTGACTCAGCCAGCTCAGACGCGCCAGAAACTGCTCACGACACGCCGGCGTCATACTGAAACAACTGAGGTAATGGTACTGATGTGCGGCGGGCGCCAGCGGAACCGTGCGTTGTTTTACCCGCCAGACCACCCGTTCAAAACGCGGCACTCCCTGACCCGCCAGACTGATCGCCACCTGATCCCCCGGCACAATGTTCGCTTCCTGCCAGCGCCGCAGCGAACCAAGGCTCACCCGCCGGACAACTTTGTCATCCAGCTGTACCGGCACCAGATTGAGTACCACCGCAATTTTACCGGTGCGGCCAATCGGAAAATCGACCGACAGGACTTCACTGCTGACCAGCGGCGGCGTAAATTTCCATGCTGCAACCTCAGTACTCTGCCCTGGCAACCAGTACTTCCCCGCCGGGCGCTGCTCACGCTGCATCACCACGCCATCGGTGACAAACGGCAGCGGCTGGTGGAACCAGCGCTCACGCCAGTACGCCACCTCTTCTACCGCCTTCACCGCTTGCGTCCAGTGAGCTGAAACACCAAAGCCAAAGGCGGTTAACTGGCTTAATCGCTGCGACATCGACGCCGGACCATCCGGCCATGCCCAGATAAAAATGCCCAGCGTTTCCAGTAATGGCGAGTGATGATGGCGCATTAGCGCCCCGGCAACCTGCGCACGCGCATTGGCGCCGCCCATGGTTGCCTGCTGATGACCGGTCATCGGCAAATAGAGCTCCCCCTGAAGTACCACCCGATCAAGGTCGGTGGCAATCTGTTGCGGCACCGCCCTGATTTGGCGCACTTTATCCAGCCAGTCATTACCCCGCAGTCCATTACCACGACTAATGGCTTCACTCAGTTGACCATGCTGATAGACCAGCGTTACCGCCACACCATCGACCTTTGGCTGTAGCCAGAGAGGCGCTTTACCCTGCATCCAGTTTGCCACGGCTTGCCTGTCCGCCAGTTTTTTTACGCCGGTATGCGCCACCGGATGAGGGAGATTTCCCGCTCCGCTTTGCGGCTCACGCGGCCCGGCAGCCGGCTGGAAACAGCGCTGCCACTGCTGTAGCCGCTGGTGCAGGCTATCATATAGCGTATCTTCGATCGGGCTTTCTCCCTGTTGGTAATAGGCCTGATCCCATTGGTTTAATTGCGTTTGCAGTTGCTTAATCTCTTCGTTGGCGGTTGCCGGTGTCCAGACCGGACAGATCGCCTGCCCGCTGGCGCAATACAGCAATGCCAGGATAACCAGCCAGCGCATCCCTGCCATGTTTAATCCCTCTGTTAGCCTGCGGTCAGTTAATGCCGACCCGGCAGCAAACACCAGCGGCAAGCTGAAAGTCCGGAAAGCCGCGTCAGAAGTTTTACTGCAACGATGAAAACGGCGAAAAAATCTGCGTAATCGGTTCCCTTAATAAAGAAAAAGCGCAGCGGAAAGGCGCAAACGCTGCATGGCGGGCTGAAGCTGTGTATACTGTGCAGGAAACAGACTCCGCACTTTAAGACACTTCAAGAATAATCATGGCTCAAGGCACGCTTTTTATTGTTTCCGCCCCAAGTGGCGCGGGTAAATCCAGTCTGATTCAGGCACTGTTGAAAACGCAGCCGCTGTACGATACGCAGGTGTCCATTTCACATACCACGCGTAATGTCCGGCCGGGTGAGCATCACGGTGAGCACTACTACTTCGTTTCTAAAGCAGAGTTTGAAACGATGATTCAGGAAGATGCTTTCCTTGAGCATGCTGAAGTTTTTGGTAATTATTACGGCACATCCCGCAAGGCCATAGAGCAGATACTGTCTACCGGCGTGGATGTCTTCCTCGATATCGACTGGCAAGGCGCCCAGCAGATCCGTCAGAGGATGCCGCAGGCGCGCAGTATTTTCGTGCTGCCGCCGTCGAAAGATGAACTCGATCGCCGTTTACGCGGTCGCGGGCAGGACAGCGAAGAGGTAATCGCGAAGCGTATGGCGCAAGCCGTCGCGGAAATGAGCCATTACGCCGAGTACGACTATTTAATTGTGAATGATGATTTTGATCTGGCACTTTCAGACCTGAAAACCATTATTCGCGCAGAACGTCTGCGCATGGGCCGTCAAAAAGCCCGGCATGATGCTTTAATCAGCAAACTATTGGCAGACTGAAGACACTTTCAGTATGATGCCGAGTCATTTCGTCACCCGTGGAGTATCACATTTATGGCACGCGTAACCGTACAGGACGCAGTAGAGAAAATTGGCAACCGCTTTGACCTGGTTCTGGTCGCTGCTCGTCGCGCACGTCAGATGCAGGTTGGCGGTAAAGATGCACTGGTTCCCGAAGAAAACGATAAAGCTACCGTTATCGCTCTTCGTGAAATCGAAGAAGGCCTGATCACTAACCAGATTCTGGATGTGCGTGATCGTCAGGAACAGCAAGAGCAGGAAGCCGCTGAATTACAGGCAGTCACCGCTATCGCTGAAGGTCGTCGTTAATTAGCTGCCGGAAGGCTCGCCTTGTATCTGTTTGAAAGCCTCAATCAGCTGATTGAAAAATACTTGCCTGAGGACCAAATTAAGCGCCTCAAGCAAGCTTACCTTGTCGCACGTGATGCTCACGAGGGACAGACACGCTCCAGTGGTGAGCCTTATATCACCCATCCGGTCGCTGTCGCCTGCATTCTCGCTGAAATGAAGCTCGACCATGAGACACTGATGGCCGCGCTTCTGCATGACGTCATTGAAGACACGCCGGCCACTTATCAGGATATGGAACAGCTGTTTGGCAAAAGCGTTGCCGAACTGGTTGAGGGCGTATCCAAACTGGATAAGCTGAAATTCCGCGACAAGAAAGAGGCCCAGGCAGAGAACTTCCGCAAGATGATCATGGCGATGGTGCAGGATATCCGCGTCATTTTGATCAAGCTGGCCGACCGTACCCACAATATGCGCACCCTGGGCTCACTGCGCCCGGATAAACGCCGCCGTATTGCGCTGGAAACGCTGGAGATTTACAGTCCTCTGGCCCACCGGCTGGGTATTCATCACCTGAAAACCGAGCTTGAAGAGCTCGGTTTTGAAGCGCTCTACCCTAATCGCTACCGGGTAATCAAAGAAGTGGTGAAGGCCGCACGCGGCAACCGTAAAGAGATGATTCAAAAGATCCTCTCAGAAATTGACGGTCGCCTGCAGGAAGCCGGCATTCCCTGTCGCGTCAGCGGTCGGGAAAAACACCTCTACTCGATCTACTGCAAAATGCATCTGAAAGAGCAGCGCTTTCACTCGATCATGGATATCTACGCATTTCGCGTGATCGTCAGCGATGTCGATACCTGTTATCGCGTGCTGGGTCAGATGCATAGCTTGTATAAACCCCGTCCCGGACGGGTGAAAGACTATATTGCCATTCCCAAAGCCAACGGCTATCAGTCGCTGCACACTTCCATGATCGGCCCGCATGGCGTGCCGGTCGAAGTGCAGATCCGCACGGAAGATATGGATCAGATGGCGGAAATGGGTGTTGCCGCACACTGGGCTTATAAAGAACAGGGCGAAAGCAGCACTACCGCACAGATTCGCGCCCAGCGCTGGCTACAGAGCCTGCTGGAGCTGCAGCAGAGTGCCGGTAGTTCCTTTGAATTTATTGAGAGCGTGAAATCCGATCTGTTCCCGGATGAGATTTACGTTTTCACCCCGGAAGGCCGCATCGTCGAGCTGCCTGCGGGCGCAACGCCGGTCGATTTTGCCTATGCGGTGCATACCGATATCGGTCATGCCTGCGTAGGCGCGCGCGTCGATCGCCAGCCTTATCCCCTGTCTCAGCCGCTCACCAGCGGCCAGACGGTCGAAATCATTACCGCACCGGGCGCGCGTCCCAATGCCGCATGGCTTAACTTTGTCGTCAGCTCGAAGGCGCGGGCGAAAATTCGTCAGCTGCTGAAAAACCTAAAGCGTGATGACTCGGTAAGCCTCGGGCGTCGCCTGCTGAACCATGCGCTGGGCGGCAGCCGTAAACTGGCTGAGATCCCGCCGGAAAATGTTCAGCAAGAACTTGAGCGGATGAAACTCGCCACTCTGGACGATCTGCTGGCAGAAATCGGCCTCGGTAACGCGATGAGCGTCGTGGTGGCGAAAAATCTGCAGCAGAATGAGCAGGTCGCGCCAGTGCCGTCCACCAGCGGCCACTCGCGCAGTAAGCTGCCGATTAAAGGCGCCGACGGGGTGTTGATTACCTTCGCCAAATGCTGCCGACCGATCCCGGGTGACCCGATTGTCGCGCATGTCAGCCCGGGCAAAGGGCTGGTGGTGCACCACGAATCCTGCCGTAATATCCGTGGCTACCAGAAAGAGCCGGAAAAATTTATGGCGGTAGAGTGGGATAAAGAGACCGAGCAGGAGTTTGTCGCCGAGATTAAGGTGGATATGTTTAACCATCAGGGCGCACTGGCCAACCTGACCGCCGCTATCAATACTGCCGCTTCCAATATTCAGAGTCTGAATACCGAAGAGAAAGATGGTCGTGTGTATAGCGCGTTTATTCGTCTGACCGCACGTGACCGCGTTCATCTGGCAAATATTATGCGTAAAATCCGCGTTATGCCGGATGTTATTAAAGTTCACCGTAACCGTAATTAGCGCCTGATATGAATGCTCAACGCTTTGCTCGTATTCGCGAGATGCTTGCCGCGCGGCAGCACGATCTGACCGTCTGCATGGAACAAGTTCATAAGCCGCATAACGTCTCTGCCGTGATCCGTACGGCAGACGCCGTTGGCGTGCATGAAGTCCATGCCGTCTGGCCCGGCCACCGCATGCGCACTATGGTCTCTGCCGCAGCGGGCAGCAATAGCTGGGTGCAGGTGCAAACCCATCGCACTATCGCTGAGGCCGTCAGTCAGCTTAAACAGCAGGGCATGCAAATCCTGGCAACACATCTGTCTGACAAAGCCGTGGATTTTCGCGAGATTGATTACACGCGCCCCACCTGCATTCTGATGGGTCAGGAGAAAACCGGCATTACGCAGCAGGCACTGGATCTGGCCGATCAGGACATTATTATTCCCATGATCGGCATGGTGCAGTCACTGAATGTCTCTGTCGCCTCAGCATTAATTCTGTATGAAGCGCAGCGCCAGCGTCAGAATGCCGGCATGTACAACCGCACCAGCAGCACCCTTGACGAGGCAGAACAACAGCGTCTGTTGTTTGAAGGGGGTTACCCGGTACTGGCTCGCGTCGCCAAACATAAGGGCCTGCCTTACCCACGGATCAATGACAGTGGCGAGGTAGTCGCTGACGACGCATGGTGGACGACCATGCAATCTTCGGTGAAAAAATGAAAGGCCGCCTGCTGGATGCCGTACCCCTCAGTACGCTTTCCGGCGTTGGCGCCAGTCAGGCTGGCAAACTGGCCAGGCTCGGTCTGCATACCGTGCAGGATTTGTTGCTTCATCTGCCAATGCGTTATGAAGACCGCACCCAACTCTATGCCATAAACGATCTGCTGCCAGGGATCTATGCCACGGTAGAAGGCGAAGTGTTGCATAGCGAGATCAGCTTTGGCCGTCGACGCATGCTGACCTGTCAGATCAGTGATGGCAGCGGCGTACTGACCATGCGCTTTTTCAATTTCAATGCCGGGATGAAAAACAGTCTTGCCGCGGGTAGCCGCGTGACCGCCTATGGCGAGATTAAACGCGGCCAGCGCGGCGCAGAGATTATCCACCCGGAATACCGTGTTCAGGGCGAAAACAGTGTTACCGAGTTACAGGAGACGCTGACGCCGGTCTATTCCACCACCGAAGGCATCCGCCAGGCGACGCTGCGTAATCTTACCGAACAGGCCCTCACTCTGCTGGAGACCTGCGCGATTGCGGAGTTGCTGCCGCCCGATCTCAGCCAGGGAATGATTAGCCTGCCGCAGGCGTTGCGCACCCTGCACCGTCCGCCGCCAGATATGGCGCTGGCCGACCTGGAAAGCGGTAAACACCCGGCCCAGCGCCGGTTGATTATGGAAGAGCTGCTGGCACACAATCTCAGTATGCTGGCGGTACGCGCTGGCGCGCAGCGCTACCACGCATTGCCAATGTCTGCGCGCCATGACCTGAGCGACAAGCTGCTGGCTGCGCTGCCGTTTAAACCCACCGCTGCCCAGCAGCGGGTGGTGGCGGAGATCGAACGCGACCTGGCTCATGATTATCCGATGATGCGGCTGGTGCAGGGCGATGTCGGCTCCGGTAAAACGCTGGTCGCCGCGTTGGCGGCGCTGAATGTGATTGCTTACGGTAAGCAGGTGGCGCTGATGGCGCCGACCGAATTGCTGGCCGAGCAACATGCCAATAACTTCCGTCAGTGGTTTGCGCCGTTAGGTATTGAAGTCGGCTGGCTGGCGGGTAAACAGAAAGGGAAAGCCCGTCAGGCGCAACAGGAAGCGATTGCCAGTGGTCAGGTGGCGATGATTGTCGGCACCCATGCGATTTTCCAGGAGCAGGTGCAGTTTAATGGTCTGGCGCTGGTGATTATTGATGAGCAGCACCGGTTTGGCGTCCACCAGCGTCTGGCGCTATGGGAAAAAGGCGAGGAACAGGGGTTCCATCCCCATCAGCTGATTATGACCGCCACGCCAATCCCGCGAACCCTGGCGATGACGGCCTATGCCGATCTTGATACCTCCACCATCGATGAACTGCCGCCGGGGCGTACGCCGGTAACCACCGTCGCCATTCCTGATACTCGCCGCGCGGATATTATTGCCCGGGTGAAAAGTGCCTGTAGTGAAGAGGGACGCCAGGCTTACTGGGTCTGTACACTGATTGAAGAATCAGAGTTGCTGGAAGCGCAGGCCGCCGAAGCCAGCTGGGAAGAGCTGAAAATTGCGCTGCCGGATCTGCAGGTCGGGATGGTCCATGGCCGGATGAAGCCGCAGGAAAAACAGGAAGTGATGCAATCGTTTAAGCAGGGTGATATCCAGCTGCTGGTGGCCACTACGGTAATTGAAGTCGGTGTTGACGTGCCCAACGCCAGCCTGATGATTATTGAAAACCCGGAACGTCTGGGGCTGGCCCAGTTGCATCAGTTACGTGGCCGCGTTGGACGCGGAGCCATCGCCTCGCACTGTGTACTGTTGTATAAAGCGCCACTCAGCAAAACCGCACAGAAACGCCTGCAGGTGCTGCGCGACAGTAATGACGGCTTTGTTATAGCCCAGTGCGATCTGGAAATTCGTGGGCCAGGTGAAATGCTTGGCACCCGCCAGACCGGCAATGCCGAGTTTAAAGTCGCCGACCTGCTGCGCGATCAGGCGATGATCCCGGAAGTGCAGCGCGTGGCGCGCCATATCCACCAGCACTATCCCGAGCAAGCCCAGGCACTGATTGAACGCTGGCTGCCGGAAACCGAGCGTTATACTAACGCCTGATCGGACATACCTTCGCGTATTGCCACCTCACCCCCCTCTCTCCTGCTATCCATTCCGCCTGAGTTACAGAATTGTTTAATCGATACGGAAAATTGGCAAACGATTGCTTTTGCCTGGCAGAAGATTAAAATCGCCACTTTGCCGCCCGGGAACCGTTAAAATGTCCGCCGAAATTGATGCTGTAACAGCAAACCGTAACCCCACTCCTGCCGCTAAAAGCGAGCTGATTTACCGCCTTGAAGACCGTCCACCCCTGCCACAAACGCTGTTTGCCGCCTGTCAGCATCTGTTGGCGATGTTTGTCGCCGTCATCACCCCGGCGTTGTTGATTTGTCAGGCTCTGGGTTTACCGGCGCAGGATACTCAGCACATTATCAGCATGTCGCTGTTCGCCTCGGGCGTCGCCTCGATTTTACAGATTAAAACCTGGGGACCGGTAGGTTCCGGCCTGCTGTCAATTCAGGGCACCAGCTTTAATTTTGTTACTCCGCTGATTATGGGCGGTATGGTGTTGAAAAACGGCGGCGCCGATGTACCGACCATGATGGCCGCGCTGTTTGGTACGCTGATGATTGCGTCCTGCACCGAAATGCTGCTGTCGCGCGTACTGCATCTGGCGCGCCGCATCATTACCCCGCTGGTTTCCGGCATTGTGGTGATGATTATCGGCCTGTCGCTGATTCAGGTTGGTCTCACCTCCATCGGCGGTGGTTTCGCGGCGATGAACGATCACAGTTTTGGCGCCCCGCGCAATCTGCTGCTGGCCGGGGTGGTGCTGGCGGTAATTATTCTGCTTAATCGTCAGCGCAACGCTTATCTGCGCGTCGCCTCGCTGGTGATTGCGATGGCCGTGGGTTATCTGCTGGCCTGGGCGCTGGATATGCTGCCACAGAGCGGCCCGGCCACCAATAATGCCCTGATCGCCATCCCGACGCCGTTCTATTACGGCCTCGGCTTCGACTGGAACCTGCTGATCCCGCTGATGCTGGTGTTTATGGTGACCTCACTGGAAACCATTGGTGATATCACCGCTACGTCCGATGTATCAGAGCAACCGGTAAGCGGACCGCTGTATATGAAGCGTCTGAAAGGCGGAGTACTGGCAAACGGTCTGAACTCCTTTGTCTCTGCGCTGTTCAACACCTTCCCTAACTCCTGCTTTGGTCAGAACAATGGCGTTATCCAGCTGACCGGTGTCGCCAGCCGCTATGTCGGCTTTGTTGTCGCGCTGATGCTGATCGTACTGGGTCTGTTCCCGGCAGTCAGCGGCTTTGTGCAGCATATCCCTGAACCGGTTCTTGGTGGCGCCACCATTGTGATGTTTGGTACCATTGCCGCTTCAGGCGTGCGTATCGTGTCTCGCGAACCGCTGAACCGTCGCGCGATTATGATTATTGCCTTATCACTGGCGGTGGGTCTCGGTGTTTCTCAGCAACCATTGATTCTGCAATTTGCGCCCGACTGGCTGAAAACCCTGCTTTCTTCGGGCATCGCCGCTGGCGGTATCACTGCCATTGTACTGAATCTGGTTTTCCCGCAAGAGAAGTAACCTGCACCGGGCGGGGCAGAACTCGCCCGTATTCCCACTGATTTTTCAGTGAGTTTGTCTGACTTTACATCCAGCCTGTTGAGCTATATGGGTAATTCAGGCATAACAACCGGACACCGGAAATTCATAGGGAAGGATGCAATGAAATTTATCGGAAAATTTTTTCTGACGCTGCTGTTACTGATTCTGTTAGTACTGGTGGTGATGTATGTTTTGCTGCAGACAAGTTGGGGAGCTGACTGGACCAGTCGCTGGATCAGCGATCGTACCGACTATCATCTGTCGGTAGCCAAAGTTGAGCACGATTTTTCCTCGCCCTCACATCTGATACTGAGTGATGTCACCTTTGGCCATGATGGTCAGCCTGCGGTGCTGGTGGCAAAACGTGTCGATCTGGGCTTTACGCTGGCGCAGTTCAGCGATCCACTGCAATTTGACAGTGTAGAGCTGAGTGGCGGCGCCCTGAATGTTTCTGACAGCAGTGTGGCATGGCCGCTGCAGGCCAGACGCTTACAGCTTAGCGATATGGCTATCGACAGTCCGCACAGCGTACTGCCGATCAGCGCGCAACGCGTCAACGGCGGCGTAATGCCGTGGCAGCCGGGGGTAGGCAATGTACTGGGTAATAATGCCAGCTTCCAGCTGAGTGCCAGCACAATGGTGCTCAATGGCGTCCCCGGCAGCAATGTGCTGTTGCAGGGGCGCATTGATAATCAGCGTCTGGTATTCAGCAATGTCGGCGCCGACCTGGCACGCGGCTCAATGACCGGCAACGCCGAACGTGATGCCCAGGGTAACTGGCGCATCGCAAATCTGCGCCTGAATGATGTACGTCTGCAATCCGCTCAGTCGCTGACCGACTTCCTGCAACCGCTGCTTAACCTGCCTTCGGTGCAGTTCGAACGCGTTGATGTGACCGATGCGCGTTTGCAGGGGCCGGACTGGGCCGTCACCGATCTCGACCTGTCGCTGAAGGATTTGACCTTGCGTAATGGCGACTGGGAAAGCAACGGTGGATCGCTGTCGATGAACGCCAGCAGCTTTATCAACGGCCAGCTGGAGCTTAACGATCCGATTGTGAATATGGACTTCACGCCCGAGGGTATCAATATCTCGCAGTTCAGCTCTCGCTGGGTGAATGGACTGATCCGCACTAAAGGGCAGTGGCTGCGCAGCAATAAGCGTCTGACGCTGGATGAACTGGTGGTTGCCGGTCTGGAGTATACCCTGCCGACAAACTGGCGTGACCGCTGGATGCAACAGCTACCGGGCTGGCTGGATAGCGTGGCGGTAACCCGTTTCGCCGCTAATCGCAATCTGGTGATTGATATCAATCCGGCATTCCCTTTCCAGATGACGGCGCTGGATGGTAACGGCAGTAATCTGCTGATGGCCCGCGATCATCAGTGGGGTATCTGGGCCGGCGCCCTTAACTTTAACGCCGCGGAAGCCACCTTTAACCGAACCGATCTGCGTCATCCTTCACTGGCGTTAACGGCGGACAGTAATCAGATTAACGTGACTGAAATGAGTGCATTTGCCGGTGAGGGGATGCTGGAAAGTTTAGCTACCGTCTCGCAACAACCTGCGCGGGCATTGTCATTAACCCTGAACGGACGTGGGGTTGCAACCGGTCTGTTGCACAACTGGGGCTGGCCGGCCGTACCGCTACCGGGAACCGGAAGTCTGCAGTTAAAACTCGATGCCAGCCTGGCGGCGGCTACGCCGTTGCGTCAAAGCGCCAGCGGCACCCTGTCAGTGAACGCCAATGATCAGAGCGTGCAGCAGCATTTGGTGAATGGCGAACTACGTCCATAAATGTAACGGGAGCCATAAATGTAACGGGAGCCATAAATGGCTCCCCTACAGGGTTTCAGGCACTTCCTGACCACCAAAACTAATTAATATTGCCGCCGGAACCGCCCTCTTCCAGCGGTCCATCCGGATCCGCTGGCAGTACGATAAACACCCCTTCAAACACCGCGCCCAGCAGATCATTGCCAAACAGTTCCACTTCCAGCTGCACGCGCGCTTTGCGTCCACGCGCCAGGCGATCCAGATCGCCACTGAGCGATCCCAGATTGGCTATCGCGCCGGGTTTACCGGTAATCGCATGACTATAGCGAATATGCGCATCCGCCAGAATAATGGTGCCGCCAAGATGACGTTCGCGCAGCAACAGCCAAATCAGCCCCCAGCCGGTAAGCGTCGCCAGAGAGAACAGGCTGCCGGCAAACAGGGTGTGGTGCGGATTCTGGTTACCGGTCTCTGGCATGGTGGTGATAAATTTCTGCCCGGTGTACTGGGTAATACGCACGCCCATTTTCTCGCTTAATGGGATATGTTCGTACCATGCCTGCTGCAACTGCCCGCACCAGTCGGCGCGATGCAAAATGTCATCGAGGGTAACTACCGGTTTGATCATCAGAAAATGGCGTACCGGCGTGGTTTGCGGCGCGGTAATTTCCCCCTGGTTGACGTAACCCAGCTTGGCAAAAAATTCGACCGCATCCTCACGCGCGCTGCAGACCACACGCTTCACCCCTTCCTGACGCGCCACGGACTCCAGTGTCATCGCCATCAGGGTGCCCAGTCCTTTGCCCTGAACTGAGGGATGAACCGCCATAAAGCGAATCGCCGCTTCATTGTCAGCATTGATATACAGTCGCCCGATGGCTACCGGTTTACCCTCTTCATCCACCACCATTTGATGATGCGCCATCGCATCCCAGGCATCGCGTTCCGATCCCAGCGGCTGGTGCAGCGGTTTGCGTAGCATCTCCCAACGAAACTGATAATAGATATCCAGCTCTTCTGCCGTTTCAGGTACACGAAGGTGATACATAAAGTGGTTCTCTCTGTCAGAGCTCGCCTGGCCTGTCCATTGCCGCTCAGCTAACTGGCTCACACCTGTAACCAAAAGGTGACGGGGCCATCATTGACCAGCGAGACTTGCATGTCTGCCGCGAAGCGGCCGGTTTCCGTCGCTATGCCCTTCTCCCTGCAACATCCGACGAAATAATTATACAGTTGTTCAGCTTCTGCCGGCTCGGCACCACCAGAAAAACCGGGCCGCATGCCTTTATTTGTTTCCGCCGCCAGGGTGAACTGAGACACCACCAGCACGCTGCCGCCCGCCTGCTGTACATTCAGATTCATCTTGTCGTTTTCATCGCCGAAAATGCGATAGCCTAATACGCGTTCGCACAGACGCCCGGCTTTCTGTTCGGTATCTCCTTTTTCCACGCCAAGCAAGATGAGTAATCCTGGCCCAATTTCGCCGATGGTCTCTCCAGCCACCGTCACACTGGCATTCAGCGTTCGCTGTATTAACGCAATCATGGTTCCCCGTTAGCCTTTTCTTGTTCTTTTCGTTTTAACTGGCGATAGTCGTCCAAAGATACTGTGATTTCCGCCCCTAAAAGTACGATACACCAGGTCCAGTATACCCAGAGAAAAAGAATGGGTATCACCGCCAGCACACCGTAAATCAGCTGGTATGAGGGAAACATCGTAACATAGAGCGCAAAACCTTTTTTGCCCAGCTCAAAAAGTAAACTGGCCACCAGCGCGCCAATCAGCGCATCGCGCGGCGGCACTCTGGTGGTTGGCACAATACTGTACAGCAGCCAGAATGCCAGCCAGGAGAGTAATAGAGGGAAAATACGCAGTAGCTGGTCGATCAGGCTGGTTACGCCGGTCACCGCCATCCAGCGCAGCGACAGCAGATAAGAACTGATGGCCAGGCTGGCTCCCGCCAGCAGCGGGCCGAGGGTCAGAATCATCCAGTACACGGCAAAGGAATAGACCAGCGGACGCTTTTTGCTGCTGCGCCAGATAGCGTTCAGCGCCGTATCCACCGAGTACATCAATAACAGCGCAGTAATAATCAGCCCTGTGGCACCAATCACCGTCATTTTATTGACGTTGGCGACGAACTGTTCCAGATAACGCTGGATAGTGTTTCCCGCCGCGGGCACAAAATTGGAGAAGATAAAATTCTTCAATTGAATGCTGACATCAGAGAACACCGGGAAAGCAGCGAACAGCGCAAACACCACCGCAATCAGCGGCACCAGCGCCAGTAACGAGACAAAGGCGAGGTTGCCGGCATGGGTAGTCATGCCATCATGCTCAATTCGTCGCCACAGCAGTTTTAACCAGGCAAACAGTACCCGCGCCGTATGACGCGTATGTTTAATCACCGACATCGCTTATGGGTGCGGCTGAGTAAAATAAGCCGGGATCACGCTGGCGTCAGTGACATGGATACTGGTAATGCCCAGTGCGCGCGCCGCTTCGATATTCGCCAGGTTATCATCGAAGAACACCGCCTGATCCGCCGTTACGCCTTCCTGCTGCAGGACTTGCTGATAAATCGCCGCATCAGGTTTGCGCAATCCCATATCCTGCGACAGATAGAGCTTATCCGCGGCCTGCTCCACTTGCGGATATTCCGAGGGCCAGTAACTGCAATGCAGCCGGTTGGTATTAGACAGGATCACTACCCGGTCCCCCTGGGCGCGCAGTGCATGCATTCGGGCGATCACTTCCGGGCGGACATCGATAAATACTGCCTGCCAGCCGGTAGTAAACTGCTCGTAACTCAGGGCAATATCCAGCTCATTACACAGTACTGCCGCGAAGCGTTCATCGCTGATTTCACCGCGTTCATGCTGTTCAAAATTTTCACCCATGCGGAAGCGGCTCTTTAGCGTCGCCAGCGGTACACGACCAAGATCACTCCACACGCCGAGCACACGGTTGAAATCAATATCAACAATGACGTTACCTAAATCAAAGATATACAGCATGGTCATCTCCTTTTGTTCCGGTGAGTTATTCACTCTAGCGGTAAAACAGAGGACTGAACAGGTAACAAGCGGCAGGATAAGCGAAATCAGAACCTGGCCCGACTTTTTGCATCAGGGGCGACTAAATAAGTAGCCTGATTCCGCCTGCCGGTATGTGGGGGTTCTCACAATTTTTCGCGCGACAGGTATTTTATTGGCGGGAGATAAAACTGCCCGGGAAAAAAAAAGCCCCGATAATCGGGGCTTTCTTACTTCAGACCAGGCTGAACTTAAGCGTCTTTGCTACCGCGAGAAGCACGTTTACGATCGTTCTCGGTCAGGTGGCGCTTACGGATACGAATGGAGGTAGGAGTCACTTCTACCAGTTCGTCATCATCGATAAACTCCAGCGCCTGTTCCAGTGACATTTTCACTGCCGGAACCAGGGTGGTCGCTTCATCGGTACCGGAAGCACGCATGTTGGTCAGTTTCTTACCGGTCAGGCAGTTAACTGTCAGGTCGTTAGAACGGCTGTGAATACCGATGATCTGGCCTTCATACACTTCCGCACCGTGACCCAGGAACAGCTTACCGCGATCCTGCAGGCTGAACAGCGCAAACGCGACGGCTTTACCCTGACCGTTAGAGATCAGTACGCCATTCTGGCGCTGGCCGATTTCGCCCGGACGAACGTCGTCGTAATGGCTGAAGGTGGAGTACAGCAGACCAGTACCGGAAGTCATGGTCATAAATTCAGTACGGAAACCGATCAGACCACGAGCCGGGATCAGGTAATCGAGACGAATACGACCTTTGCCATCTGGCACCATGTCTTTAACATCGCCTTTACGCTCACCCATCGCCTGCATCACAGCACCCTGATGCTGTTCTTCGATGTCCAGGGTCACGTTTTCAAACGGTTCCTGGTGACGGCCGTCGATCAAACGGTTGATAACTTTCGGACGTGACACCGCCAGCTCGAAGCCTTCGCGACGCATGTTTTCGATCAGTACTGACAGGTGCAGCTCGCCACGACCAGAAACACGGAATGCATCAGCATCTTCAGTTTCGTCAACGCGCAATGCCACGTTGTGCACCAGTTCTTTGTTCAGACGGTCAAGGATCTGACGTGAAGTCACATACTTACCTTCTTTACCACAGAATGGCGAGGTGTTGACGTTGAAGAACATGGTTACGGTAGGTTCATCAACGCTCAGGGCTGGCAGCGCTTCCACATTCTGCGGGTCGCAGATGGTGTCAGAGATGTTCAGTTCGCCCAGACCAGTGATGGCGATGATGTCGCCAGCTTCAGCCAGTGTCGCATCAATACGCTCCAGACCCATATGGGTCAGAACTTTACCGACTTTACCGTTACGGGTTTTGCCTTCGCTATCAACGATAGTAACCTGCTGGTTTGGCTTAACCACGCCGCGTTTGATACGGCCGATGCCGATAACGCCAACGTAGTTGTTGTAGTCCAGCTGAGAAATCTGCATCTGGAACGGCGCTTCCATTTCTACCTGTGGAGGAGAAACGTGATCGACGATCGCCTGATACAGCGGGGTCATATCATCTGCCATATCGTTATGGTCAGTACCGGCGATACCGTTCAGCGCAGATGCATAAATAATTGGGAAATCGAGCTGCTCGTCGGTCGCGTCGAGGTTAACGAACAGGTCGAATACCTGATCGACAACCCAATCTGGACGTGCGCCCGGACGGTCAACTTTGTTGATTACAACAATCGGTTTCAGACCATTAGCAAAAGCTTTCTTGGTCACGAAACGGGTTTGCGGCATCGGGCCATCCATTGCGTCGACAACCAGCAGTACGGAGTCAACCATTGACATTACACGCTCAACTTCACCACCGAAGTCGGCGTGACCTGGAGTATCCACGATGTTGATGCGGTAGTCTCTCCAGTTAATGGCGGTGTTTTTGGCGAGGATGGTGATCCCACGCTCTTTCTCCAAATCGTTGGAGTCCATTACGCGTTCGGTTGCTTCGGTGCGGGAATCAAAGGTCCCGGACTGCTGCAGCAACTTATCAACCAGGGTAGTTTTACCATGGTCAACGTGGGCAATAATGGCGATGTTACGCAAATTTTCGATCACAGCTTTGCCTCAGGCATTAGAAATAGCGCGCTATTGTACACGGATTAATCGAAGGACTGAACAGGATCACAAATTTCATATAAAGATTACTGTCGGGATTGCTTTTACAGCCATTTACAGTGCAAAGATTGCACTCCGTCAAGAATTTGCACCAAACTAGTGCCCATTAATCATTCAAAAGCACCATAATGGTGCGCGACATCCATCATGGTGCATCTCTCGTCTCACGAGAGGGCGCATGATAACGCCTTTTCGGCTAAATAAAAAAGTTGGCATAGATTTCGCTTTAGTCTATTCAAGCGAAAACGGCAGTTTCCACAACGGTTGATAGCTTGTCTGAGATCTTTATTATCAGGTGTACGCGCCAATTTACGCGTTCCGCATCGTGAAGTTCTCGAACCACGACGACAATGACAAAATCCAGGAGAGTTAAGTATGTCCGCTGAACACGTTCTGTCGATGATGAACGAGCACGAAGTTAAGTTCGTCGATCTGCGTTTTACCGATACCAAGGGTAAAGAGCAGCACGTTACCATTCCTGCTCATCAGGTTAACGCTGACTTCTTCGAAGAAGGCAAAATGTTCGATGGTTCTTCCATCGGCGGATGGAAAGGCATCAACGAATCAGACATGGTTCTGATGCCAGATGCTACCACTGCAGTTCTGGATCCGTTCTTTGAAGATCCTACTCTGATCATCCGTTGTGACATCCTTGAGCCAGGCACCATGCAGGGCTACGATCGTGACCCACGTTCTATCGCTAAGCGTGCAGAAGATTTCCTGCGCTCTTCCGGTATCGCGGACACTGTCCTGTTCGGACCAGAACCAGAATTCTTCCTGTTTGATGACGTGCGTTTCGGCGCCACCACTTCCGGTTCACACGTTGCTATCGACGATATCGAAGCGGCATGGAACACCGGTAAAGAATACGAAGGCGGCAACAAAGGCCACCGTCCAGGTATCAAAGGCGGCTACTTCCCGGTACCACCGGTCGATTCATCACAGGACATCCGTTCTGCCATGTGTCTGACCATGGAACAGATGGGCCTGGTTGTTGAAGCTCATCACCACGAAGTGGCAACTGCTGGTCAGAACGAAGTGGCTACCCGCTTCAATACCATGACCAAAAAAGCGGACGAAATTCAGATCTACAAATATGTCGTGCACAACGTTGCTCACGCTTACGGCAAAACCGCGACCTTTATGCCGAAACCTATTTTCGGTGACAACGGTTCAGGTATGCACTGCCATATGTCCCTGTCTAAAGGCGGCAACAACCTGTTCGCTGGCGACAAATACGGCGGCCTGTCTGACATCGCCCTGTTCTACATCGGTGGTGTGATCAAACACGCTAAAGCAATCAACGCGCTGGCAAACCCAACCACCAACTCATACAAGCGTCTGGTCCCAGGCTACGAAGCACCGGTTATGCTGGCTTACTCTGCCCGTAACCGTTCTGCTTCTATCCGTATCCCAGTGGTCGCCAGCCCGAAAGCACGTCGCATCGAAGCTCGCTTCCCTGACCCAGCGGCTAACCCATACCTGGCGTTCTCAGCACTGCTGATGGCTGGCCTGGACGGCATCATCAACAAGATCCATCCTGGCGATGCTATGGATAAGAACTTGTATGACCTGCCGCCGGAAGAAGAAGCTGAGATTCCAAAAGTAGCAGGCTCTCTGGAAGAAGCGCTGAATGCCCTGAACGAAGACCGTGAGTTCCTGACTCGTGGTGGCGTGTTCACTGACGACGCGATCGATGCTTACATCGACCTGCGTAAGGCAGAAATGGATCGCGTTCGCATGACTCCGCATCCGGTAGAGTTTGAGCTTTACTACAGCGTTTAATTGGTTCGACGTTTTTGTTGCCGTGGAAACTTTCAGCCCATCTTCGGATGGGCTTTTTTCTCCACAAAACCATCGTTAAAGACGATGATTTCTGAACTGACGACTATAATGCACCAAAATAGTGCCTGTTTTGCCAGATATATGACCGGTAATACAGGCTGAGTGCAGGGGAAAGCTGTATGGCAACTGGCACCCTGCCCGATGCTGGGCAGATTCTCAACTCTCTGATTAACAGTATCTTGCTGGTCGATAACGAGCTGGTGGTTCATTACGCCAACCCGGCCGCACAGCAGCTACTGGCGCAAAGCTCCCGCAAGCTGTTTGGCACACCATTGCCAGATCTGATGGGCTATTTCTCGCTAAATATTGATGTCATGCGCGAAAGCCTTGATGCCGGCCAGGGATTTACCGACAGCGAAGTTACGCTGGTGGTGGACAGCCGCGCGCACATTATGTCACTGACGGCACAACGGCTACCTGATGGTTTTATCCTGCTGGAAATGGCGCCAATGGATAATCAGCGTCGTCTCAGTCAGGAACAGATTCAGCATGCTCAGCAGGTTGCCGCGCGTGATTTGGTTCGCGGCCTGGCGCATGAAATAAAGAACCCGCTGGGTGGATTACGCGGTGCGGCGCAGTTACTGGCGAAAGCCCTGCCCGACCCGTCATTAACCGAATATACCAAGGTGATCATTGAGCAGGCCGACCGTCTGCGCAATTTAGTTGATCGCCTGTTAGGGCCGCAACAGCCCGGCATGCACGTTACGCAAAGCATTCATCAGGTATCCGAACGCGTGGTTAACCTGGTGACAATGGAGTTGCCGGATAATGTGACGCTGGTGCGGGATTACGACCCAAGTTTACCTGAATTACCGCATGACCCCGACCAGCTGGAACAGGTGTTGCTGAATGTAGTTCGCAACGCGCTGCAGGCATTAGGTGAAGAAGGCGGAACCATTACTTTACGTACGCGCACAGCATTTCAGCTGACGCTGCATGGCGTACGTTATCGTCTGGTCGCGCGCATCGATATTGAAGATGACGGTCCAGGCATTCCGGCACAACTGCAGGATACGCTGTTTTATCCGATGGTGAGCGGACGTGAGGGGGGCACCGGTTTGGGGCTTTCCATTGCTCGCAGTCTGATCGATCAGCACTCAGGAAAAATAGAATTTAACAGTTGGCCCGGTCATACCGAATTCTCGGTTTACCTGCCTATTCGCCAGTGAGGTTTCTATGCAACGAGGGATAGTTTGGATCGTCGATGACGATAGCTCCATCCGCTGGGTGCTTGAACGTGCGCTCACTGGAGCCGGTTTAAGCTGCGCGACCTTTGATAGCGCAAACGAGGTGCTGGAAGCGCTCGCCACCAAAACCCCAGACGTTTTGTTATCAGATATTCGTATGCCCGGCATGGATGGCCTGGCGTTACTAAAGCAGATTAAACAGCGTCACCCAATGCTTCCGGTCATCATAATGACCGCGCATTCCGACCTGGATGCTGCCGTTAGCGCTTATCAGCAGGGTGCTTTTGATTACCTGCCAAAACCTTTTGATATTGACGAAGCGGTGGCGTTGGTTGAACGCGCTATCAGCCACTATCAGGAACAGCAGCAGCCGCGTAACCAGCCGGTCAATGGCCCGACCACCGATATTATCGGTGAAGCGCCAGCGATGCAGGACGTGTTCCGTATTATCGGCCGTCTGTCGCGTTCCTCGATCAGCGTGCTGATTAATGGCGAGTCAGGGACTGGTAAAGAGCTGGTGGCACATGCGCTGCATCGCCACAGTCCGCGCGCCAAAGCGCCGTTTATTGCGCTGAATATGGCCGCCATCCCGAAAGATTTGATTGAGTCGGAACTGTTTGGCCACGAGAAAGGGGCTTTTACCGGCGCCAATCAGATTCGTCAGGGCCGTTTTGAACAGGCTGATGGCGGTACGCTGTTTCTCGACGAAATTGGTGATATGCCGCTTGATGTGCAAACCCGCTTACTGCGTGTGCTGGCCGATGGTCAGTTCTATCGCGTCGGCGGCTATGCGCCGGTCAAAGTGGATGTGCGTATCATTGCCGCAACCCACCAGAACCTTGAGCTGCGCGTCCAGGAAGGTAAATTCCGTGAAGACTTGTTCCATCGCCTGAATGTGATCCGCGTGCATTTGCCGCCATTGCGTGAACGTCGTGAAGATATTCCGCGTCTGGCACGTTACTTCCTGCAAGTGGCGGCACGTGAGTTAGGTGTTGAAGCGAAAATTCTGCATCCGGAAACCGAAACAGCCTTAACCCGACTGCACTGGTCCGGTAACGTACGTCAGCTGGAGAATACCTGTCGCTGGCTGACGGTGATGGCGGCTGGTCAGGAAGTGTTGATTCAGGATCTGCCGTCTGAACTGTTTGAAACCTCGACGCCGGAAAATCCGGTGCAATCGCTGCCGGACAGCTGGGCAACCCTGTTAGCGCAGTGGGCCGATCGTGCATTGCGTTCCGGTCATCAAAACCTGCTGTCGGAAGCACAGCCGGAGATGGAAAGAACGCTGCTGACTACCGCCTTGCGTCATACGCAAGGTCATAAACAGGAGGCGGCACGCCTGCTGGGCTGGGGCCGCAATACGCTGACGCGTAAGCTGAAAGAGCTGGGAATGGAATAATACGACAACGGGCGGCAATCAATGCCGCCCGTTTTATTTTCAGATCACCCGCGAAAACTGCTGCGTACGCGCTTTCTGGCGCAGGTAGCGATCAAAGCACATACAGATATTCCTGATCAGCAAACGTCCCTTAGCGGTCACCTGAAGGCCCTTCTCGTGGCGATCCACCAGCCCATCCTCAATCAACGGCTGCAGCAGAGCCAGATCTGGCGCAAAGTAATGTGAAAAGTCGATTTGCCACCGCTGTTCAATCTGCGCGAAATCGAGCGCAAAATGGCAAATCAGCGCCTTGATCACATCACGTCGCAGACAGTCATCATCGGTTAAGGTTAAACCGCGCCATAGCGCATTACCTTGCAGGCTGACGCTGGCGCTGTAATCCTTCATTACTTTCTGGTTCTGGGCATAACTGTCGCCGATCATACTAATCGCCGACACTCCCATCCCGAGTAAATCACTGTCGCCCTGCGTGGTGTACCCCTGAAAGTTGCGGTGCAGCTTCCCTTCCCGCTGGGCAACCGCCAGTTCATCATCGGGACGGGCAAAGTGATCCATGCCGATAAACTGATAGCCTTCCGCCGTTAGCGTCGCGATGGTTTGCTGCAGAATCGCCAGACGCTGGCTGGCGTCGGGCAGATCCGCCGTTTTGATTTTGCGTTGCGCCGCAAACAGCTCCGGTAAATGAGCATAGTTAAAGACGCTCAGGCGATCGGGATTCAGCTCGGCCACTTTTTGCAGGGTGAAGGCAAAACTCTCCGCGGTCTGCGCCGGCAGGCCATAGATCAAATCAATATTGGTTGAGGTGAAGCCCAGCTGGCGCGCGCGCTTGATCAAAGCAAAAATAAACGCCTCATCCTGCACGCGGTTCACTTTTTCCTGCACCTGCTTATTAAAATCCTGCACCCCCATGCTCAGCCGGTTAAAACCCGCCGCGCGCAGGTGGTCGAGAATATCCAGCTCAATTTCGCGCGGATCGACTTCAATCGACAGTTCCGCGTCGGCACTGAAGTTGAAACAGCTGCGCAGCAGATCAATCAGGCGGGTAATTTGCGCCTTATCGAGGAAGGTGGGGGTACCGCCGCCCCAGTGCATCTGCGTCACCGTACGCTGCGTAAACAGCGGCGCACGTGAGCGGATCTCCTGCTCGAGGACATCCAGGTATTGATCGGCTTTATGCTGCTGACGCGTGACGATCTTATTGCAGCCACAGAAGTAGCACAGGCGGTGACAGAACGGGATATGCAGGTAAAGCGACAGTGGCCGTTCAGGGTAGCGCAACGCCGCCTGGCGGAAGGAGGCTTCGTTATAACTTTGATTGAATTCGAGTGCGGTAGGATAGGAGGTGTAGCGCGGCCCGGAATAGTTATATTTCTGAATCAGGGCCAGATCCCATTCAATCGTTGGCGTGGACATGGTTACTCCTTCCATTTACGTCGTCGTACAGACCGTCGTGCCTGAGGAAGCTGTTTCAGCTGCCGATTGACGGTGTCGCGTCGCAAACGGGATTTCAGCCGCGACAGGCGCCGTAGTTTAACGAATAACCCAATCAGATAACATATCAGAAACAATGCTAAAATTGATCCAGGCCAAAGCATCTGCTTAATCCTCGCAACCGGTACCCTGCGGGCAGAATACCGGTATTCGCGACAGAAAAATGCCGATCAGTTACCGCCCTTCAGCAGGCGGTACATATCTTCTTCCGCTTCGTCGCCGTCTTCGTCGTCACCTAATTCGATGCCCAACTGCTCCATCAGCACATCAATACGATCCAGTGTCTGATCCAGCCACGCCTGCTCTTCTGCAGGTAACGTTTCGCCATTTTCCAGCCGATCCAGCAGACCATCCAGACGTTCGCTGTTCTCCAGCATCGTCAGCTCTTCTTGCGGGCTCAGCTTTGGCTGTTTCTCAACCGCTTCTTTTTCTTTCTTCACTTTCACCGGTTTAGTCTGCACCCCCTCAGCAATCAGCGGCACCGGCTTTTTGCTGCCGATACGCGGATCTTTTGCTTTGCTGTCGTCGCCTTTCGTCGGGTTGCGGGCAATCGGGTTGGCACGGCTGCCAGAGGCATTGCCGCGGTGTTTTTTGTCTTGTTTACGATCGCGCGCTTGCTGGTTAATATCTTCGCGGGATGTACGTTTATCTTTAGGCGCTTTGGTTTTACCCTGCGGCGCTCGTGCAGGTTGCTTCATGATGTCGGCTCTCTGGAAATTATGTCTTCAGTATAGAATTGCGGCGAATCTAGCAGAAAGCGGACGAAGAAAAAAGGCGGCAGGTCACCCTGTCGCCTTTTTTCGCACCTTCCGTAGAAGGACAGTCTTCCTTTACATCCATTTATGCAATCAACGTCCCGGTTTTTCCTTGTGCCGTCCACTCATCCAGAGCGCTTCCCTCTCCTGTAAGGTTCTGATCCACTGAACCCAATCCCTTGTCCTCCACTCTTCGTCATCCTGACGTTCCCTGAGTGCTTCATCCTGAAGAGAGTTATCCAAACTCTGCGAATTACTTTAGACTAAACGGTCAAACAGACAAGGTAGTGCAAAAGGTTTGTTGTACTTTAGTTTAGGTACCAATTATCAAGTCAATGATAAATATACATAAAGTATTTTTATTTCTTGTTAAAAAAAGAAATAACTTACCGCAACTATGGCCAATGTCTCACAAAAACACCTAACACGACGCCTGTCGGGCGCTTTGCCCGCTTTACAGGTATAATCACGCCATCGCCACATTGACCTTCGGAGTTTCTATTTTGTCTGGCTGGAATTATCACGTAACGCATTTTGTCACCAGCGCCCCCGACATTCGTCACCTTCCTGCCGATACCGGCATCGAGGTCGCGTTTGCTGGTCGTTCTAACGCCGGTAAGTCCAGCGCGCTGAATACTCTTACTAATCAGAAAAGCCTCGCGCGTACCAGTAAGACCCCCGGACGTACGCAGCTGATCAACCTGTTTGAGGTTGAAGAAGGCATTCGCCTCGTCGACCTGCCCGGCTATGGCTATGCCCAGGTCCCGGAAGAGATGAAGCTGAAATGGCAGCGTGCGCTGGCTGAATATCTGCGCATGCGCAAATGTCTGAAAGGCCTGGTGGTGCTGATGGATATTCGTCACCCGTTGAAAGACCTCGATCAGTCGATGATTCAGTGGGCAGTTGAGAGTCGCATCCCGGTGCTGGTACTGCTGACCAAAGCCGATAAGCTGGCTTCCGGGGCGCGTAAGGCCCAGCTGGATATGGTGCGTGAAGCCTCAATGGCTTTTGTTGGCGATATTCAGGTTGAGATGTTTTCGTCACTGAAGAAGATTGGCGTCGACAAGTTACGCCAGAAGCTTGATAGCTGGTACAGCGAGATCGCGCCAGCCACAGAAGATGATAGCGCAGAAGAATAAACAACCCTCGCGGAGGCATTCATGCCTCCGGTGCTGATAAGCCGCACTCTGCCAGTTCCTGCCTTTCGCCCAATAAAAAACGCCCCAGACATAAAATGACTGGGGCGGCTAAATATTCAGCCAAATCCGATTACGTGAAGTAAAAGGTCTGAAAGATAGAACATCTTACCTCTGTACCCTACAACTCAAACTCTACATGATTTTTTCGGACCTCAAAAGCGTTTTTTGTAGTTAATTTTCATCAAACGACATTGTTTTCCCAACACCGGTCACAAAAACACGGGAGTTCTGTAGCTTAATTACCAGGAAAATGTTTAGGGGATAGAAACTTAGCTGATTTTATCGCCGGTGGCCTGTCAGCTCTCAGGCTGAACCGATTAACCCAACTTTTTTCTTATGGCTGCGTAATAAGGCTGGTTTGATAGCCAAACCAGCCCCACCCGATCATCATAATGACAACTTAGTGCGCCTGATCCCAGTTGTCACCGACGCCAACGTCGACACGTAACGGCACATCCAGCTTCATGCTGCTTTCCATCAGTTCACGGATCCTGGTGCTGGCGCTTTCAACCGCATCTTCCTGCACCTCAAACACCAGTTCATCGTGTACCTGCATAATCATCTTCACTTCCGGCGTTTTCTGCGCCAGCAGCCATTCATCAACCGCAATCATCGCACGCTTAATGATATCGGCGGCAGTACCCTGCATTGGGGCATTAATCGCCGCTCGCTCAGCCGCCTTACGCCGTATCGCATTGCCGGAGGTAATATCCGGCAGATAGAGGCGACGCCCGTCCAGGGTTGATACATAGCCTTGTTCGGATGCCTGCTGACGCGTGCTCTCCATATACTGCAGTACGCCCGGATAACGTTCGAAATAGAGATCCATATACTTTTTCGCTTCGCCGGCACCAATATTCAGCTGACGGGATAAACCAAACGCACTCATACCGTAAATCAAACCAAAGTTGATCGCTTTAGCACTGCGGCGCTGTTCGCCGGTCACTTTCTCCAGCGCGGTGCTGAATACCTCAGCCGCCGTTGCACGGTGAATATCCTGACCTTCCGCAAAAGCTCTCAGTAGCCCTTTATCCTGCGACAGATGGGCCATAATGCGCAGTTCGATTTGTGAATAGTCAGCCGCGACAATGCGATGACCTTTTGGCGCGACAAAAGCCTGGCGGATACGACGCCCTTCATCGTTACGTACCGGAATGTTTTGCAGGTTAGGATCGCTGGAAGAGAGACGTCCCGTCGCCGTCACCGCCTGATGATAAGAGGTATGCACGCGGCCGCTATGCGGGTTGATCATCAGCGGCAGTTTGTCGGTGTAAGTTGATTTCAGTTTCGATAAACCACGGTGCTCAAGAATCACCTTCGGCAGCGGATAATCCAGCGCCAGTTCGGCCAGCACTTCTTCGCTGGTCGAAGGTGCGCCCCCCGGCGTTTTCCGGGTTGGTTTGATACCCTGCTTCTCAAACAGAATGGTTTGCAGCTGTTTGGTTGACGACAGATTAAACGGTTCGCCTGCCAGCTCATGCGCTTTCAGCTCCAGCTCAGCCAGACGGAGGGTCAGCTCCTGCGAATGGGTCGCCAGGATGCCCTGATCGATTAACACCCCGTTGCGCTCAACGCGGGAAATCACGGTGACCAGCGGCATCTCAATAGATTCGAAGACCTGTTTGGGCCCTTGCTGTTTTTCCAGCTCCGGCCACATTTTCAGATGCAGCTGTAAAGTCACATCGGCATCTTCGGCGGCGTAGTGGGCAGCCTGTTCGAGGGCGATCTGATTAAAGGTCAGCTGATTTTTACCTTTACCGGCGATCTCAGTAAAGGTCACGGTTTTATGATTCAGCCAGCGCGACGCCAGACTATCCATATCATGCTTGCCAATCACGCTATTTAGCATATAGGACTCAAGCATGGTATCGAACCTGATGCCCTGCAGTTCAATGTCATAGTTCTTCAGCACACCGCGATCAAACTTCAGATTCTGTCCCACCTTCAATGCTTTTTTATCTTCCAGCAGCGGCTTCAGGCGCGCCAGCACCTGATTACGATCCAGCTGCGGCGGAGCATCGAGATAATCATGGGCTACCGGCAGATAGGCGGCATCGCCCGGCGCAACGGCAAAAGAGAGACCGATAATATTGGCGCTCAGGGTATCCAGCGCATCCGTTTCGAGGTCGAAAGCAAACAGCTCGCTGGCCTGCAGCTTTTTCAGCCACTGGTCGAAAGTCTCTTCATCGAGAATGGTGACATAGCCATCGGCTGACAACACGCTGGCCACTTCCGGTTGCTCCACGCTTTCCGCTGCCGCTTTTTGCACCACGGCATTGCTCTTTTTACCCTGCAACCAGACACCGTCTTCGAGGTCGGTAATCCAGCGTTTGAACTCATAATGCTTAAACAGCCCCAGCAGCTCTTCTGTCGCCGGTTCACTGACGTTTAACTGGTCGCAGGTGACATCCAGAGCAACATCCGTTTTGATGGTCGCCAGTTGATAAGAGAGGAAAGCCACCTCTTTATTTTGCTCCAGCTTCGCCGACATGGTTTTGGCGCCACGGAAAGTAAGTGTCGCAACTTTATCGAGATTGTCGTAGATCGAGGCCATGCTGCCCAGCCCCTGTAGCAAAGCCTGTGCGGTTTTCTCGCCGACACCCGGTACGCCAGGAATGTTATCGGAAGAATCCCCCATCAGCGCAAGGAAATCGATAATCAGCTCCGGCGGAATACCATATTTATCATTGACCTCTTCCGGGCCAAGAATGGTGTTATTCATGGTGTTGATCAGCGTGACATTAGGGGTAACCAGTTGCGCCATATCTTTATCACCGGTACTGATCAGCACCGAACGCCCCTGCTGTTCCGCCTGTAATGCCAGAGTACCAATCACGTCATCCGCCTCGACGCCATTAACTGCCAGCAGGGGCAGCCCCATGGCTTTTACCATCTGATGTAGCGGCTCTATCTGTGCACGCAGATCATCCGGCATCGGCGGGCGATGAGATTTATAGTGTTCGAACAGCTCATCGCGAAAGGTTTTTCCTTTGGCATCGAAAACCACGGCCACATGGCTCGGCTTATATTGCAGCAACAGACTGCGCAGCATATTAAGCACGCCATACATCGCGCCCGTCGGTTCCCCGGCACTATTAGTCAGTGGAGGAAAAGCGTGATACGCACGATAAAGATAAGAGGAGCCATCAACCAGAATCAGTGGGTTTTCTGCAATTTGTGCCATAGGGAGTCACATTCTTTGTTAGCCATTTGAATGGGCATAAGGATGCCACAGCTGCGGCATAAAGTTGAAATAACTCGGCAGATAAAGCAGTAAAGTTTTCTAAACTGCGGGGCAGATTCCAATCGCCAGCTTGTGGATAAGTTTGTGCGTAAGTTTCCTAACATATTGTTATTTCCAATGTTAGGAAAATATATCCATATTAAATATCAATGATTTCATAACGTTAATAATTATCTGTAGGATTTTTTTTAGAATTTACCAAATTGCTTTAATGTGGATACAAATATTTTTCATCTGGCAGGAAAACAACATCAACGGCTAAATATTTTCGCAATTAACGATAATTGTCCTGACGGTACAGCCGGGGGAGATATAAGCGAAAACGACGGCGGCGGAATAAAAAACGCCGGTAAAACCGGCGTTTAGTGCGGCAGTAAACTTACTTCTGACCGACGAGGAATTTCACCACGTTGGCATATTCTTGTACGAAGTTATCCATGGAGCTGGTGTCGAGGCCGCCGTTGTTAACCATATATTTGCCGTTAACAAACATCGCCGGCACGCCACGCAGATCGACATCAGCAGCGGCTTTTTCCTGTTGCGCGACCAGCGATTTCACCACAAAGCTGTTCCAGGCAGCATCATACTCTTCTGGCGTAATACCAGCAGCTTTAACAAATGTCTCTTTCAGGTTGTCGGCATTAGTGATGGTTTGGGTTTTCTGGATGCCATCAAAAATCGGTGCAGTGACTTTGTCTTCCACACCCAGCGCCAGCGCCACGGCCCATGCCTGAGTCACGGTTTTACCCATATCTCCACCGAGGAACTCAACATGATATTTAGCCACTTTGACATTTTGTGGCAGGTTTTTCTTCACCGTTTCGCTGACGTGGTAAATACGCTCAAACTGATAGCAGTGTGGGCAGAAGAACGAGAAAAACTCGAGAACCTGAGGTTCACCGGCAGCTGGTTTGTCGAGAGTGACATACTGCTGCCCGTCGGTAAATTGTGCAGCGGAGGCGCTGAATGCCAGAACCAGACCGACAAGCGCAAACCAAATCTTTTTCATCTTGAACATCTCTCCTTAATACAACGTCAAAAGGCAGGCATTAGCTGCAGCGGTGGCTCCTGCAACAGCTTGTTCTGCTCATCAAAAATGGAAATCTGTCTGCGCCAGAAATCCTCATCCGTCATCCACGGAAAACTTCTCGGAAAAGCAGGATCCTGCCAGCGGCGAACGATCCATGCCAGATAATAAACCATCCGCATAGCGCGTAAAGGCTCAATCAGTGACAATTCGTGTGCATCAAAGTCGCTGAATTCACTATAGGCTTCCAGCAGAATATCCCACTGCAGACGCTGCTCCTGACGATCGCCATTAACCAGCATCCATAAATCCTGTACTGCCGGGCCATTACGCGCATCGTCCAAATCGACAAACAGCGGACCATCACGCCACAGGATATTGCCCGGGTGGCAGTCGCCATGCAGTCGCAGTGGCGTCCAGTCATTATGCCAGCAGTTTTGTAGAGTATTGCTTAGACGATCAAGACTTTGTAACAATCTGAGTTTTAATTTTGCCGGGATCAGGCTGGTATTTTCCAGGACCTGCCGTGGCTCAACAATATATTCCTGTAAACCGATAGTCGGACGCACCTCAAACAGGCGTTTTTTGCCTGTCTGATGGATGCGGCCGAGAAAACGCCCCACCCATTCCATATGGTCATAATTATCGGTTTCATACTGACGTCCGCCAAGACTGGGAAAAATGGCGAAGTAAAAGCCGTCATGCTGATGCAGCATTTTGTCCTGCAACAGTAGCGGTGCGGCGATGGGAACTTCATCAGCAAGCAGTTCGACAGAAAACTGATGCTCTTCATCGATCTGTGCAGGCGTCCAGCGTTGTGGCCGGTAAAACTTGACCACATAACGCTTTTTATCTTCATCCGAGAACTGGTAAACCCGGTTCTCGTAACTGTTTAATGCCGTCAGGCCAGACTCCACGCGCAAGCCGGTATCCCAAAGCGCATCGACTATCGCATCAGGATTTAACGTCTGGAAGTTAAAGGCTGGTTGGTTCATTGCGCAGGTTCGCCATTTTCGCTATAAGTCAGCGACAAAGAATATCATTAAAAGCGCTGCAGGTTGGTTGAAGGATCGGATTTAATCCTTAATCACCCCGCGAGCGCGCAGTATCGCGGTCTTAAAATCCTCTTCATAATCTTTTTTCAGGCCAGGAATCGCCGCGGTCGCTTCGGTATCACGCATTTTAAGATGGTAGATCAGGATATCGTCAGTGAGTTGCTCAATCGGCCCGGAGAAACCTGACTCAGCGGCCAGTTTCTGTAAAAATTGCAGCAGATTCAGATCCGGTTCCTTTTGCCATGCTGGCTGGAGCAGTGAGATCAGTTCATTAAGACGATGGCATTTCATAGTGGTGTTCCTTAAGACGAGGATATCCCGCTACGTTAGCAGGGTTAATCCCGCATGAAAAGAGAGGTATTACGCCGTATGCATGCGCCAACACCGATAAAAATAGCAGATGTCACCGGCGTTATTCTGGCCGGTGGTCGCGGCAGCCGTATGGGTGGTGAAGATAAAGGGCTGATGATGTTAAATGGCCTGCCGCTTTATCAGCACGTCCTGCAGCGCCTGCAACCGCAGGTAGCTACGCTTTGCATTAGTGCTAACCGTAACACAGAGAGCTATCAGCAAAGTGGCTTTCCGGTGATTGCCGATACATTTCCTGGCTATGCCGGTCCGCTGGCGGGCATGCTGGCAGCATTGCGCTTTATCAACAGCTCCTGGGCGCTGTTCGCCTCCTGTGATACCCCGTTTCTGCCGCCCGACCTGGCTAAACGCTTATGGCAGCAGAAAGGGGAAGCCAACGCGGTATGGGTGCGCAATGGCGAGCGTGATCATCCGACGCTGGCATTAGTGCATCGTTGTGTCGCTGACCCGCTGGCAGATTTCCTGCATCGCGGCGATCGTAAGTTAATGCTATTTTTGCAGCAAATAGCGGCAAAAGCAGTGATATTTGCCGACGATCCGCAAAGCTTCACGAATATCAATACGCCGGACGAACTACACAGTTATGGCGAGGAATGCTGATATGCTGCCACTGATTGCGTTCGCTGCCTGGAGTGGCACCGGTAAAACTACGCTACTGAAACAACTTATCCCACGGTTAAAAGCGCGCAATGTTCGCTGCGGTTTGATTAAACATACCCATCACCGGATGGATATTGATACGCCGGGAAAAGACAGTTACGAGTTACGTAAAGCGGGTGCCGATCAGGTGCTGGTCGCCAGTCAGCAGCGCTGGGCATTAATGACGGAAACACCGGATCATGACCAACCTCTCGATCTGCATTTTCTTGCCAGTCGTCTGGATACCTCTTCATTAGATCTGGTACTGGTTGAGGGGTTTAAAGATGAAGCGGTGGCCAAAATTGTCTTATGGCGGGCAGAAAGCGGGCGAGATCTCAGCGAATTGCTGGATAATCACGTGATTGCGGTGGCCAGTGACACACAATTTAGCCTCGATATTCCCTGGCTGGATCTGAATCGGCCGGATAATATCGCTGATTTTATCGTTTGCTGGCTTAAAACCTTGTAGGGGACTCTGTATGGTTCCAGTGCATAACGCACAGACGCAAAAAAGCCCCATGCGTGAGCATGAGGCTTCTTAACGGGTGGCATAAATGCCGCCCCTGTAATTTGATGCCTGGCAGTTCCCTACTCTCGCATGGGGAGACCCCACACTACCATCGGCGCTACGGCGTTTCACTTCTGAGTTCGGCATGGGGTCAGGTGGGACCACCGCGCTAAAGCCGCCAGGCAAATTCTTTGTGCTCTGTCCTGTGTCTTTTACGCTCTGACTGCGTTGGCTGCCTTCGCGTAAGTCAGTCACATACTTATGTATGCTCCTTCCTTCCGTCTCTGTTGCCGCCTTGTCACAGCGCAAAATACTTCGGACTTCATTTCCGTGAACAAAGCTGAAAATTGTTGTCTCTGTGCTGTTATCAGCACGGGCGGCATGAATGCCGCCCCTACATACTCACCAAAACACTTCTGGTGTTGTAAGGTTAAGCCTCACGGGTCATTAGTACCGGTTAGCTC